>NZ_PDYW01000019.1:0-49722 GCF_002743245.1 Sporosarcina sp. P26b
CCGCTTTTGTTTCATCTAGCTACATGCGCCAGTCTCTCGGATCGCTTCGGTCCTGATTCAAAAGGCAAGTGCGGCCTTTTGCTTCAGGACCTCCAGCGTCTGTCGAGACTAGACGGCGCATTCCGCTTTTGTTTGTTATAGTTCTTCGCAGTGCTCTTCAAACTGTTCTTGAAGATTCACAACTACAGACATTGGATCATGTCCTTCGATTTCGAAACGTCCTACTTCACCGATCAGCTTGCCGTCTTTTAGAAGAGCAAATGATGGAGAGGATGGGATGTGGTCTTCACCGAAGTGCATGCGTGCTTGTGCAGTTGCTTCTTTGTCTTGTCCAGCAAATACCGTCACCAAGTGGTCAGGGCGCTTGTCGTAGTGTACTGCGTGTGCAGCTGCTGGGCGAGCGATTCCGCCGGCACATCCACATACCGAGTTCACCATTACTAACGTCGTACCTGGTTGCTTGAATGCTTCTTCCACGTCCTCAGCTGTTTGCAATTGCTTGTAGCCGCTAGCCTCCATTTCGGATCTCGCTTGGCTAGTCATATCGTTCATGTAAAAATCAAAGTTCATAGTCATTTTACAATATCTCCTCTCTTGGTATATATATTTGTGATAGCGCGTTCAGTTCCGCTATGAAGCTTCCCTAATCATAATTGGCTATCCTCTTTAATCATAGCATATTTACGCAAGAATCAAGAAGAAAACAATCGATCAATTGCCCCCGTCACTGTTAGATGTCCATCTAGCAATTCTTCTTCGAGTACCTTCACCTGCGTTTTACGGCCTTGCTCTGAAAAGAATGAGTCAATCAAGTGATCACGAATCATCGCATGGAACCAATCACGTGTCTGGTGTTGACGTCTTGTATCCCAATGATTCTTATCTTTCATTTCTTGTTCGAACTCCAAAATGGTTTCCCATACCGCTTCCAAGCCTGTTTTTTCTATAGAAGACACCGGTTGTACTTTCGATGTCCATTCAGGAGAAGCCGGTTGGAGCATGTGCATGATCCGTGTATATTCGCGTACTGTCTTTTTGACGAGCGGTTTATTCGCCCCGTCATTCTTATGCACGACGACACCGTCTGTTAGCTCCATGATTCCTTTTTTCATTCCTTGCAGTTCATCACCGGCACCAGTCAGCACGAGCAACATGAAATAATCGACCATGCCCCGGACAATCGTTTCGCCTTGCCCGACTCCGACCGTTTCAATCAAAATCACGTCATACCCTGCCGCTTCGCAAAGCAACATCGTTTCGCGTGATTTCTTATGCACGCCGCCAAGCGTCCCAGCTGACGGAGAAGGGCGGATAAACGCGTTTTTATGCCGCGCCAACTCCTCCATACGAGTCTTGTCACCTAAGATACTTCCGCCAGTCAACGTAGAACTCGGATCAATCGCGAGTACCGCCACTTTATGTCCCATATCCGCCAGCATCAAACCGAATGCCTCGATAAATGTACTTTTCCCTGCACCCGGTACACCCGTAATCCCAATTCGAATACAGTTGCCCGTTTTCGGCAGAAGGCTAGTCAACACTTCCTGACCAACCTCTTTATCACTCGGTTTCGTACTTTCGAGCAACGTAATACCGCGTGCCAAATAAAGACGTGAGCCATTTTCTATTTCCTGCTTCAATACATCCAAATTTTTATGAGATGGATCTTTCTTAACAAAGCGTTTACGGGAAGAGGCAACAAATCCATCGTGAGTGGATTTAATTCCGCGCATCACATGCATTGCTGATTCATCTCGTCCGTTTTGTTTTTCTGTCAATCCGTCACTTCCTCGTAGCCGAGCTGTCGGTAAATCTCCTCAATGACCTTTTGAGCCGCCACTGGAATAACCGTACCTGGGCCAAAGATTGCCGCTGCACCATTCTTGCGCAAGAAATCATAATCCTGTGCCGGAATAACGCCACCTACAACGACTAAAATGTCTTCACGATTGATTTTCTTCAGTTCTTCACGCAATGTCGGAACTAATGTTTTATGACCTGCCGCAAGTGAACTTACACCGATCACGTGCACATCGTTTTCCGCTGCCTGTAGAGCTGTTTCTTCAGGTGTTTGGAATAAAGGACCGATATCGACATCAAATCCTAAGTCAGCAAACGAAGACGCGATTACTTTCGCTCCGCGGTCATGTCCGTCTTGACCCATTTTCGCTACTAAAATACGTGGACGACGGCCTTCATTTTCAAGGAACTCATCGGTCATATCTTTTACTTCTTGGATCTCCTCTTCATTCGAGAAGTTCGCGCTATACACACCACTCACTGAACGGATCACCGCCTTATGTCTACCGGATACGGATTCAATTGCATCCGAGATTTCACCGATTGTTGCGCGCGCTCTTGCTGCGTCTACTGCCAATGCAAGTAAGTTCCCTTCGCCGCTCTTAGCCGCTTCTGTGATGGCTGTAAGCGTTGCCTGAACTACTTTTTCATCCCGCTTGTCTTTCATATCGTTAATGCGGTCAATTTGCTTCTGGCGTACCATCGTATTATCGATATCGAGAATATCAATCGCATCTTCCGTATCGAGACGATATTTATTCACACCGACAATCGTTTCCGCTTTGGAATCAATTTTCGCTTGGCGCTTCGCCGCAGCTTCTTCAATTTTCATTTTCGGCAAGCCGGTTTCAATCGCTTCTGCCATACCACCGAGCGACTCGATTTCTCCAATTAATCCCCATGCTTTCTCCATTAACTCTTCCGTTAACTTCTCCACATAGTACGAACCGCCCCAAGGATCGATTACTTTCGTCATCATCGTCTCTTCTTGTAAGAACAACTGCGTGTTCCGTGCAATACGAGCCGAGAAATCTGTCGGTAATGCGATTGCTTCATCCAATGCGTTCGTGTGCAATGACTGCGTGTGACCCATAGATGATGCGTTAGCTTCGACCAATGTTCGCGTTACGTTGTTGAATGGATCTTGCTCCGTCAAACTCCAGCCTGACGTTTGAGAATGCGTACGTAATGCAAGTGTCTTCGGATTTTTCGGTTCAAATGACTGCATCATCTGCGCCCAAATTTTCCGTGCCGCTCTCATTTTTGCTATTTCCATATAATAGTTCATGCCGATTGCCCAGAAGAATGACAAACGTGGTGCGAATGAATCGATATCTATTCCCGCCTTTAAGCCAGTACGAACATATTCCAAGCCGTCTGCAAGTGTATACGCCAGCTCGATATCCGCTGTCGCTCCCGCTTCTTGCATATGGTAACCCGAGATCGAAATCGAGTTAAATTTCGGCATGTTTTCAGATGTATACGAGAAAATATCCGCAATGATCCGCATCGACATAGCCGGTGGGAAGATGTACGTATTACGTACCATATACTCTTTTAGAATATCATTTTGGATAGTACCTGAAAGCTTTTCAGGCGCCACTCCCGACTCTTCAGCTGCCACAATATAGAACGCCATGATCGGCAGAACCGCACCGTTCATCGTCATTGATACCGACATTTGATCAAGTGGAATACCTGCGAATAAAATCTTCATATCTTCAATAGAATCAATGGCAACTCCCGCTTTACCTACGTCACCCGTTACACGAGGATGATCGGAGTCATACCCTCGGTGAGTCGCAAGGTCAAACGCAACAGAAAGTCCCTTTTGCCCCATCGCCAAGTTCCGACGGTAAAACGCGTTACTTTCTTCCGCTGTAGAGAAACCAGCATACTGACGAACCGTCCAAGGACGTGCCACGTACATCGTCGGATACGGTCCGCGTGTGTTCGGTGCAATACCAGGGAAGTCTTTCAAATGCTCAGTGTTTTCAATGTCCTTTGCTGTATAGACAGGCGCTACATTGATTCCTTCATTCGTTAAAAAATTCTCTTTTGACGAAGTTTGCTGTGAGAGTTCATTGAGTGATTGTTCTATATTGACTTTACGGAAATCAGGTTTACTCAACGGAACGGCCTCCTTTTGTTTGCATAATAATAGAATTCAATTTTTCGATCTTGTCTTGTCCTGCAAAAATGAAACCATTCAGTCCATTTGCAAGCCACTGATCTGCTGTTTCTGCTGGATATTTCCCTGCTGTATCAATTGGACAATTCCCTTTATACGAAGCGAGGAAGTTCGTTACCGCTTCTCCTGTGTCTGCAGCGGACGCACAAATTACCGCATAATCCGGCTGTTGTTCTTCGATCCAACTGAGCGCTTGTTCGTTCGTCTCGAAAGAAGGGCTCCACGTCGCTTCGATCCCGCCAACTGCCAAAAATCCGCTGACGAAATCTGCGCGTGGTTTATAATCTTTCAACGCGCCAAAGTTTAGTAAGACCGTTTTCGGTAATTCTTCTTTCTGTTTAGAACGTATATTTTCAAATGGCACTGCCAATCGTTTGGAAACTGTTACGGTAGATTCGTTCGCATAATTTACATCCGTCAATTCTGCATAGACATTCGTACCGATCAACGTCTTCTTACCTGTCGCCATTTCTTTCTGACGCTGCGCGTAAAGCTTGCTTAATTCACCAGACTGCAAGAACGCTTGATAACCGCCATTCTCTTCAATCTCTAAGAACTTCGCCCATGATTTACGAATTAATTCTGTCGTCAACGACTCGATATAGTATGAACCGCCTGCAGGATCAAGAACTTGATCGATATGTGTCTCTTCCTTCAGAATCAACTGAATATTGCGTGCGTAACGATTCGAACTTGGAGACGTACCTGTCAATACGTCGTGTGGCAATACCGTCAACCAATCTGCGCCGCCTAAAATAGCCGCGAATGCAGAGTTGCCGCCACGTAATAAGTTTACATATGGATCGAGCTTCGAGTAGGAGCGCAGTGAAGTAATCCCAAGTAAAGGTACTTGTTTGGCATTTTCCACTCCATAGGCTTCATTAAATAACTTCCACAACACCCGGAATGCACGGAACTTTGCGATTTCCATGAAAAAATGTGTATCCGAAGCAAATCGTGCATAGAAGTCGTTTGTAAATTCTTCAAATGAAGAAGCTTCATCCGCTAGTTCAGCTGCGAGTGATAGTGATAACGCAAGTTCAGTGACCGCGTCTGCACCTTCGTGATGCGCTGTCCATAAATCGGCACCTTTCGTACGAACTCCTGGGAATCCTTCAGGTAGTACCGGGACTGCACTAATGCATATTCCAGTAACGTCTTGACGCTTCGATTCTTCTATATATCTGAAGGCTTGCAAGATTGGATCATCGCTTTGCACTTCAGTGAATAAAATCGGATATTGCGTGATCAACTCTGCTACTTGTTTGATGTCCTGCTCCGTCCAGACTAAAGATTTTAGTCCGTTGTAAGCAATGGCTTCATTGCCGCGTGCCAATGATTCCTTCATCTGTTGCACAAACTGTTCCCCATTTGTTGCACTTACAGGTTGTGCGATCGTCCAGCCAAATGCAGGCTTGGTTACGCGTGAGACCTCTAATTGATCGAGGTCCTCTTTTGTGTAAAGCGGATTGAGTTCAATGCCCTCGATTGTTTTAGTGTATAACGATTCAAAAGGCTTCCCTTTGAGTGATAGAACAGCCGCTTCTTTCCATTCGGAAAAGTTTGGGGCTGTGAATGTAAATGTTTTCATATTATGTATAGGCATAATGGTGCTCCTTCCCCTTTTTTAAACCATCAATAATTCTAGTGTACCGTAGTGTCGGTTATGAAGGAAGAGGAAAATCAGAAGTTTCCGTCTAATTTTTCATAACCATACAAATTTATGACATTTTATGCATGGGATAGCTGGCAGAGTTTTGGGGTAGGGATTGGCACTTCGGAGGGGATGCTTACCTAGAGGACTCGCGCTCCAATCCTTGTCAATGTAAGTGGATGATGTTTTCGTTATGCATTAAAATAAGTGTTGTAATGAAATTTTAACTTCTGTACTTGAACTTAAATAAGTCCAGACTAACATTAGTTCGCACACTAGCTACAGTAAGTGATATAAGTGCCTCCACTATCCCTTCATACACACAAACTTACTCCCCCCTGTTTTTTTCAAAACTAATCTTTTATTACTAGACAAAAAAAACAACCCCCAAACCAAGTTTGGAGGTCGCTACTTATTAATATACTGAAGTCTTATCTTTCGCCATGCCTTCCAACAACTCTTTCACACGCGCTAGGAAACGTCCGCAAACGAGGCCGTCTAGCACACGGTGATCAAGTGACAGACACAGATTCACCATATCACGCGCAGCCATCATGCCATTGTCCATTATAACCGGACGCTTGACGATCGACTCCACCTGCAAAATAGCAGCTTGCGGATAATTGATAATCCCCATCGACTGGACAGAACCAAATGAGCCCGTATTGTTGACAGTGAACGTGCCGCCTTGCATTTCCGTCGATTTCAACTTACCATTACGTACTTTCCCTGCCAGCTCGTGAATTTCACGACCGATTCCTTTGATCGTCTTTTCATCGGTTTCTTTGATGACTGGAACGAATAACGCATCGTCCGTTGCCACCGCAATCGAGATGTTGATATCCTTTTTCATGACGATCGAATCGCCCGCCCACATCGAGTTCATTTCTGGATATTCTTTCAAAGCTTGCGAAATAGCTTTGATGAAAAATGCGAAGTACGTCAAATTGAAGCCTTCTTTTTCTTTGAATTCCTTCTTTATACTATCACGCAATAAGACGAGTTCTGTGACATCCACTTCTATCATCATCCATGCATGTGGCGCTTCGGTTACGGAACGAACCATATTATTCGCAATCGCGCGGCGTACACTCGTTACCGGAATAGCGATATCTCCGTTTTCAAGCTTAACGTTCGACGAAGCTGGTTGTTCAGTTACCTTTTTATCGGACGATGCAACTTCTTGTAGCGGCTCTTCTTGAGCAGGAGTCTCTTGTGGCGCTACTTGTAAGTCTGCCCCGCCGTTTTCAATAAACGCCAGAATATCTTTTCGCGTAATGCGTCCTTCACGACCCGTACCACTTACTTGCGACAAATCAATACCGTTTTCCTGAGACAACTTTAATACAGCTGGAGAATATCTACCCGCTGCTTTACCGCCAGTCGCAGGTTGTGCAGGCTTTGCTTTTGGCGCTTGCTGTACGGGCTTCCCAGCCGGTTTTTCAACTGGAGCTTCTACTTCAGGTGCAGAGACGCGCACTGGCTCGTTTGACGCACCTTCAATTTCAATTAAACAAACCGTTTCCCCCACTTCAATCGTGTCGCCTTCTTTTGCGATGATTTCCGTGATGGTGCCTGTGAATGAAGAAGGTACTTCCGCTGTAACTTTATCAGTCGTTACTTCTGCAAGTGAATCATATTTAGCTACCTTATCACCGGGAGCGACGAGCCATTTTTCAATGGTTCCTTCTGTAACACTTTCACCCAGTTTCGGCATAGTAATTTTTTCAATGCCCATTTCGTTACGCCTCCTTAGTTAAAATTCCGCTAAATCCCTTGCTGCCTTTTCGACCTTTTCAGGATTCATCATAAAGAACTTTTCCATAGAAGGGGCATATGGCATCGCAGGTACATCAGGTCCTGCTAGTCGTTTGATTGGCGCATCCAATTCAAATAAACAATTTTCTGCAATGATAGCGGAAACTTCACTCATGATGCTGCCTTCTAGGTTGTCTTCTGTCACTAATAGCACTTTACCAGTTTTTGAAGCCGCTTCGATAATACTTTCTTTATCTAATGGATACACCGTACGCAAGTCGAGAATGTGAACAGAGATCCCGTCTTCAGCCAATCGTTCTGCAGCTTGTAGTGCAAAATGAACGCACAGACCATACGTAATAATCGTGAGATCATCACCTTCACGCTTCACATCCGCTTTACCGATCTCCAATACATAATCATCGTCCGGTACTTCCCCTTTAATCAGGCGATACGCTCGCTTATGTTCAAAGAACAATACGGGATCTTCATCGCGTACTGCTGCTTTTAGCAAGCCTTTTGCGTCGTAAGGTGTGGATGGGATGACAATTTTCAAGCCAGGTGTCGAAGCAAACATCGATTCGACAGACTGCGAGTGATAAAGAGCACCGTGAACGCCCCCACCGAATGGAGCACGAATCACGATTGGACACGTGAAATCATTATTCGAACGATAACGAATCTTCGCGGCTTCTGAGACGATTTGATTGACCGCCGGCATGATGAAATCAGCAAACTGCATTTCTGCGATTGGACGCATACCGTACATCGCAGCCCCAATCGCCACACCTGCAATTGCAGACTCAGCTAATGGCGTATCTAGCGAACGGTATTCGCCGAACTGATCGTATAGACCAGTTGTTGCCTTGAACACGCCGCCTTTACGTCCGACGTCTTCACCAAGAACGAATACTTGATCATCGCGTTCCATTTCTTCTCTCATTGCCATGTTGATCGCATCTATAAATGAACGATTGGCCATTATGCTTCGCCTCCCTTTTCTTCATAGACATGGCGCAGTGCATGTTCAGGCTTCGCATATTCCGCCTGTTCCGCATACTCTGTCGCTTCATCGACCTGTTGTTTCACACGTTCTTCAATCTCCTCAAACTTCTCTTCCGTCAAAACATTTACTTCTTGCAAATATTGAATGAATGACAATAACGGATCGTTTTTCTTTTCGTCTTCCAACTCTTCTGCATCACGGTATTGACGTTGATCATCATCAGAAGAGTGCGCCGTCAATCGATAACATACCGCTTCAACCAACGTTGGCCCGTCACCGTTTCTAGCTCGATCCGCAGCCTCTTTCACCACTTCATACACTGTCAACGGATCGCGTCCGTCTACTGTATAGCCCGGCATACCGTAACCAATCGCACGGTCAGAGACATTTTCACACGCTATTTGTTTTTCTATAGGTACAGAGATTGCATATTTATTATTTTCCACCATAATTACAGTCGGTAATTTATGCACACCCGCAAAGTTCATGCCTTCATGGAAATCTCCTTGATTGGAAGAACCTTCTCCAAGAGTCACGAACGTGATGAAATCTTGTTTATTCATTTTCGCGGCTAATGCTACGCCGACAGCATGTGGTAATTGTGTTGTAACAGGTGAAGATCCTGTCAAGATACGATTCTTGCGTTGGCCAAAGTGACCTGGCATCTGCCGTCCGCCGGAGTTCGGATCTTCTGCTTTGGCAAAAGCCGATAACATCAATTCTTTCGGCGTCATGCCGAAATGCAAGACAACTCCCATATCGCGGTAATACGGTGCGATCCAATCTTTTTCGTTATTGAGAGCGAATGAAGCCCCTACTTGCGCAGCTTCCTGTCCTTGACAAGAAATGACGAATGGAATTTTCCCCGCGCGATTCAGTAACCACATTCTCTCATCTAAACGACGTGCCATCAGCATCGTCTCGTACATCTGTAACACATCTTCATCTGTCAAACCCAATTCAATATGCCGATTACTCATTCCACTTCCTCCTTTACATGTGAATGGCTAGCCCTTCAACTGCTAATGCCGCTTCACTGAACGCTTCTGATAATGTCGGGTGCGGATGGACAGCCGAGGATATTTCCCAAGGAATTGCATTCATCACCATCGCCAAGCCCGCTTCAGAAATTAAATCCGTTACATGCGAACCCATCATATGGACACCGATAATATCATCTGTCTGCTCGTCCACAATAATTTTGACGAAACCATCTGCGTGACCGTTAACCAATGCTTTGCCGTTTGCTTTGAACGGAAACTTGCCGATTTTCACATCGAACCCTTGATCTTTCGCTTGTTGCTCCGTCAAGCCAACTGCCGCCGTTTCAGGATACGAATAAACACAGCGTGGTACCAGATCATAATTCATCGGATCTAGTCGTTTTCCAGCAATATGTTCGATTGCGTGCAATCCTTCGTGTTCTGCCACATGTGCCAGTTGAAGTCCACCAATCACGTCACCGATTGCATATATATGGTCATCTTTTGTTTGATAATGTGTATTCGTTTGAATCGAGCCCTTATCGACTTGAATATCTGTGTTTTGCAAACCAATATCTTGGATAACTGGAGCGCGTCCAACAGACACCATCATTTTCTCACTCGTGATAGATTGCTCTTCATCACCGAGTTTATAGGAAATCGTCACGTCACTATCATTTTTCTGCAATGAATCTGTTAAAATCTCTGCACCTAAAATGAATTTCACACCACGCTTTTTAAGCGCTTTATGCATAGCAACTGCAACTTCTTTATCCTCCGTCGCTAGTATCTCGTCAAGACGATCGAGCACTGTTACATCCACACCGAAATCTGCTAGCATAGACGCCCATTCAATACCGATGACGCCTCCGCCGATGATCGTAATTGAAGATGGAAGCGCATTCATTAATAAAGCTCCGTCGGATGTCATTACGGATTTCTCGTCCACTTCGAGTCCTGGTAATGATCTTGGTTTCGATCCAGTTGCAATTATGAGGTTTTTAAGAATTAGAATCTCATTCTCTTCACCATTGTCCATTTCCACGGAAATAGTTCCAGGCATTGGAGAAAAAATAGAAGCCCCTAGTATTCTACCCGTTCCATGATAGACATCGATCTTTCCTTTTTTCATCAAGCCTTCAATTCCTGCATGCAATTGATCAACAATTTTACCTTTACGTTTTTGTACTTGTGAGAAGTCCAGTGAAACGTCACCTGTATTCACGCCAAATTCATTCGCCTCTTCACGTGTCACGCGATAGACTTCCGCACTTTTCAGCATCGCTTTACTCGGAATACACCCGCTGTGCAAACACGTACCGCCGAGCTTGGATTTTTCTACAATGGCTGTTGTCAAACCTAGTTGTGCCGCGCGAATGGCCGCAACATATCCGCCAGTTCCCCCGCCTAAAATTACTACATCATATTCTTTACTCAACGCAAAGGACTCCTTTCGCTTACAGCATTTACATAAAAATGAACAGGCGAGTGAAGCGGTGGGCAGGTATCTCCCGCCTACCGCTATGACTCTTCCTGTAACTTACTTATTTGATATAATACTTTTTTCACTGCGCAAGAATGTGCTTCTTGTTGCGCCAACTCTTGCAATTCTCTCTTCTGCCAAACGGTCAGCAGCCTGATAGGATGGAATACCGTCGCGTTTAGAGATAGCAAAAATCTTTAAGATTGTGTCGTAAATTCCTTCTACACGCTTTAGTGCACGCGCTTTATTGTAGCCGATCAATTCGTCAGCTACGTTGATCACGCCGCCTGAGTTGATAACGTAATCTGGAGCATAGACGATCCCCATTTCATGCAAGCGATCACCGTGCTCTGGCTCTTTCAATTGGTTATTGGCAGAACCTGCAACTACTTTTACTTTCAGTTGTGGAATCGTTTCGTCATTGATGACCGCACCGAGAGCACATGGAGCAAAAATATCAGCTTCTTGTGAATAAATATCGTCCGGCGCAACAGCTGTTGCACCAAATGCGTCTACTGCACGCTGTATTGCTGCTTCATTGATGTCCGTAACGATAAGCTTTGCGCCTTCAGCATGCAAGTACTCACACATTGTGTAGGCTACGTTTCCAACGCCTTGAACTGCGATCGTTTTGCCTTCAAGTGAATCATCGCCAAATGCTTCTTTCGCAGCGGCTTTCATTCCTTTGTAGATACCGAGTGCAGTAACGGGGGATGGATTTCCTGAAGTACCTTCTCCTGAAGAGATACCTGTAACAAAATTTGTTTCCAAGTGGATCATGTCCATATCGTATTCAGTTGTCCCTACGTCTTCTGCTGTAATATATCGTCCGTTTAGACCTTCTATGTAACGACCCAATGCACGGAAAAGCTCATCGTTTTTATCTGTTTTAGGATCTCCAATAATAACTGTCTTTCCGCCACCAAGGTTCAAACCAGCCGCAGCGTTCTTGTACGTCATGCCTTTAGCTAAACGCAATGCATCTTCAATAGCTGCGTCTTCGCTTGCATATGTCCACATGCGTGCGCCACCAAGTGCTGGTCCAAGCGTCGTATCGTGAATCGCGATTACTGCTTTCAATCCGGATGTCTTGTCGTAACAAAGTACCAGTTGCTCATAGTCGTGATCTTCCATGTACGTAAATAATTCCATCAATATCCCTCCAGGCTAGTAAAAGACTTTAAAGATTCGTGCGTATGGTACTGATTCTAAATTTCTTGTGGCGAGAATGCAACTCTGACACATTTTGGACATCATTCTCACGGGGTGTTTATAAACCATCTACCTATATCGTACATGATGGCAGAGTCCTTGACAATCTATGACCACACGGTAAAATTAAATAAGTAAGGGGTTGAATCATATGGTGCGTCTTGCTGCGTTTATTGTGCTGTTAATTCCAGGGATTGCAGCGGCTCTGGGAATAAAACTAATGCGTGATTCCTTGTTCGGCCATTTATTTTCGCCATTCCCATTCATTTGGATGCAATTTTTAGGCGGATTCATACTATTTGCCGCGGGTCTTGGATTTTTTGCTGGCTTCTTATTGCGCCGCGATCGTAGAAGTGGACGAGCAGCTGACAGATTTAAAAAGGACTTGAAATAAAAGGACCAAGGTACAGCAGTTACCTTGGCCCTTTTATTTTTTTGCGGACACGTTTAGGATAATCTGTAATCCAACCTGTTACTTCAGGTGTCTCGGATAAGAACGATTCCGTCCCCGTTATTCCATACATCCGCAACGTCTTTCCACTTTCAATCAAGTGACTTTTATACGGGTCTTTCCATAATCGCTTATGAAAATGAAATGCATCCACATCATACGAAGCAAGATTCTGCCAGTCGACCGATTTTTTTCGAAGTAATAAAGCAGTCTCCACGTTACGATCCAGTTCTTTTACTAAACGCATTGTTTCATAATCGAAGGATGAAAGATGTACGGCTGATAACGGTTCTACGTAATGAAGTATTTGTTCTAGTACAGCAGCTTGCCCGTACACCGTTTCCTTTAATTCGACATTTAGTGCTAAGTTATGCTCCGCACAGAAAGAAACCACATCAAATAACGCAGGGATGGAATGGCCAAACATTCGGCGATATCCGCTTTTGCCAATTTTGATGTGTTGCAGTTCCTGCGATGTCAATTGATCAATGCGCTGGTCAATCCCAGCAAGACGCAATAACTCATTATCGTGAATAACGACCAGTTGTCCGTCCTTGGTCTGTTGAACATCCAATTCAATTCCATCCGCACCTTTTTGTACGGCTCCCCAAAATGCACGCATCGTATTTTCGAAATAATTTCCAGAAGCACCGCGGTGGGCAAAAATTTGACTGTCAGACATTCAATACTCCTTCGCTCGTTAATTCGAAAACGCCTTTCGTTATACGATTCAACATACTAACTTTTCCACCTATTACTATCTGTACGCCCGGATGTGCCTCGCGTGTGATTTCTATTTTAGGTGTGCTAGCTACTTGCACGAGCTGCAACTTATTTTTAACTGTTTGATCGAGCGACATAATTTGTTGTTGCTTTGCTTGCAAAGTCTTTTCTAGCATGTCAAACTGGCCTTCCGGTAGACTTGCTTTGATACTTGACATTTTATCAAGCGTCAGCCGGATTTTCTTCAGTTCTTCGTGCTCCGTTTTTAGCTTTTCTGCCAATTGTTGAATTTCTTCGAGCTCTAGTTCTTTATTAACCCCTTTGACAATCAGTTTCGTCAAACGCTCAGAGTTATTTCCGACCGTTGCACATTCGATAGAAAATAATGCCTCCGCAAGACCACCGATGATGCGGCCTTTATGTTTATCGACACAAATATGGTTCCCGTATAGTTCAGAGCCAAGTGAATAGAGACCGACATTGACTTGCTCTCCATAGATTTTACAATTATTCGCATGTTTCACGAATACGTTTTTCTTTGCCTTGATAATCGTTTCTCCTCCACCGAACACGCCGCCTTTAATATAGACATCGCCCTCTTCAGAATAGATTTCCTTGGCGTTTGTCACGCCTTCTTTTCCTTCGATGGAAATATCCCCTGTCGCATTGACAGAAAAGCCAGCTGAGACTGTTCCCATTACACGCACAGATCCGTCAAATGTAATTGAACCCGTTTTGGTACCTACATCATCCGGAATGATTAGTTGCTTACCGACACTGATTGCACCGTTCAGTTCTTCCAAGGCACCGCCATGTAAAGCACGCAAGACGATCTTTCCGTCTTCTTCAAACTCTCCGACCGATTTACGGTCATAGACCAATTTAATGTCCTCGCCTTTTTTAGCCGCTATCGGTTCACCAAAAACGTTATGACCTTCAAATCCTTCTTTAGCAGGCGTCTTTTCCCCTAACCATTCATCTTTCGCAATCGATGTCACGAAGTTCAGTTCATAGTGATCGACAGAACCGTCCTCACGAAGATTCGGTTTACGGTCCGGCATCGTGATATACTCGACTTGTGCGCTCTCCCCTTTAACGGGTTCTTTGCCTACTGCAATAACCATCGGATTACTTGGTAGATACGCCAAGCCAAGCAGACTCTCTTTGTCATAGTTTACTTCTTTTTGGTCAAGCAATTCTTCAGCTTGTTTCAAAAATTGTTCCTTATCTTTAAGAAACTCTTCGTTTGTTGCATGAATATACAGTTCCACCTTCATTTTGCTTGGTGATATATATACTTCACAAGGAGCGGAGTACGTGCCGATCTCATGCACGCCCACCGTTTGAAGAGCTTTCATCAGCTCCTTGAATGAGTTCAGTTTCAGCCTAGGAATATCGGCAGCCAGCGCGTCAAATGACTTTAGTGGATATCCCGCTTTTTTGGTATTCATCATGATAGTATTGTTCACTTCTAGAAGATCAAAGTAATCATTCTCTACTAACAACGAAATCCCTCCCTCTTTATTTACTAGTATAGAAGATACCAGCGCGCTAGAGATAGCACTTTTTGCGTTTAACCCATGTAAATAAGCCATTCCTCACAGCATTCGCTCTTTTTCATTGTGCTATATAAAAATACTGACTTTATTCCTAGATTCGCTTATTGCATAGTTTAGGTCAAGATCAAATACTTAAAAGAGGTGAGTTACTTAGTAAGTACGATGGGATGGAAGCTCCAGCTGGCGGACGCTTTCCCATAGGCTCTCGGTGAGCCAAACAGGTCGCAAGCTCCCTTTTGGTTGTCTCTCCTTTCGAGCTGATCCTGCGGGAAGAGCCGTAACGAAGGACGGCTTTTGCGAGTACAAGCGAAGCGTTAGGAGCACATCCTTGCACTTCGCCGCCAGCTTCCGCTTCCATCCTACATTGATAGTGGTAGTACTTATATAACTCACTGTAGGTAGTATGTGAATTATTGTTCTGTTTTAACTTCTTTAGATCCAAGTCCTACAGTTCAAAATCGATTACAACACTTATTTTAATGCGCAACAAAAAGTATCTTCTACTTACAATGCAAGGGATTGTAGCGTAGGAGGGGCGACTCCGAGAGGATCAGCGGGACAGGTGAAACACCCGCCGGAGCGCAGCGCAGGGGTGTGGTTCACCGCCCGCCCTCCGGAACGCGTCCCCTCCGAAGCGCAAATCCCCTACCCCAACACATTACACTCCTCAACCTCAACAAATGAAAACCAACTAACACACCCGATTAGTTGGTTTACGTCATTCCTTATTTATTTTTTCACTACGTTAGCTCACCATATGCTCCAAACGGATCTTATCCGCAATCATTGCAATGAACTCGCTATTCGTCGGCTTGCTCTTCAAATGATGCACCGTATAACCGAACGTCTTCGAAATCAAGTCATAATTTCCACGGTTCCACGCCACTTCAATCGCATGGCGAATCGCCCGTTCGACGCGAGACGGTGTCGTATTGTACTTCTTCGCGATATCCGGATACAGAATCTTCGTGACGGAACCAAGCAATTCCACATCACTATACACCATCTGTATGCCTTCGCGTAAAAACGCGTAACCTTTAATGTGAGCGGGCACGCCGATTTCTTTGATCATCGACGTAATCGCAGTATCGAGTACCTTTTGCGTCACGACACCTGTTTGCTGTGGAGATTCCTGCACGACAAACGTAGGCATAGTATTCTTCGGTTTTCCAGCTGCCTTGAAGATTTGTCCGATCAGTCGGTCGAATTCGAAAGGCTTTAACATGAAATACGAAGCGCCAAGAGTTGCGGCTTGTGACATAACATTTTCCTGTCCAAATGCCGTCAACATCATGATTTGCATATCCCCCATTTTATTCGTCTCATTCAACGTCTCCAGCACCCCAATACCGTCAAGATGTGGCATGATAATATCCAACAATAAAATGTCAGGACGCTCTTCTTCTAACATTGTCAAGCACACTTGCCCATTATTCGCTGTCCAAATTACCTCTATTTCGTCGTGCTTTTCAAAATAAGACATCATCGTTTTCACAAGTTCTTTATTATCGTCAGCAATTGCCACTTTCACTTTTTCCATTACCCATTCCCCCTGATTTAAGATCGGCGATACATTTCGTTTTCCCGCTGTTTTTCTCTTATTATCGTAAGTCATATTTTTGGTAATTACTACTTTATCTTAAAAATTTGGATGAAATGTTACTTATGAACGATGCTTTCTACCTATTTCGACTTTCTTCGCTTTTCTTCGTATCGAACACATATACGAAAAAACAGCCTGTGCATTTTTACGCACAGGCTGCTTTTTTTTACTTTTCATTTGTTCGCATCGTTTTCAGGAAAAGCGCGGCCCCTTTTTCCGGCTCGTCCACAAACATATGCGTAATGGCTCCGACAAATTTACCGCTTTGGATAATGGGGCTCCCGCTCATTCCTTGCAAGATCCCACCCGTCTTACTCAGTAATTTTTTGTCAGTTACTTGGATTTGGAATTGTTCTTCTTCTATCTTCGTAATTTGGATGGTGAATTTCTCTACAGTAGAACCTTCCACCGTAGTAAATATTTCCGCTGGACCGATCATCAATTCAAACGGCTGCATAATTTCAAGGGGTTCAGCCAATACTTTATTGTATGCATTTTTCCAATTACCAAATATTCCATACACATTATTGATTTGAATATTTCCGAGGAACTTATTCTGATCAATAATGGAAGAAATTTTATATCCCGGAAATCCTGGAGAACTTTTCTTAATTTGACTAATTTCCGATAAATAAATGGCGCCTTTTTCAAACGGCGGAGCAGACTGTAACGTACTATCAATGATCTGGTGTCCCAGCGCTCCGTATGTTCCACTTTTCGGGTCGACGTAAGTTAATGTGCCGGTACCTTCCGTTCGGTCCTTAAGGAAGGGTGTGGCGCGCTTAATGAGCGACCGATCTGCTTGAATGGTTTCGTGTTTACCATTTCGCAAAATGTCGAGCATCATCGTAGCGCTGTCCTTTTGCACAGCACGTTCAAAATTAACAAGTTGCTTCATATCGTTACCGTTCAATTGGCGAATAATATCGCCTTTTTTCAGCCATTCCTGCTGATCAATCTTAACGTCACTCGTTACATAAATCCCGCTCAAATCCATTTGAATACCAATGGAGTCTCCCATTGGAATGAGCGTTTCTTCTTCGGCTAATGAAATTCCAGGCACAAGGCAGAGCATCAAGACAAGAGCTAAAAGTGTTTTGAAAGATTTATTCCATCCCATGTTTCACCTCCTCAACGAAAGATACCTTTGGTATGTCCTTTCGTCGGGAAAGTATGAAAGGGTAAAATAAACAGTACCCATTCCCATGGAAAACCTTGTACATTACACTTTATTTACGAAATTCCTGTTTGCGCTGTTCAGCTAATACTAATAATTCTTCTGCATGCTGAAGCGTTAAAGTCGTAATTTCTGCACCAGAAAGCATACGCGATAATTCTTCCGTACGTTCTCTTTGCATAACATCATGAATTGCCGTAGTTGTCCGACCATCATGCACATCTTTTTTAATCAAATAGTGATGATCGGCCATTGCAGCTACCTGTGGTAAATGCGAAATACATAACACTTGTGAATGACTAGAGATCATGGAAATTTTTTCAGCAATGGACTGTGCTACACGTCCGCTCACACCCGTATCCACTTCATCGAAAATAATCGATGTCACACCTTGATGTTGAGAAAAAATGGTTTTTAACGCTAACATCATTCGAGATAATTCGCCACCCGACGCCACTCGTACTAACGGTTTGAGAGGTTCACCCAAGTTCGTGGAAATCATAAACACTACTTCGTCAAATCCATTGGCGTCAAATTGATGCGGTTGTTTTTGACTGATTTGTACTTTGAATGTCGCTTTTTCCATATATAATTGTTTTAGTTGCTCTTCAATCCCTTTTTCGAGAGACAGCGCCGCTTTTTTACGAATAATAGATAATTCGTTCGCTTCAATTTCGAGATCTTCTACGTATTGTGCCAACAATTCCTGATTTTGATGCAATCTTTCGTCACGATTGACAAGTTGATCGAGTGCATCAGCAATCTTATCGCGATAAATCAAAATATCTTCTAACGATTTGCCGTATTTACGCTTCAATGTCAAAAATAATGCCAATCGATCATCGACAAATTCCAATCGATCCGGCCGGAATTCCATGCCATCAATCATTCGTTTTAAATCATGCGAGACATCTTGTAGCGCATAAAATGACGAATTGACCGTTTCAGATATAGTTTTTAGCTCTTCATCAATTGACGCAGCTTCTTCAAGATCACTCATCGAATTACCAACCCAGTCAAGACCGTGCGATTCCAGCGATAATGCTTCATATGACGTGTTCAAGCGATCAAATAGACGGTTAAAGTGCTGGAGCTTCACACGTTCAGACTCCAGTGCTTCTTCTTCGCCGACGATTAAATTAGCCGCGTCGATTTCTTCCAATTGGAACTTGTACAGATCAATTTTTTGTGCGATTTGTTGTTCGTCTTGCGTTTTCGTAGCAATAAGTTGCTGAAGTTTTTTATATTTATCATAAAGTTCGGTATAGGTCGACATAGCTCGCTCAATTGGCTCACCAATAAAGAAATCCAGCAAATGAATATGGCGCTTTTCATTCATCAATTCTTGATTTTCATGCTGTCCGTGAATATCGATTAGCAAAGAACCAATCTCACGCAATATAGCAATCGTTACGAGTTTACCATTGACACGGCAAGCGGATTTCCCGCTAGCACTAATATCTCGACGTAAAATTACAATACCTTCTTCTGTATCGATGCCAAATTCCGTCAATTTCTCTGACACGGCTTTGATATTTTGATCGATAGTGAAAAGTCCTTGAAGCTCAGCTTTTTTTGCACCATGACGAATGAATTCTTGTGATCCACGGCCGCCAGCGAGTAGTTGGACAGCATCGATGATAATTGACTTCCCGGCACCTGTTTCACCGGTCAACACCGTTAATCCGTCGTCAAATGCGATTTCAAGTTGTTCAATAATAGCAAAGTTTTTAATCGAAAGTTCGCTTAACAAAGAAATCCTCACCTCACTTATAGCATTGATAATAGTTTATCTTTTACATACTCTGTTTGAGATTCTTCACGGCAAATGATCAAGCATGTATCGTCGCCGCAAATCGTTCCAAGCATTTCATCCCAGTCCAAGTTGTCGACAAGCGACCCTACTGCCTGCGCATTACCGGGAAGCGTTTTCAGCATGATGAAGTGACTTGCACTATCGATTCCGACAAACGCGTCTTCTAGCATACGCTTCAATTTCTCTTCCGTATTATAACGGTGGATCGGCGGTAGGCTATATTTATAATTCCCTGACGGAGAAGGTACTTTAATCAAGTGCATTTCTTTAATATCACGCGAAACGGTAGCTTGCGTGACATCTGCTCCAGCATCTTTTAGACTTTCGACCAATTGATCCTGTGTCTCAATTTCATGATTTGTAATAATCTCTCTAATACGTAGATGCCGTTGTCCTTTATTCAATTTCATTCACTCCGATCGTCTTGGGTTCATAAACAAAAGTATACTAATCATATAAAAAACGCGCAACTCATTGCGCGTTATGTTAAATCATTATGAGCCTGTTTGACTAAATTTTTAAAGTCATCTGTCGTGAAATCAGTTGTCGCTTTGTCTTCAGCTACTAAATAATACAAGAACTCTATATTGCCTTCTCCACCTGTAACAGGCGAATAGGTAGCCCCTTTTACTGAAAATCCTTCCGCCACCGCCATCTTAGCAATCTTTTCCAAGACTTCAAGATGGATAGCAGGATCACGGACAATCCCTTTTTTACCGACTTTATCTTTACCCGCTTCAAATTGTGGTTTTACGAGCGCCAC
Organism: Sporosarcina sp. P26b; assembly: GCF_002743245.1. Taxonomy (NCBI): domain Bacteria; kingdom Bacillati; phylum Bacillota; class Bacilli; order Caryophanales; family Caryophanaceae; genus Sporosarcina; species Sporosarcina sp. P26b. The sequence goes on from NZ_PDYW01000019.1 coordinate 20,180, forward strand.
AACTTGTCCGCCTGGTACAATAATTTTCTTTAGAGCAGGCAAAATTAGTGATAACGAAATGAATGAAACGTCGATTGTCGCAGCTTCCGGCAACCCTTCTGTAAACATATCTACAGTCGCATGACGGAAGTTCTGTCTCTCCATCACGGTCACTTGATCATGCTGTCGGATCTTCCAAGCGAGCTGATTATACCCTACATCTAGCGCGTAACAATGTTTCGCTCCGTTTTGTAGTGCGCAATCTGTAAAGCCGCCTGTCGAAGCACCGATATCGAGAACAATCTTTTCCTTCACGGAAATAGGCAAAGACACCAATGCCTTTTCCAATTTCAAGCCACCACGACTTACATATTTAATCGCAGGACCCTTTACAGTCAATGGCGCATCGACCGCGATTTTTTCTCCTGCTTTTTCAATTCTAGACGTATCAGTGTATACAAGTCCCGCCATGATGGAACGTTTTGCTTGCTCACGTGATTCTGTCAAACCACGCTCCACAAGCAATATATCCACTCTCTCTTTTTTCACAGGTGCACCACTCATACTCTTTCTCTTTCCGCTGCTTGCTTAATAGCCGCTGCAGTTACTTCCGCCACATGATCTGGTGTCATATGGACTTCAATTAATAATTTATCCACACCGCCGTGTTCAATGAATTCATCCGGAATACCGATTCTCTCAAAGATCGTACCTGTATGACCGACTTGTTCTGCATATTCCATTACACCACTGCCGAATCCTCCAGCAAGTACAGCTTCTTCAATCGTAATGATCGGTTTACCTTTCGAAAATAGCTCATCTAGTAAATCCGTATCCATCGGCTTAATGAAACGCGCATTCACAACCGCGACATGTTTGCCTTGTGCTTTTAGTTGTTCAGCCGCAGCGAACGCCATTGGAATTGTAGTTCCAAATGTCAAGATCGTCGCGTCTTCACCTTCTTGCAAAACTTCCCACGTACCAATTGGAATCGTATGAAGCTCTTCATCCATCGGTACACCATAACCATTTCCACGTGGGAAACGAAGAGCGATTGGGCCCTCATCATAATCGATAGCGGTCTTCACCATGTGTTGACCTTCATTCTCGTCTTTTGGCATCATGATGACCAAGTTTGGCAAATGACGCAAGAACGCAATGTCAAATACACCGTGATGTGTTTCTCCATCCGCACCAACAAGTCCCGAACGGTCAATACCTATAAAGACATTGAGCTTCTGACGTGTCACATCATGCAACATTTGATCGTATGCTCGCTGTAAGAATGTCGAATAAATCGCTAGGAACGGTTTCATTCCAGTCGCGGCAAGTCCTGCTGCCATCGTCGTCGCATGTTGCTCGGCAATTCCTACATCGAAGAATCGATCTGGGAATTCTGCAGCGAAAGATTCAAGTTTTGATCCGACAGGCATTGCAGGTGTAATCGCGACAATGCGTCGATCTTCTCTCGCCAATTTACGCACTGTTTCAGAAATCAACGCACTCCAAGCAGGACCTTTTACAGGGGATTTCACAAAATCTCCCGTTTCGATCTTATAAGGCCCCGTACCATGCCATGTACCGATTTTATCTAACTCAGCTGGGCTATACCCTTTACCTTTTTTCGTAATCACATGAAGTAATACCGGTCCTTCCATTTTCTTCGCATATTGAAGAGAACGCTCCAATTCCACAAAGTCATGGCCATCAATCGGTCCTAAATACGTGAATCCAAGCTCCTCAAAGAAGACTCCGTTAACTACCAAATATTTCAAACTGTCTTTCACACGTTCCGCAGCTGTCGCGACTCTGCCGCCTACCGCTGGGATTTTACGCAACAAGAATTCCAGTTCGTCTTTGACGTTATTATACTTTCCAGCAGTACGTAATTTTCCAAGTATCGAGTGCAATGCACCAACGTTTGGAGCAATAGACATTTCATTGTCATTTAGAATGACCGTGAGATTCGTCTTTTCGTGACCGATATGGTTCAATGCTTCAAGCGCCATACCGCCAGTCAAAGCTCCATCACCAATGATCGGGATGACAAAACTATTTTCCTTTTTAATATCTCGTGCAACCGCCATTCCCATAGCCGCTGACAAAGATGTTGAACTATGGCCGGTTTCCCATACATCATGTATGCTCTCCGCCATTTTAGGGAATCCGCTCAATCCTTTATATTTTCTAAGAGTATCAAACTCGCCAGCTCGGCCCGTCAGAATTTTATGGACATATGACTGATGTCCTACATCCCATAAAAACTTGTCGGTTGGACTGTCGAATATTTTATGCAATGCAATCGTTAATTCGACAACACCCAGATTCGGCCCGATATGCCCGCCAGTCACCGATAAATTCTCAATCAAAAAATGACGAATATCTGCCGCCAATGCTTCCAATTGTTCTTTATCGAGCTCTTTTATAAAAGATGGATTGGTAATCGTTGTTAGATCCATCATGATCACACACCTTCATCTAGTAAGTAGGTCTTTCCATTCGTACGCGCTATTTATTGTTCATCAAATCAAGTAGCTGTAGTTTGTTTCTACATTATAACAGTAACAACGTACGACACAAATATAACGGTTTCAAATTACATATTTCGCTCAATGATGTAATCCGCTAACAAACGCAAAACTGACTCTTCTAATCCAATAGACTGTAACGCATCTAGGGCTTCTTCATGACGCGCTTTTAATTGTTCACGCGCTCCGTCTAGTCCAAGTAATGAAGGATACGTCGACTTTTCGCTTGATGTATCACTATTTGCCGGCTTACCTAATTGCTCGGTCGTAGCGGTAACATCCAAAATATCATCTTGTATTTGGAAAGCTAATCCAATGTTGCGAGAAAAACGGTTAAGTTGCTCGCGTTGTTCTGCTGAAGCTTGTGCTAGTACAGCGCCTGCTTCAATACAGTATGAGAGTAATGCGCCTGTTTTATGAATATGAACTTCCTCTAATTCAGCTAAAGGTAATAATTGATGTTCACCTTTCATGTCAAGGACCTGTCCTTTGACCATCCCTTGTGCACCTGAAGCTTTCGCGAGTAACCCAACGAGTTCAATCGCAGCAGAAGGTGGTGTTTCACGAAGGTCCGCGAGCGCCTGAAATGCCATTGCTTGCATAGCGTCTCCAGAAAGTGTCGCCACATCTTCTCCATACACTTTATGGTTCGTAGGTTTTCCTCTTCTGAAATCATCGTCATCCATGCAAGGTAGATCATCATGGATCAATGAATATGTATGTATCAATTCGACAGAAGTTGCCACTTTCAATGCATCTGCCGAATCTTTATTCAGATCATGTAACACAGCCATAACGAGTAAAGGACGAATACGCTTCCCGCCCGCAGCGATGGAATACGTCATGGACTCGTGCAAAGCAGCTGGAATATCAGGCTTCGTTAATTGATTCGTTAATTCCCGTTCAATTTCCGGAATCATTTTATCGACAAAAGCTTGTAGTTTCTCATTCATTCGGCTCACCTGCTGTCGGATCAAATGAAGATTCATTACCCTCTTGATCAATCATGCGAATCAATTGTTTTTCTGCATTTTGTAATTTTTTCTGGCAATAGGCGGAGAGCTCCATCCCTTGTTTATACAATGTGATCGTATCATCCAAAGGCGCTTCTCCAGCCTCCAACTTCTGTACAATTTCTTCTAACTGGTGCATTGCCTGCTCGAATTGCATTTCTTTATCTTCTGCCATCCTTACTCGACCTCCTTTGGAATGATTTCTTTTACAATAGTAGAAATGGATCCGTCCGCCAATTGAAGCGTTACGTGATCACCGCTCACTACATCTTGAACGGATTTAATCACTTCATCATCTTTATAACCGATCGAAAAGCCTCTTTCCATCACTTGTAATGGATTCAGGGCTTGCATCATGCGCATCAATGACACAAAATGCTGCTGACGTTGTGTAATTGTTTGCTGTGCTGCACGGTTCAAACGCATGTCCAATTGTTTTGTCTGTTGCTGTTCAAGCTGGATGCGTCGAATGGGTGTGTAGTACTGAAAACCCGCATATAAGCCATCAAAATTCATCCGTTTCCCTTGGACGATGGCGACACTGCTACGATGCAATCGATCTTCAAGGCCATCAATTTTCTCGATAAACGGTCGATATAGCCGATCCGGATATTGAAGTGGATAGGCAGCTTGGGCTGTTTCTAACCGCTTATTCAACTGCTTAATCAATGTTTGTGCAGCCATATAGATGGACCGCTGTTGATTTTTCAGATGTTGGAATAATTGGAGTTGGTCCGGAACGGCCATCTCAGCTGCTGCAGTCGGCGTAGGAGCACGTAAATCCGCAACAAAATCTGCAATTGTCGTATCCGTTTCGTGTCCTACTGCACTGATGATCGGAATGCGACTGGAGAAAATAGCACGCGCCACATCTTCTTCGTTAAATGCCCATAAGTCTTCTATAGAGCCACCGCCCCGCCCCACAATCAACACATCCACGTTCGCCATGCGATTCGCTTGTTCAATTGCTTTGACAATCGAAGGGACTGCGGTACGACCTTGCACAAGAGCTGGGAATAAGTGCATCTCCGCCATTGGAAAGCGTCGATTGATCGTCGAGTACATATCACGTAATGCAGCACCCGATTCAGCAGTAATAATACCGATTCGTTGAGGTACTTGCGGAATAGGTTGCTTGAATCGTTGTTCAAACAATCCTTCTTGCTGAAGCTTCTTTTTCAACTGTTCAAAAGCTAGGTACAGCGCCCCGATACCGTCTGGCTCCATCGTTTGTACATAGAGCTGATACGATCCTGCCGTTTCAAACACCGTCACATCTCCTGTGATCAGTACATTCATACCATTTTCAGGCTTAAATTGAAGTGTATTGGAACGAGAACGGAACATGGCCGCCTGGATTCTCGTCTTATCGTCTTTCAACGTAAAGTAAATATGGCCGGACGGATGCAATTTAACGTTCGACAATTCACCTTTTACATAAACATTTCGCAAATGAGGATCTGCGTCAAATTTACGTTTGACATATTTCGTTAGCGCTTGAACGGTTAAAAAAGTTTGATTGGACATGTTTCCGTCACCTGCCCTTTTATGTATAGAGAGGCGCTCATGAAGAGCGTCTCTCGTTTAGAATTACTTATTTTGCGTACGTGCCTTTAATTTATTCTCCGCACTTTCGACAGTATTTTTCAATAGCATCGTAATCGTCATCGGACCTACTCCACCTGGTACCGGTGTAATAGCGCTCGCTTGCTTCTCTGCTGATTCATAATCAACGTCCCCACATAGCTTACCGTTTTCATCACGGTTCATACCGACGTCAATAACCACTGCGCCTTCTTTGATATAATCACCTGTAATGAATTTAGCCATGCCAATAGCGACAATTAAAATATCCGCTTGTAACGTAAATTTCTTCAGATCTTCTGTACGGGAATGGCAATACGTAACCGTTGCATCTTTTTGCAACAGTAGTTGTCCCATCGGCTTCCCTACAATATTACTTCTACCAATAATCACCGCGTGTTTGCCCGCAATATCTACGTTTGATCGTTCAAGCAACTGCATGATGCCGTATGGAGTACATGGCAAAAACGTTTCTTGACCAATCAACATTTTACCGACATTCATCGGATGGAATCCGTCGACGTCTTTTTCAGGACTGATCGCGCGGATGACTTTGTTTTCGTCAATATGCTTAGGCAACGGCAATTGCACCAAAATACCATCAATCGTATCGTCTTGGTTGAGTTTTTCCACTTCAGCTAACAGTTCTTCTTCTGACACGGTGTCGGGCAATTTAGTAAGCACGGATTTCATACCGGCTTCCTTGCTAGATTTTTCTTTGTTTCTCACGTAAGTTTCAGATGCCGGATTTTCTCCAACTAAAATAACAGCTAGACCAGGTTGAACCCCTTGTGCTACTAAAGAAGCGACTTCTTCTTTTAGTTCATTTCGGATTTCTTGTCCTATTGCTTTTCCATCAATCTTTTTACTAGACATGATTTTCCCACCAAACTTTTTTATTTGTATTGAAAGTTGATCGAGCTCAAGCTTGCTACTAGTAGTGACGATTTTGGTTACTTAAATTTAGAAAGTACCCCATTAACAAAACGGCCCGACTTTTCGTCACCGAACGTCTTACATAGCTCAATCGCTTCGTTCATGATGACCCGATTCGGAACTTCTTCATTATGAAGCAGTTCATAGACAGCCAATCGTAACACTGTACGTTCGATCTTCGGCAATCTATCGATGGTCCAGTTTTCCAATTTATTTGTGATTTCACTGTCGATTTCTGTCAAATGTTCCGCTGTACCTCGAACTAGTTGTTCGTAGAATGAATCCAGTGGTGTTTCCACGATATAACCTATCGCTTCGTCCACGTTCATCTCACTATTGTCCAGCTGAAACAGTGTTTGAATTGCTTTTTCACGTGCTTCTCGTCGTTTCATAATCGTTATCTCCTCTACCGCTCATCTTCAAAACCTAATGATAGCACAAAAGGCAGGAAAAGAACTAGTAGAATCCAGCGATTTTATGTCACCAGTTTGCATTTTTGGTCAAGTTGTTCATAAATTTCATTGACGTAGCATAGTGGTTACGGTTGAAGGCAACATGGATCGACGTTCTAGGCGGACGATTTCCTATGGGCTTGCGGTGAAGACCAATAAACGGATTCGCTCTTAGATTCGATTAAGTGCTCATAGAACACTCTTGACCGCTCTATAGCAAGTGCTGAGTGCTCTATTACGGTCGGCAAGCGCTCATAAGATTCGCTGGAGTGATCATAGACAACATTCAACCGCTCATAGCCCGCCACATCTCCTGCCTATAAAACTAAAAAACTACAACCACCACAAAAAAACCGAAGACAACCCCCACGATCAGTAGGAGGTTTGTCTTCAGTTATAATTTCATTCAAAAAAACCGTTCAGTCTTCGAAATGAATGCCTGTTATATGGACATTTACCTCATGCGTCTGAAGCGAAGTCATATGATAAATCGCTTGGCGGATTTCACTTTGAATTTCCGTAGCAATCGTAGGGATGGAATGGCCATACTCGATAATGCAATACACATCGATTTTTAGTCCTTCGTCTGCCCATTCGGTCTTTACACCTTTACCGTACATTACCTTACCCAACTTTTCCGCAACGCCTGTCGCAAAATTTCCTTGGGTGGCAATTACGCCACGCACTTCTGACGTCGCGATGCCAATGATGACTTCGAGTACTTCAGGTGCGAGTTGGACTCGTCCGAGTGCAGCATCTCCAGACGGTGTCATTCCGACAAACGATGCATTTGTTTTATCAGCCATTACACTTCTCCTCCAATTATTTCATGACGTCGTACTTTTCTAAGAACTTTGTATCAAAATCACCCGACTGGAAGATTTCATTATCCATTACATTCGCGTGGAAAGGAATCGTTGTATGGACGCCTTCTACTACGAATTCATCCAATGCACGTTTCATCCGAGCGACCGCTTGCTCACGCGTATCCGCATGAACGATCAGTTTTGCGACCATTGAGTCGTAAAACGGAGGAATCGTGTAGCCTGGGTATACTGCTGAATCCACACGTACACCAAAGCCGCCTGGTGGTAAGTACATCGTTACTTTACCAGGAGATGGCATGAAATTCTTTTCAGGATTTTCTGCGTTGATCCGGCATTCAATTGACCAGCCATTGAATTTAATATCTTCTTGTTTAAATGCTAATTCTTCGCCTGAAGCTACTTTTAGCTGTTGTTGAATTAAATCGATTCCCGTGATCATTTCTGTTACAGGATGCTCGACTTGAATTCGTGTATTCATTTCCATGAAGTAGAACTTTTGATTAATATGATCAAAAATAAATTCTACAGTACCCGCACCACGATAGTTACAAGCTTTAGCTGCTTTAACAGCCGCTTCACCCATTTCAGCACGCATTTCAGGAGTCAACGCAGGAGATGGAGCTTCCTCGACAAGTTTTTGCATACGGCGTTGTATAGAACAATCACGCTCACCTAAGTGAATCGCATTGCCATACTTGTCTGCAAGTACTTGTACTTCTACGTGACGGAATACTTCGATATATTTCTCGATATAAACGCCTGGGTTACCGAAAGCCGCAGCCGCTTCTTTTTGTGTGATTTTAACGCCTTTGACTAGCTCGTCTTCATCACGTGCCACACGAATTCCTTTACCGCCACCACCAGCTGTTGCTTTGATGATTACTGGGAATCCAAGACCTCTTGCGATTTCAAGTGCATGATCTGCGTCGTCCACGATGCCGTCAGAACCAGGAACAATCGGAACACCTGCAGACGCCATTGTATTACGCGCTACATCTTTTGTTCCCATTTTCGAAATCGCTGCCGCTGTTGGCCCAATGAATTCAATATTTACTTCTTCGCATAGTTCTGCGAAGCTTGCGTTCTCTGCAAGGAAGCCATAACCAGGATGGATTCCGTCACAGTCCGTTGCTTTTGCAGCACTGATCACGTTTGAGAAGTTTAAATAGCTGTCTGTTGATAGACGTGGTCCGATACAAACTGCTTCATCTGCCAGTTGAACGTGTAGCGCCTCTGCATCTGCTTCAGAATAGACAGCAACAGTTTTGATACCCATTTCTTTACATGCACGAATAATCCGTACTGCGATTTCTCCACGGTTTGCAATTAAAACTTTTTTCATTAGTTACTCCTCCTTAGTTTTCTCTAACAAGGAATAAAGGTTGTCCGTATTCCACTAGTTGACCGTCTTGCACTAAGATTTCAACGATTTCACCAGATACTTCTGATTCGATTTCGTTGAATAATTTCATTGCTTCTACGATACAAACGATGGATTCAGCTGTAACTTTATCACCTTTTTTAACGTATGCTTCTGCGTCAGGTGATGCAGCTTGATAGTATGTTCCAACCATTGGAGATGTAATTTTGTGTAATGTTTCGTCTGCCGCTACTTCAGCTGCTGGCGCTTCAGGTGCTGGAGCCGGAGTTGGAGCTGCTACCGCTACAGGTGCTGCTGGAGCTTGAACTGGAGCCGGTGCTGCAGGTGCTTCAGTAACCGTTGTTACGGCTTGTCCATCATTTTTCTCTAGTTTAATTTTCCCTCCATCTGATTCAAATGTGAACTTTTGGATGGATGATTGATCAATTAACTTAATAATTTCGCGGATTTCTTGAATTTTCAACATAACTGATTCTCCTAACTAATTTTTCTACCTATCGTATACTATGATAGACGTTTTACCGCAATTATGGAATAGCTAAAACACAAATTATTCTATTATTCTTGAAAAATACAGTTTAGTTTCCAAATTTTATGACTATTAAACTAAAATCGTGTCGATGCGTTATCAATTGTCGAATAAACGGTTTACCCATATACTGAAAATAGAAAATTATATGAGTTCGGGATTTTTGCAGACACAAAAAAGGAAGCCGCATGGACTTCCTTTTATCATTATTCTTTCGTTTCCGCGAAATCTACTTTTACAGTTTGTGCGCCATCCCAACTCGACATCACATACTGTGTGATTTCATCAGCCATTTTCGGTGAGTGACTTTCATTCGATAACACTGTCACGTTGACGCGATCACCCTCTCCGCGTACAAACACCTCTGGGTAACCAAGCGCTGCAATTTGCATCTCCATCAACGCTTCTGTCGAACTTATTTTCCTTAAATCTGCAATTTCATTGAAAATTTCATTTTTCTCTTCAGCAGAGAAGTCAGAGGACGTCATTTTTTCTGTCAACTGCTGCACGGTTTCGCTGCGTTCATTGCGAACCTCCATGCGCATATCCTGGAAAATATACGATTCAGCAAATACCGGCTTTACTTCTTCCGACTTGCCTTCCTTTTCGAGTAACTTCGTTGCGTCCTTTGTTTCTTTCGTGAAGATTGCAATTCCATCAAATGGCATTGGAGATTCATTCTTCACGTAGTAGATTGAAATCACTGCGACTAGACTGAGTAATGTTAAAAACCAAACTGTTCGTTTATTGGCTTTCATGTTGATTCCCCCTTTTCTTCATTTCCACGATGACGATACGATGTTCAGGCAATTGTAGGACGTTGGCTAAGAGTTGTGAAAGTCCGTTTCGTACAGCTGGATCTTCTGCCCCTTCCGCTACGACAAGCAACCCCTGTAGTGGCGATTGGTTTTTCGAAGCGGATGAAACTGAGAAGTAATTAGCTAACGGGCTCTCTTCTTCTTTTTCATCATAATGAAAATAAACCGTCACTTTCCCTAGCCCTTCCATTTGTTCAAGTGTTTCTTCAAGTGTTGACAGCATGCGTTTCTCTTCTTTTTTCTGTTTCTCCCCTCCTACATTCGCCGTACTGGTGATGTATAAAACGCTAACCACCATAACCATCAAACCGATCATGATCAATCGGGGTTTCCCTGTGGGCTTTTCCATAGTTCCATCACCATCTCAACGAGACTTGACCAAAACGAATTCTACATTTGCATAATATGTAGCGTCACAGTAACTTATGACTTGCGAACTGTAGAAAATATTGCAAAATCCAAATGCCGATCGCTACTTTACACAAAGGAATAATCATTCTTTCCATCTCTTGGCTAGCTAGCAGCTGAATAATCAGAGCAAGCACTACCAAGTTTGCTAGACCCACTAAAAATACTTCCATACACTTGCCTCATTTCCCGAACGTCATGAGTTTAATGAACGTCACAATGAAAATCGTCGTATAGATGAAAGCGAATGTCAGCAAAAACGAAATGGCACATAACACAAACAACGTACGACCAATATCATCCAGTAACCCACATACTTCTTTTTGTGAAAACGGTTCGATAATTGCTGCGGTCCATCTAAATAAGAACGCAATACAAAGAATTCGCACCGCCGGCAATAGCGCAATCGTCCAAATCGATACAAGTAGCCAGACACTCATGTACGCCGTCGCACCGGAAGAATAACGCCCGATCGATCCCAGCGTATCCGTCAACAGCGAACCGATGACGGGAATATTCTGCTTGATCAACTCCTTCAGCGGTTCATTCAATGCCCCATTCATCGTCCAAGAAAGCGCACCACCTGCCGTAATGAAGATGGAATAGGCTGCCACCATCGCAGAAACGACTGCAAGCAATGACGTACGCAGTAGATCTGCCATTTTCGTGAACGGAATCTCCGGCACCAATCGCGTGAAGATATCGAACAATAGCGCCGTCAGCAATATTGGCAACAGAAACTTATCCGCAAAAACGACAGCTCCTTGCGCAAACAACAGCAAGGCGGGTTGAAAATTCAAGACGCCAAACGTCGCGCCGGATGCCAAAATCATTGCAGCAATTAACGGATACATCCCGAGGAATAAAGAAGCGATCGTATGCGTGATCACCTGGATCTGCGTAAAACTCTCCCTCGCTGGTTCAATTAGCAAGACCAAGATCATAATCAGCAACAGAAACCTCGTCCATTTTTGAAACGCCGGAAGAAAGAAATCGACGAGAGATGCTAGGAGCAACATGATGAGCAACAAGAAAAATGGTCCGATGATACCGGCGATACTTTCCTGCAGAAAATTCAGCATAGATGCCTCGTCCATTCAGTATTGTAAGGATTCGTTCACCAGGGAATGAACGCGTGAATCGTCTCGATCAATTGCGTGATATACGGTAGCCACAACGTCATGATGACTACTTTCATGCTAGTCTGAAACAACTGCGCAAATGCCCCGTACCCTTCATCCTTCATCTGAAGCGACAGAACTTCTGCCACATAATACAGACCTGCACTGACTACTAATAGCGTGGCATAAGGCGACGGCATTTTTTCTGTTAACTCGATCAATGTCGAACCAAAGGGCACTAGTACCGTGAACACCACATACACCGTGACGAGTAAGAACAGCGCGGTGTACAGAATGGGGTGCAAGGCAGGTGCAGCAAATGAAAGTAGAAGCAGCAAGAGATACACGACAAATAATTGAAAGAGAACTGCCATTTACATCGCCATGGATAGCCAGCTAAAGAATTCCGTGATCTCCGTGAAGAATATTCTGAGGAACATCAATAGCTCGATCGAGATGTACAGATAGGCCAAGAAAAACAGGAAAAACGAGAATTCTTTCTTGCCTGTTTGCTCGAAAAATACGTGCAATACCCCAATCACCAATCCGACGCCGGCGATGCGCAATAAATCATTCAGTTCCATCCCGCTACGCCTCCTCCATAGTCCACTCTATGAAACATGGTTGTTGGATATGCAAAAGTATAAAAGTTTAGGTGTCATTATTGATTGAAAGAATTAGGAGAAGTTTGTGTTGGGGTTGGGATTGGCGCTACGGAGGGGACGCTTTCCGGAGGGCGGGCGGTGAACCACACCGCTCGCTACGCTCACAAGGTGTTTCACCTGTCCCGCTGATCCTCCCGGAGTCGCCCCTCCTTCGCGCCAATCCCTTGCAATGCGAGTGGGTGATACTTTTTTAGTCATTAAAGTAAGTGTTGTAATCCATTTTGAACTTCAGTACATTAATTAAAATAAGTTAAAACAAACAATAATTCACATACTGCCTACAGTGAGTTATATAAGTACTACCACTATCAAAGTAGGATGGAAGCGGAAGCTGGCGGCGAAGTGCAAAGATGTGCTCCTAACGCTTCGCTTTTACTCGCAAAAGCCGTTCTTCGTTACGGCTCTTCCCGCGGGATCAGCCTGATCAGGTGAGACAACTAAAGGAACGCAGCGACTAGTTGGCTCACCGCAGGCCCATGGGAAAGCGTCCGCCAGCTGGAGCTTCCATCCCCTCGCACTCTCAAATTCACTCACTATTCACAAGCACTTTAGAATTTCAATTTATTTCCACGCAAAAAAGGATGCCCCATTCCTGGGACATCCTCGTTTTACCTATTTACTTACGCGCGGGAAACGTATTCCGCTTCTTCTGTGTTGATAATCAACATATCGCCTTGGTTAACGAAGAATGGCACTTGAACCACAACGCCAGTTTCCATTTTCGCTGGCTTCGAACCACCACTAGCTGTGTCACCTTTAATACCAGGCTCTGTTTCAGCTACTTCAAGCGTAACTGTCACTGGCAACTCAACACCAAGTACTTCTTCTTTGTACGTAATCACGTGAACTTCCATATTCTCTTTCAAGAACTTCAGCTCATACTCCAACTGCTTTTCAGAAAGTTCGATTTGCTCGTATGACTCATTATCCATGAATACGTGCATCTCGCCATCCGCATACAAATACTGCATACGACGGTTGTCAATTTGTGCTTTTGCTACTTTTTCTCCAGCACGGAATGTCTTTTCATTGACGTTACCTGAGCGAAGATTACGCAACTTCGAACGAACGAACGCTGCACCTTTACCTGGTTTTACGTGTTGGAAATCCATTACACGCCAAATGTCTCCATCCACTTCAATTGTTAATCCTGTACGAAACTCGTTTACTGAAATCATTCGTATTCCTCCATTTTTAACCGATTATAATATAAGCAGTTCTTTAGTAGACTTTGTCAAACGTTCGTTACCTGTTTCTGTGATCAGTATATCATCTTCGATCCGCACGCCGCCAATTCCAGGAAGATAAATTCCCGGTTCCACGGTTACGGCCATATTCGGCACAAGCACTGTATTCGAACGGAATGATAACGATGGAGCTTCGTGGACTTCCATTCCGATACCATGACCAGTTGAATGACCGAATGCTTCGCCGTAACCTTTGGACTTAATATAGTCGCGTGTAATTGCATCGGCTTCGATACCTGTCATACCAGGTTTGATCTGTTCCACACCCAATTCTTGAGCATGTAACGTTACCTCGTAAATTTCACGAAGTTTAGCAGAAGGTTCGCCGATCGCAACTGTTCTTGTGATGTCAGAGATATACCCATTATAGAGGGCACCGTAATCCATTGTAACTAAATCACCAGTCTCAATCACTTTATCAGAAGCAACCCCATGTGGTAAAGCCCCTCTTTCGCCTGAAGCAACAATTATGTCAAATGATGAAGAAGTCGCGCCTTGTTTGCGCATGAAGAATTCTAGTTCATTGGCGATTTCAAGCTCTGTTTTACCCGCTTGGATGACTGAACAAATATAGACAAATGCTGCGTCTGCAATCGCTGCCGCTTGCTTGAGCACTTCTATTTCTTCAGGATTTTTAATCAATCGCAACTTCTCTACTAATCCAGCGACAGGCACTAGTTTTGCCTCAACTTGCTTCTCATACATCTCAAACTGGCTATAACTAAGGTCTTCTTTCTCGAAGCCCAGTGTATCGATTTTCATTTCTTTCACTTGATTCGCAACTTCGTGAATCATCGTTTCCGTGTGTTGGACGATTCGATACCCTGTTAGTTGGTCATTGGCCTGCGCCATATAACGGAAATCTGTAATGAATACTGCGTCATCTTTTGAAATGATGGCAGTTCCCGCTGATCCCGTGAAATCGGTCATATAACGAAGGTTGTATGAGTTCGTGATGAATAATGCATCGAGTTGCTGTTCTTCCAATAACTTTCTTAATTTCTCTATTTTCAAGATTTTCTCTCCTCTCGTTGTAACAAGAACGCTTGGAAAGCGAGATCATAGCCCGCGGTTCCAAAGCCGCAAAGCTGTCCTGCCGCGACAGGCGCAATGACAGAGGTGTGCCGAAACTCTTCACGAGTATGTATATTCGAGATATGAACTTCAATTACTGGAACAGAAATCGATGCGATCGCGTCACGCAGCGCAATGCTGTAATGTGTAAACGCGCCCGGATTAAAGATGATGCCATCAATTTCTTGATCGCCTGCATCGTGAATTCGATTGATTAGCTCACCTTCAATATTGGATTGGAAACACGTAAGCGTAACATCTGACTCATTCGCTAGACGCTCGATTCGGCTTTCTATATCCGCTAATGTTTCCGCACCGTAAATATCCGGTTCTCTCTTGCCCAGCCGGTTTAAGTTTGGACCATTTAAGAGTAACAGCTCCACTTAATCCCCTCCCACTCATTTTTCTTTCCTATTTTAGCACAATGAGGTAGCGGGACAAACTAATACCGTTCTAACCAAATGTTTTTTTCATGTAGACAGACGTTCCTATCACGAAACGGAAGATCATCGCAAACAGACAAGCAAACGGAATCGATATTTTTTTAATGAACTGTGTCATCGTCAAATCCGCTTTTACGTGAATCATCCATTCAATAAAAATAATCGCAATGACCGTGACGATTAATGAAGACACCGAGGGCGGAATCTTGAACGTTAGACGTGCGAGATAGTATAAAATGAAAAATAGCAAAAAGCAGATTGCCCACAATATGATCCATTTAAGCCAACTAGGATAGGTTGCAAACATATGAAATTTCTTAGTCCAGCCGATTGGCGACCATTTTATAAATTTAAATACTTTAAGGAATTTTAACGAGACGATAGCTAGTACAGCCGCCATGACAGCTGTCCAAACATGTGTTGATGTAATTTTCATGACAATACCTCCCCTTCCAGTGTCGGGTTATTTACACATTTTTAAACATCTCAATGGTGCAACTTCAGTTTTTTTAGTACAATAGGAATATCGTTTCTTACGACAGAAAGTGTGGGTATGTTATGAGCCAACAGAAAACTCCTCCAGCATACGGAGGTCAAGCACTTATAGAAGGTGTAATGTTCGGTGGAAAGAAGGATACGGTCACTGCAATTCGCCGTAAAGATGATACGATCGAGTACTACCACGTACCGAGAGAATCACATCCTGTTCGTACTAAATTAAAGAAAATCCCTTTAATCCGTGGAATTGTTGCATTGATTGAATCCGCTGGAAATGGTTCCAAGCATTTGACGTTTGCGAGTGATCGTTACGACGTGATGCCTGGCGAAGAAGAAGAGCATGCGAAAGAAGAAGAAACTTCGAAACTTGTGATGATTCTCGGAGTAGCAGCAGTCGGCGTTTTATCATTTATATTTGGTAAATTCGTCTTTACTCTCGTGCCGGTTTTCTTAGCAGAGTTATTCCAATCTGTAGCACCTGGCAAAACGGCGCAAATCATGATTGAAAGTTTCTTCAAGCTATTCTTGTTGCTGACCTATATTGGATTGATTTCACTGACACCGCTTATCAAACGTGTTTTCCAGTATCACGGAGCGGAACACAAAGTCATCAATAACTACGAAAGCAATATGGAAATGACAGTAGAAAACGTTCAATCGCAATCTCGTTTACATTACCGATGCGGTAGTAGTTTCATTTTGTTTACAGTGATTGTCGGAATGTTCATCTACTTCCTAGTTCCGACTGATCCGCTTTGGTTACGTGTTCTGAACCGGATTTTATTGATTCCTGTAGTGCTTGGTGTATCATTTGAAGTATTGCAGTTGACGAATGCGGTGCGTAACGTGCCGGTACTTCGTTATCTAGGCTATCCTGGACTTTGGTTGCAATTACTGACAACAAAAGAGCCAGATGACAAGCAAGTCGAAGTTGCCATTGCTTCATTCGAAAAGTTACTTGAAGTCGAAGAGCATGGAGTCGGAGTGCTAAACCCTGAAGTTGCTGTAGAAGTAGAAGAAGCAAATGAGCCAAAACCTCTTCTTTCATAAGTGAAAACGAGCCCCGAATGCGTTATGCATTTGAGGCTTTGTCTAGTTAAAACACAAAAAGGACTCTTAGCACGAATGCTGAGAGTCCTTTTCGTTATTCACTTACAAACGCTGGTAGTCGTTTGGATTCGATTACTTTCAGTACATAAAACACCCCAATCGCAACGGATACTATGATTCCCGTACTTACTGATAAACCGTAACCTAAGTGCAGTCCTTCAGGGGCATACATCCAGTACGTCACGACAACTGCGGTCATGAACATCGCAGGAATACCTGCAATCCAATGAGACCGTTTCCCTCTTATTAAGTAGGAAGTGGCGGTCCAAAGCATAACGGCTGCCACTAACTGGTTTGTTCCGCCTACATAACGCCATAAGAAGGAGTAATCAATAGTAGAAAGATAGAACATCGGAACACCCAACAACAGTGTAGAAGCAAGAATGACCCACTTTTTATCGGGATTGAACCATTTGGAAGTCGCTTCCGTAAAGATCATACGCGCTGAACGTAGTGCTGTATCGCCTGTTGTAATCGGTAAAATGATAACACCTAATATAGCTAATAATCCTCCAAATGAACCGAGCAAAGTACTAGAGATTTCATTGACCGCACCTGCTGGACCACCTGCAGCCAACGCGCCTTGTAATCCGGACGTGCCCCCAAAGAACGTCATACCTGCCGCAGCCCACACCATCGCAATAACGCCTTCAGCAATCATCGCACCGTAAAAGACTTTACGCCCTTCCGATTCCTTTTTCATCGTACGTGAAACTATTGGACTCTGTGTACAGTGGAAACCAGAAATGGCCCCGCAAGAAATGGTGACCATTAGTAGCGGCCAAATCGGTAATTCACCTGGATGTAAGTTTTGTAATGTCAGATTCGGTATTTTCTCCGGTCCGAACAATAACGCCCCACCGATCCCGACGGCCATGACGATTAACACTACGCCGAATACCGGATACAAACGTCCAATAATTTTGTTGATAGGCAAAATAGCAGCCAAGACAAAATAACCAAATATTAGTATGAGTGACACGATAAATGATAGCGGTGTAATAGATGAAATAAGTTGAGCAGGCCCTGCTGTAAAAGCGGCTGCTACAAGAACCATTAAGACGATGGAAATAACATTGATGAAGCGCCTTGCGATATCTCCCAAATACTCTCCTACAATTCTAGGGAATTGTGCGCCCCCATGCTTCAAGGACAACATACCCGAGAAATAATCATGCACAGCACCTGCAAAAATACTACCGAACACGATCCAAATAAATGCGACCGGACCGTATGATGCACCTGCAATCGCTCCGAAAATAGGACCTAGCCCTGCAATGTTGAGTAGCTGGATCAGCCAACCTTTCCACCAACTCATCGGTACATAATCCATTCCGTCTTCCTGCGAGTACGCAGGCGTTTTTCTAGCATCATCAATTACAAATGCCTTTTCTACTACTTTTGAATACGTCAGGTAACCTACAATTAACAAGACGATGGATGATAAAAACGTCAGCATGAAACCCCTTCTTTCTCGTCTGCTATGTAATGATCTGATTCTATAATGAATACTCAGATTATTTGTTATCTTAGTATATAATAATGAGAATATTTTATCAATACAGATTAATGGATTTATCTAATTTTTCTAGAAAGTAGTTAAATATGTATCAATAATTCGCTTATGCACTGTGGGTTGTATGCGTAAGTAATTATACACGCAAAGAGAAATATCAAGTCTAAAGTACTTATCGTTATTATTATATTGAAAAAACCCCCAAGTGCTATACATGCACTTGAGGGTCGCTATTATTTGTTTATAATCCACACTTTAATTGCGCTTGGCAATTCGTACATGTGTTACATCCACCAATTTCTTCTACTGTGCCTTGTCGGCAAACCGGGCATGTGTCGCCCACTTCTGAACCGATCGTAACATTTGTAGAACGCAGTGCCTGAATCGTATTGACGAGCACAACTTTTGGCTGTTCCGCCACTTCGACTTCTTCTCCTGTGTCGGGGATATTATCTTCCGCTTTTAGGGTGAGTACTTGTGAATCACGGCTACCGTCGACGTATACTGTACCGCCTTTCGCTCCGCCTTTATACAATCTCTCATAGACACTCTCAACCTGCTTCACTGTGTAACCGCGCGGCGCGTTAACAGTTTTAGAGATAGAGCTGTCAATCCAGCGTTGAATGATACATTGTACATCCGCATGTGCTTCTGGTGCTAGTTCCATTGAAGAAATAAACCAATCAGGTAAGTTATTCGGATCTGCATCTGGATTAGCTTGCAAATACTCTTCCACGATTTCTGCTTTTACTTCGATGAACTTCCCTAGACGGCCACTGCGGTAATATGTGAATGAAAAATATGGTTCAAGACCTGTACTAACGCCTACCATGGTTCCTGTAGATCCCGTAGGTGCAACTGTAAGTAGATGGGAATTTCTAATACCATGTTCAAGAATCGCTTCACGGATATCTTCAGGCATGCGTTTCATGAAGCCCGAATTGATAAACGCGTGACGCAATGCTTTCGTTTCTTCATCTGTTTTACCGATCAAGAATGGGAAACTTCCCTTTTCTTTCGCTAATTCGATCGATTCACGATAAGCAGTGGTTGCAATTGTTTCAAATACTTCTTCCACTAATTGATTTCCTTCAGGGGAGCCATATGTTTTTTCACAATAGATGTGAAGGTCGGCAAGTCCCATGACCCCAAGTCCTACACGGCGTTCGCCAAGGGCTTGCACTTTATTGTCTTCAAGGAAATACGGTGTCGCGTCGATGACGTTATCCTGCATACGTACACCTGTTTTAACTGTTTCTATCAATTTCTTAAAGTTCACTGTTTTAGTTTCTTTGTCTGTCATTTCAGCTAGGTTCACAGCAGCTAAGTTACAGACAGAATATGGTGCAAGTGGTTGTTCCAGTTGTTATCCTAAAGGCTTTTTATCCTCTAGTTCTTACAGTTGTCTTCCTGTAAGTTCAGCATACATTTTCACTGTTTCTTTCATACAGTGTTGCGGTCTCGTGCCTGGATTATAGTCTGATCAATATCGATCAGGATCACCAGGTATGCGTTGCCCCTGACTAGAATTTTACTTCCAGCCTTCGGTTCGGATTGGCAAGTACAATAAATTATACTATTTCTCAGCTTTCCCGCTTCATCCCGCAATTTTTAACGTGAGGCGAAGTCCACCACACGGATTCGTTGCTACAACTTGCTGTCCATAGGCTTTCGCATTCGTTTCATTATTAGCATTATCAATAAAGAAAATGCCAGGTTCTGCCGAATACGTAGCACAGATATTAATTAAATCCCATAATGCACGGGCTTTGATCGTACGATAGACACGCACTTCATGTCCTTGACGTTCCCATTCACGAACATCGCCGACTTCATGCCATTGTTCGTTATAATGTTTCATTTGTTCAGGTGAATAATTTTCGACTGCTGGGAAGCGCAAGTCATACTCCGCGTTCTCTTCCACCGCTTTCATGAAATCATCCGTTAATGTGACGGAAATATTCGCGCCTGTCAGGAATTCTGGATTATGAACAGTATACGTTCCGCCATCTTGGAGTTTCAACTCCGCGTCACGAATGATCGCTGCGTTGAATCCACCTTGACCGGGGATTTCTTTATAATTTGCAACACCTTGATACATCGCTTCTTCTTGTGCTGTCAATGGTTTGAAATTCAATTTTTCATGTGCCAGCTTCTTAATCATTTCATCTTCTGTGTTTTCGATCAAATAACGCAAAATTCGCGGATTTTGCATCTTGGAGATGATGAATTCATAAATGTCCGGGTGCCAGTTGGATAACATGATCATTTGTGCTCCACGTCTTGATCCACCCTGCTCAACCAAATGAGTCAGCTTCGCAATATCATCAAGCCATGAAACCGAACCGGATGATTTACCGTTGACACCGCGCGCCAATGTGTTGCGTGGACGCAATGTCGAACCATTCGTTCCTACACCGCCACCACGACTCATGATCTCCATCACTTGCTTGCGGTGATCAGAGATCCCTTCGCGTGAATCGGGAACAAACGGCATAACGTAACAGTTGAAGAACGTTACATCCGTATCTGACCCTGCACCATACAGTACACGCCCCGCCGGAATGAAGTTCAATGCACTCAACTGATCATAAAACATGTTATACGACTGTGTGCGTCGATCTTCCGATTTCTCAACGGAAGCAAGACCTGTTGCATTACGTTTCGCGATCTGCTCGTAGAACACTTCAAGAGGTTTTTCAAGCACATCAAGCGGACGCGTAATAATTCCTTTAGATTGAGCGTCCATATCTTCGATGGATGAACGATACTCTTCCTCAATCCAAATATCCGCTTTGTTGTTCTCTAGGTCGAGCTTCGTAATATAGCCTAACCCTCGTGCCGGAAACTTCGGATCTTCTCTCACTGTCAGAACGACGAAATCGCCTTCTTTCAATGTCTTCTTTTCCATATCCTTAAATGAATATCGATCGATCATCACCAGACGTGATACCCCACTGTGAGTCAACTTCATATCATCTGTAATCGGGTGCACTTGAGGGAAATTTGCAATGTCCTCATTCAGTTGTTGTTTGTTCAAAGATGGTTCGCCTTGTTTCGACATCGTAACCATATAACATCCTCCTTCTACAGCATCAAACACAACATATAGTGTTTGTCTTATTAAATAATCTACTACATATTGAATAGTATATCAATCGACAGTTTTCATCAGAATTCTAAAATCGTTGATGTCATACCATTTTGTCCAAAAAAATAAAACCAAAGAACCAATTTTATTTTTTGTAATTCCAGTCATCGTTCGCATACTTTTCTTTCTCAATCTTGTGAACCAATGCAAGGTGTTCAGCGGTTAATTCCAGTGGTTCCAGTGAAATATCAAGGGATTTTTCAAACCCTCTTGAAAAGGCCTCTTTGCATTCATTCACTGAAATGTCACGATCGGTCAAACGATCAATCGCAATCGCACGATCTGGTAACGTTCTGCGGACACGTTCTTTCAGTGCAGGAGATGAATAGGTGAAGATCGATGTCAATTTATCGACATCTAAACTCATCAAAATAGCCCCGTGTTGTAAAATGACACCTTTTTGACGTGTTTGCGCGCTGCCCGCCACTTTCTTTCCTTCGACGACCAACTCATACCAGCTTGGTGCATCAAAACACACACCACTTTTAGGACTGCGTAGCTGTTCTGTTACCTCTTTGTCAGGAATCGAAAACTCTGCCTGAAGTCCCAAGTTACGGAACCCTTCGAGCAATCCACCCGATATGACACGATACGCTTCCGTTACGGTTTCGGGCATACCTTCATATTCTTCGCTGACAATGACACTGTATGTAAGTTCATGTTCATGCAGGACACCACGGCCCCCTGTAGGTCTGCGGACGAAACCGAGTCCTAATTCTTTTACTTTTTCCATATCGATATCTTTTTTTATCTGCTGGAAATAGCCAATGGATAATGTAGCAGGTTCCCATTCATAAAACCGCAGAACCGGACCGATTTCTCCGCGACTATGTAAGTCGAGAAGCGCTTCATCCAGTGCCATATTGAAGGATGGACTGCATTTTCCAGAGTCCACGTAATGCCATATGGATTTTGTCATATTCATTCTCCTTCGTATTCATACTTCACTTATAGTATAGGAATTCGTCAATGAAAAAAACAATAACGCCTTTCATTTTATCATTAGGATTGAACTGATGCTAGATAATCTTTATAATAGAGATATTGATGAAGGAGGAAGTTTGTTGAGTTATTTAAATTACTATGTTTTAGGGGCAGCTGTGCTCGCGGTCATCTTGTATTTTGTCATCACATACATACGGGTCGGAAAAGCATTGACTACTTTAACACAAGAAGAATTTATTCAAGGGTATCGTAAAGCACAATTAATCGATGTGCGCGAACCGAAAGATTTTGACGCAGGACATATTTTAGGCGCTCGTAATATCCCATTCACACAGTTTTCACAGCGCTATAAAGAAATCCGTCCCGATAAGCCGGTTTATCTTTACGATCAAAACACAAGCCGTACTGGCCGTGCTGCATTGTTCCTGAAGAAAAAAGGATGCACGGAGATCTATCAACTTCGCGGTGGTTTCAAGCAATGGTCAGGAAAAATTAAAACAAAATAATCATCATGGATCCTCCTTTTTAAGGGGGATCTACTTATTTATAAGGAGAGTGTTACGTAATGAAACCAGACTTTTTAGTTCCTCTTCACCCCACACAATACGAAAAACTGACACACTACCAATATTATGGTGTCGTCATTGAAGCCATACTCGACACACTTCAACAGCGTTCACCTGCAGACTGGCAAATCATCCAAGTAGATGAATTCGCTTCATACACTGAAACGATGTTGCCAGAGCTGATCCAACGCAAGCAATTGCCATTCGAGTCACTCAGTCACATATACCCGACGCTTCCGACTCAAAAAATCCAACAAGACCCTGACGCCAATGCATTTTCGTTGCAGAGTGCGGACACGATCGACAATCAGTTGATCTACTTTCCTGAACATGAAATCGCCATCGCCAACATCAGCTATTACGTGGCAACTGGCTCCACCTGGTCGGAACATACCGTATTCGCCCCATCCGCCACTCATGTAAAAGAATTCATCGAGTCACTCAATCAATTACAGCGGAACGCGATGAAGTCAAATATTACGTATTTGGTGGACACCGAAGAAGGTATGGAGAAAAAGACATATGCTGCGGGCACACAAATCGAACGTAGCGACGTCTTGCTGGATGAAGATTTGAAGAACGATCTATTCCGTTCGATTGATGAATTTTTCCGAGATGGCGGCGCATTTTTTAAAGAATACGGTCTACCTTATAAGCGTGGAATATTATTATACGGCTCGCCTGGTAACGGCAAAACAACGCTCGTTCGCTCAATTACGGGAACAACCGACGCACCTGTCGTCTACTGGCAAATCACAGAATACACGGGTAGTCATTCGGTCCAAGAAGTGTTCAATACAGTCGAACGTTTGGCGCCCGCTATTCTCGTGATCGAAGACATCGACTCCATGCCGGAACATATGAGAAGCACGTTTTTGAACATCCTCGACGGCGTACATGTCCGTGACGGCCTGTTCATCATCGGCACGACCAATTATCCCGAACGTATCGACCCTGCACTCATCAATCGCGCAGGCCGCTTTGACAGCACGTATGAAATCAAATCTCCGACAGAAACAGTACGCAAGCAATACATTGAAAAGCTGGACCGCAAAAAAATCCTCTCCATTGCCCAAGTTGAGGAAATAGCAAAACAAACGAAAGGCCTTTCGGTATCGCAGCTGAACGAATTATATATGTCAATCGCGCTTACCTATCATTATGAAGCAACTATTCAATACGAAGAACGTATTCGCCAATTGCAAAAACAGCACAGACAAGCTACACGGCATGATTGGGAAACGGATTCGACAATTGGGTATTGAAACACATAAAACATGTCGCCTTTACTAGTAATCAGTTTAGTGACTAAAACCACAAAGACACCGAATTTGCCTATGAATTCGGTGTCTTTGCTTTATCCATTCATCAATCCCTTGAGAGCTTTTCAGCAGATTATTCAACAGTCATAAAAAACCAGTTTAGCACTGCTACTACACACCTTAAAAGATCTGATTGATTTAATGGAGTTTCAATGAAATAGAATCTGATTCTTGAGTTACGATAATATCTTGTTGTTCGGATTTTCCGTCGGTATAGATAACAACTACTTCAATTATTTTGTCGTCAGTTAGTATATTATTACCATCATGGGGGATAGCAAGTGTATATTCATATTTGTCTTGTTCATTATACTGAACGGTATACGTATTTCCGATTTCCTTTATCCCTTGGAATTTCCCAGAACCAGGCTCAGTAGTAATAAAATTTATCTTTTCCGCTTCTAACCATTCTGTATTTACATACTCCTTAGATGTAAATGTAACATCCTCCACAAACTTGCCTTCACTTAACGTATACGTGATAGATTGAATCTGTTCCCCGGTTATTTTCAGTCTAACATCTGTAAAAATCAAATTAGCTCCACCACCACTTATACTAATTAAACTACCATCCGTTCTATCTTCAGTTGATAATTTAAATGTAGCTTTTTCTGATGTGAGTTTTGTGTTAAGTTGATTCCCATCTTTACTAGATGCATAAGCGATAATCGTAAAATTGCCATTTTCATTAAAAAACGAAGTGCCTATTAATATAGATAGAAGGATTCCAAATGCACATGCTACCGAAATCCACTTTATATAATTCCCTGAACTCGATTTTTTCTTTACGATATTCTCTTTTATACGATCTTCCATGGCTTTTGACATTTCAATAGAAGAAACGGCATCTTTAATCTTCTCAAAATCCATATTCATTCTCCTTTCGATATCTTTCTCGAAGAAGCACTCTTCCCCGCTGTAATCGCTTTTTCACGGCTGACGTAGTAATGGTAAGGATTTTTGCTATTTCATCGACTTTATAACCTTCCACATAATGAAGTAATAAAACCACTTTATGTTTAGTTGGCAATCTCATTAAGTGGTCGAGTAGATCATGGTTTTGATTATTCTTGGAATATAGTTGTAAATCATTGATATCTATATGCTTACGAATAATATTGTACCTTCTCATATTCTTACAGCGATTCGTGGCAATCGTTATCAACCAAGCCTTCTCATGTTCCGAATCATTAAAAGTTGGAGATTTCGTTACATACGTCATAAAAGTATCTTGTACGGCATCCTCTGCATCTTTCTCATTACATAAAATAACCAGGCAAATACTAAATAACATATTGCCATATGTATCAACCATTCGCTTTGCATCTCGTTCATCCGACCACTTTTGTCGCAACCTCCCTCAACTCCCTTCACTACTAACACACTTGAACACACGAAATGGTGACATGTTTTTTCAAAAAAATATATTTCACTTAATATAATCTGCATTTAGACTAATGATTGAAAAAAATATATAGAATTGCACTCAGATTAGGAAAACGTCAACACAATAACCTAGATAAGTTATGTATATAGAAAGAAGCGCTTAGTTATAGAGAAACTAAGCACTTCTTTAGTATATCGGTGTTCAAGTATTCAACAATCTCTGCTCCCAATATTTTTTGCAGCTTCTAAGTATAAATTTTGTAATAGTAAGTTCCAATGCTGTTCAGATTTACCATTGTTCTTAAATCCGCAAAATAAACTTCAAAATCCTACCGTTCATAAAAGTACTCTTTTACGAACGATTTAAAAAGGATTCAAAAACAGCGGAAAGAATGTCCATAAACGTATTAAAACACTTTACGAACGTTCATTAATTTGCATACACTTTTACGAAATGTTTTTAGGTATAATAAGAGAAAAGAATCTTTTTCGAGGTGAATTATGGAACAACGCAAATTTGGTTACATACGCGTCAGCAGCAAAGATCAAAAAGAAGATCGGCAATTGGAAGCTATGAAAAGATTGGGTATTAATGAACGCGATATTTATTTGGATAAGCAAAGCGGAAAAAACTTTGAACGTGTAAACTATCAATTGCTTAAAATGATTATCCGAAAAGGCGACATTTTGTATATCCATTCGCTGGATCGATTTGGTCGAAACAAAGAAGGAATCCTACAGGAATGGAATGACCTTACGAAAAATATTGAAGCAGATATTGTGGTGTTAGATATGCCATTACTCGATACGACACGATACAAAGATAATATGGGGACATTTATTGCAGATTTGGTTCTGCAGATTCTTTCATGGATGGCTGAAGAGGAACGAGAACGCATCCGGAAACGGCAGCGTGAAGGAATCGATTTGGCCTTAAAAAAAGGTGTTCGATTTGGCAGACCAACAGTTCATGTTACAGAGGAATTCAAAGAAGTTTATAAAAGGTGGAAATCCGGAGAACTAACAGCAGTGAAAGCCATGCAGGAAGCCCAAGTAAAAAAGACCAGCTTTTACAAGTTGGTTAAAGTACTCGAGAAAGAGATAGCAAAAACTTTATAATAGCAGAAACTCAATAAAAAGAAGGTCTACCAAAGTCAGTGAGTGAATTTAATAGTCCTTCTTTTTCATTTATACTCTTGTTATTTTTTTGATTACAGCTGAAAATCTTTGACTATTCTATACCGATTATTCAGGTGTGTAACTTTTAATATACTCATTCTTTATTTTTTTTTCATTGCTTACAAAACAAACACTGTGTCTCGCTCTTGTAAAAGCAACGTAATATGGGGCTCTAGATTTTAAATGTGTCTGAAAATCCCCAGATTTTAAAAATTTATTTAATGGACCATTACATAATATCAAAACTCGATCAAACGTAAGGCCTTTCGACTTTCTAAAATTCAATGGAAGGCTATCACCTTCAAATTTTGTTTTTCTATAATATCGCAATACTTGCGGCTTATATTTTGATATATAACTTCCAATTTCTTGGCTAGTAATATGAAATACACCATCATGTCCTGTTGCTTCCTTATTTAAAGATTTTGTTTTAGGCATCTCTGGATAAAGTAAATCTGCTAAATCACAAATTTCTTGATTGCTTCTATAACAATCTGTTTTATATCTAATTATACAAAGTCCTTTATCCTCCCACTCTTTAAAAAGGTTAAAGATATGCTCACCTTTTTTGTTCTTATTTTTGGCTGAATTATTGGTAAATAGTACCGCTTGTCGGTTATCGCCTACCACTATAATTTTAATTTTCGACTTAAATAGTTCAAATAGAAAATCTAAGTCATACCCAGCTAAATCTTGCACTTCATCAATCATAATTACGTCATATAAACTCTCTAGTCTTTTAATAATCGCTCGATTAGAGAGTCTGTTAACTTCCATGATAAAGTCGCACATTTTATCCGTATAAATATATTTCCCAGATCTAAAATAATATCTTTCAGTATGACTCTTTCTTACATAATTCGTAGATCGGCCAGTGACAAACTCGATGTTTTCAATTCTATTCTTATCATATAAAAAATTTTGATAAGGCCTTACACCATCGCTTAATAAAAATGAAAACCAAGTCTGAATCTTTACGTTGGAAGGAGTACATCCTGAGTCCTCAAAAAACTTCCTTTTTATTTCCTCAGAATTTTCAATAGTAAATGTGGTAATTAAAATTCTTTTATTTAACATTTTATTTGACTTACAAATTAGTTCACTTGTTTTTCCAGACCCGGCAGCAGCAATTATTACTTCGTTATTATATTGCATTTTCTATATACTTCGGTATCTTCAGAATTTCATCACTATCAAATAATTGCATCGCACACTCGCTTTTCTTACTTGGACTTGTCATATATTTTATTAACTCTTCTTCAGTAGGGTAATCAACGTCTAAAATTTTATTCAAAAAATCCACGCCATTTACTTTAACGAGCTGTGGCTCTAATGTTCTATAATTTTCATCAATACCGTAATTAATACTGATACTAGGGTGGTTTAAGTATCTTTCACCATATTTTTTAATTATATTCTTTTC
Source organism: Sporosarcina sp. P26b (assembly GCF_002743245.1). NCBI lineage: Bacteria > Bacillati > Bacillota > Bacilli > Caryophanales > Caryophanaceae > Sporosarcina > Sporosarcina sp. P26b. The sequence continues at coordinate 48,281 of NZ_PDYW01000019.1, forward strand.
AATATCACCATCATTATCCGTAATGACAGAAACATTCTTTGACAATTTATCGGCAATCTCCAAATACCGCTTAAACGAAAGACCTCTTATCGTAATTACATCCACTCCATTTTCAATTGGAAGTCTTCCATATTTTTGTGAATATGCTTTTTGAACTATCAATTCATCGGATGGCCCTTCTACTAAAATAGCCTTTTCGCTTAAAATTAATCGAAGAGTATCATAACCAGGAAGCTTTTTGAAATAATTATAAGTATCTTTATCAAGGTCTTTTAAAGTCATTGTATTACCCTTGTTCAGAAAAATAACGTGATCTAAACCGAGTTTATTCAAAACATAAGTGCTGTGAGTAGTAATTAATAATTGCTTTCCTACGCATTTCTCAGAAATCTGCTTAACCAATTTGCTCATGTTAGTATATGATAAATGAGTCTCAGGCTCTTCTATTAAAATAACATGCACATCTCCTAAGTTAGTTTCTAAGGATAGTTTTAATTTGATGGAATTTTGTTCACCTTTTCCGATTAAATCAAAAGGTATATCATCTAGATAAGCTGTTAAATGGCTTTCCCAGCCACTCTTTTGAGAAACGTCTAATGATATACTTAAACCTTTATCTGATATCTCTCCCGTCTTACTCGATAAGCTAGTATTGATATTTTTGATAGTATCTATGCTAGAAAAACTTTCTTTTAAGTCTCTGTAGTTCACGTTCAATGCTACTTTTTGTTTTAAATCCAATGTATTCCCAATAATACTGGAAATATATCTTTCTGTTCCATTCCAAGCTTTCCCTTCAGTGGCATCTATAAGCACACATTTTACGGGATTACTTCGAGTCGTCAATGGAGAAAAAGCAAATGAATACCATTTAACAGTATAATACTCGATAGGAATATTATTAATATCATTCGGATTTTTAATGTACTCTTTGTATTCTTCCGTGAACTCTTCATCCAACTCTATTGACAAACTAATTCCCCAGGTATCTTCTTTTAATGAGTTATTTGTTCCTTTCAAACTTGCTACTGTTTCATTTTCTTGAAAGTATACCTCTATTAGAATTTTTGGAGGTTCAACTGTCTTTTCATCTCGAAGAAAATTAAGATATGTGTTAACAGTTTTTCTATTAAAAATAAAAGGGGATATTTCATTATGTATACTTCTTTTGTTCAAATATGCAGTAAGTGCTAAGTTTATGGCTTCCAGTATTGTAGATTTTCCTTGCTCGTTATCCCCTACAATAATATTAATATCTTCATCAACATTTAGAGATAAAGATTCTATCGATTTAAAGTTTTTAATAATGGCCAATTGTACAATCAAGTTAGCCATCTAAATTCAAATAAAAAAATGCCACTATAAAATTTCGTGTATCATTGAAGTTACGAGACAAACAATGAGAGGAAGTTTTATAGTGGCACAACTTGAGAATACCATAC
>NZ_PDYW01000020.1:0-43281 GCF_002743245.1 Sporosarcina sp. P26b
AGTACACTGCCAGGGAGGTAAACGTATAGAAATCATACAAGGATTTCTATACAAAAAGGGTTCGATCATCAAAAACCGATGATCGAACCCTTTTTTGGCTCACTTCTGGCTAATTATGTCCCAGCCTCTTTTTATTTTTATCAATTATTGAAGTTTATTGGCTCAGATCGTTCGTTATAGAACACACACCGATTGACTTGAGCCTTTCATTTATCCACCAAGTTCTTGGCGATTGTATAAACCAGCATATGTACCGTCTAGTTTCATTAATTCCTGGTGAGTACCTGATTCTTTTAAGTCTCCGTGGTCTATTACATAAATACAATCCGCATGTGTAATGGTAGATAGTCGATGGGCGACAATTAGTGTAGTGCGATCGTGCGCCAAGCGTTCCAATGAATCTTGGATGAGCGCTTCACTTTCTAAATCCAAGGCAGACGTTGCTTCATCCAAAATGAGCAATGCTGGGTTTTTCAGGAAGACGCGGGCAATGGAGATACGTTGCTTCTGTCCACCTGACAACTTCACGCCGCGCTCTCCTACCCTGGTATCATATCCTTCACTCAATGTTTCAATAAAGTCATGCGCATTTGCGGCTTTTGCTGCAGCGATGACTTCTTCATCTGTGGCATCTGGCTTCCCCATCAAAATATTACTTTTGACAGAATCACTGAACAGAATCGAATCTTGAAGTACCATACCGATCTGATCTCGAAGCGATTTAACCTTTACGTCGCGGATGTCATGGCCGTCGATGCGAATAGCACCAGACGTCACGTCATAAAATCGCGGGATCAAACTGATAATAGTTGATTTCCCGCCACCACTCATACCAACAAGTGCGGCTGTTTCACCAGGACGGATCTTCAAACTAATATTTTTCAGTACTTCATCTTCTTCATATGCAAAGCTAACACGATCAAACTCGATCTCTCCAGCAATCGATGGTAACTCTTTTGCATTCTCTTTATCAACAACATCATATTTTTCATTCATCAAGTCTAATACTCTGTCCATCGAAGCGAATGACTGCGTCAATGATGTGGATGAATTAACTAAACGACGTAACGGTGAATATAATCTTTCGATAAATGCGATGAACGCAACCATTGTTCCTACAGATAATGAACCGTTGATTACTTGGTAACCTGCATAGCCTATGACGAGAAGTGGTGCGACATCAGTAATCGTATTGACAACCGCAAAAGCTTTTGCATTCCAACGTGTATGTTCGATTGCACGCTCTAGGAATTTACCATTCACTTCATCGAAACGTTCCTGTTCTTTATCTTCTATCGCAAAACTTTTGATAATACTAACACCCGCCACGCGCTCATGAAGATAACTTTGTACATCCGCAAGTGCCTGCGAACGTTTACGTGTCAATTGGCGTAATTTGCCGAAGAAGTGCTTGACGCTAAATGCGTAAAATGGAAATGCCAATAATGTTACCAGTGTCAGTTGCACATCAAGTGTCAGCATAATTGCTATGGCGATTATAATAGTAGCCAAGTCGAGCCAGACATTCATCAAGCCAATCATGACGAAGTTTTTCGTTTGTTCCACGTCATTGATGACTCTCGAGATTACTTCACCTGCGCGTGTATTCGAATAGAATCGTAAACCAAGCTTCTGTAAATGACTATACAGTGATTTACGGATATCGAATAATATTTTATTACTGACTAGCTGTGCGTAGTATTGACGATAATATTCAACAGGTGGACGGATTAAGAAGAACACGATGATTGTTCCGCCAAGCCAATAAAATAACTGCTTAGTCTTTTCTGGATCACTCATCGTCGGCGAACCGATGATGTCATCGATGACGATTTTAATTAATAAGGGTAGAAATAAAGGAATAGCAAATTTTACGACACCAATGAGAACAGTGAAGACAATTTGCCAATTATAAGGCTTTACAAATTGAAGATAACGTTTAATACTCTCACCCATTTTGTTCCTCCTACTAAAAAAACCTGACTTGCACGAGTGCAAGCAGGTCTAGCTTTGTTCTTCTTGGATTTGCTTATAAAATTCATAACGCGAAGTCCAGACATCAATGAAATCGGGAGCAAAAGGACCTTTTCTCTGCTTGATCCAACCAAGGAGTTTCGTTAAGTTATCCTGCAAGATTTGATCGATAACTTCCGGATAATTCATTTGACGTTTATGATCTGCATATTCGTCTTCATCCAGAATCAAGTAACTCATGTCAGGAAATACTTTTACGTCTAAGTCATAATCGATATACTTTAAGGACTTTTCATCATAAACGAATGGTGAGCTTATGTTGACATAATAGTACACACCGTCTTCACGTAACATACAAATGATATTGAACCAGTTTTCCGCATGAAAATAGCAAATGGATGGTTCACGTGTCAGCCATGTGCGACCATCCGATTCTGTCACAAGCGTACGTTCATTTCCACCGATGATGATATTCCGTGTACCTTTTAATACAAGTGTCTCTTGCCAAACACGATGAATTTTGCCGTTATGTTTGTAGCTGTGTATCTGTATTGTATCTCCTTCTTTTGGAATTGCCATTTTCTCTACCACCTTTGAGCCTTGCCGCTCTTGCTATCTGTCCATTATACCAACTGCTTTCCCAAATTTAAAACGATTCAACCATCTATTTTGTAATTGATTGAATTAACTAGGTCCACAGCACGTTTATTCACGCAAGAAAACCGGTAGAAATGGCTTATGTTAGCCATTTCTACCGGTTCTTGATGTACATGCTTAGTTTGAACCTTTATATTGGTTCGCACGTGCTCCAGAAGCTTTTTGTTTGTTAGCTTCTGCTTTGTTGATCTCTTGTTTCACTTGATTGACATCTGTTTCAGATCCGAATTCCTCGTTCATGGAGGACTGCGTCGCGGAAGAAGACTGCATGTTCATTGCAGATTGCGCGTTTTGCTGACGAACTTGATTAACGTCCGTCTCGGAAGCGAACTCTTCATTCATCGGTTGTTGCATTGCAGATTGCGCATTCTGTTTCTTCACTTGATTCGCATCTGTCATAGATGGATCTTGTTGTGCGTTACGCTTTGGTTGCTTAGGCATAGATTATTCACCTCCGTAATCACTATGATGTCCAATAGCTTAGACTTTTATTCAAAGTGAATGAAGAAGTTTTTACCATTCCAGCAACTCGATAATTTTCAGCACAGGTTTTGATTTTGGTAGTGCTTCTACTTGTTGTTTCGTGAAAAACTGTAAATCATCTTCCGCATGTTCGCTCTCCAATTGTGCACGATATACATGGATGTCCCAAGTTATATGAGAGAACACGTGTTGAACTCGCGGTAGCTCCTGCATGTTTTTTAATTTCAATCCATTCTCTTTTTCAAAATTTTCGACTGTAGAAGTTTCCTGAAGTTCAAACATTGGAAATTCCCAAAGACTTGCAAGCAATCCGGTGCTTGGACGTTTCTGTAACAGCCAATTCCCCTCATTATTTTGAATCGCAAATGCAGCAAGCGAAACGTGCTTCATTTTTTGCTTTTTTATCTTGATTGGCAATTGTTGTTGTTTTCCTTCTTCAAATGCGATGCAATATTCCCTAACAGGACATAATAAACAATGAGGATTCGGTGTACATATTGTCGCACCGAGTTCCATAAGTGCCTGGTTGAACGAAGAGGGATCTTCTTCCGAAATTAATTCCATCACAGCTTGTTCAAACAACTTTTTATTACGGGGCAATGCAATATCTTCTTCAATCAACAATATTCTCGACAATACCCGCATAACATTTCCGTCAACTGCATGTTCAGGTACTCCATAGGCAATACTCAAGATAGCGCCTGCTGTATAAGGCCCTACTCCTTTTAACGTAGATATTTCTTTACGATTGTTCGGAACTTTCCCGCCATATGTTTCAACGACTTCTCTCACACCCGACTGCAAGTTACGCACTCTGGAATAATAGCCAAGCCCTTCCCACATTTTCAAAATATCTTCTTCAGGTGCAGTTGACAGGTCTTGCATAGTTGGAAATTTCTCGATGAAACGCTCATAATACGGAATGACGGTATCTACTCGTGTTTGTTGCAACATGACTTCCGAAACCCAAATATAATATGGATTATCGGTTCTTCTCCAAGGCAAGTCTCGCTTTTCGGCTTCATACCAAGTCAATAATGCATCTTGGAATGCTTTCTTTTGTTCAATGATTTGCATATGGACCTCGTTTCTTCATGTAAATGCTTTTAGTTATGATAATAAAGGGTATATAATTATAAGTAGTATATAACTCTTTCAGTAAAGGAGTGATAATTTGGATACAGGCACACATATTGCAATGGGTGTTGCGATTAGTGGATTGGCCCTTGCCGACTCAGTCGTAGCAACTGAACCTGCCACGATGGGCGCTGTTTTTGCTGGTATTATGGTTGGTTCACTCATTCCCGATATAGATACGGTTCTGAAACTTAGAAACAACGCAGTTTATTTAACTAACCATCGAGGCATTACACATTCGGTTCCAGCGGTTATGCTGTGGCCGTTATTGATCTCCATACTGTTGACCTTCATTGTGCCGGGTGCTATTTTCCTTCATGTATGGGCATGGACATTCTTAGCGGTATTCACGCATGTCTTTGTGGATATTTTCAACTCGTATGGCACTCAGGCTCTTCGGCCATTCTCACAAAAGTGGGTAGCCATAGGTGTGATCAATACATTCGATCCGATTATTTTCGGACTTCATGTAGTGGCAATCTTGGCGTGGGTGTTCGGTACAGACCCTGTCTTGACAATGTCTATATTGTATATCGTCTTATTCTTCTATTACCTATTGCGTTTTGCAGTAAAGAGCGCAGTAAAAAATGCTGTAAAGAAGACGATTCCGAATGCGACGCATATATTCACTGCACCTACGATGAACTTCTTTCAGTGGCGAATTGCTGCAACGACAGAGGTTGATCATTATGTAGGACGAGCATACGGACGTTCCATTACAATTTACGAACGATTCGAACGTGAAACTATGCCGATGTCACCTCAAGTTGAAGCGGCATTAGAAGATCCGAACATGCAGGCTTTCACTTCGTTTTCGCCTCTCTATCGTTGGTCAATTTCAGAAGAAGCGGATATTTACGAAGTTCGTTTGATAGATCTACGTTACCGAAGCAAAGGTTACTATCCATTCGTAGCGGTAGCACATGTCAATGAAGATTTAGAAGTAGTGAATTCCTATACTGGATGGATTTTCTCAGAGGAAAAGCTACGTAAAAAACTTAATTTTGCTCCTAATAATTAAAGAACGTTCGTGCATTACGCACGAGCGCTCTTTTTTTATTTTCCGCTTTTTATATTTTTCAACATCGCAAGTGGCAATGCCTCTTCAGCTTTGTCTCCGCCTAAGCGATACCCCCATGCGAATAGCCCTTTTAGATAATCCACTTGAAAGAACACACCATCGTCTCCTTCAATTCGGTACATTTCTCCTGGCTTAATCGTAGCAGGATCCACAAGATATGATTGCACTAGAACTGCTTTTCTTTGATGAACAGCATATTCACTGAGCATCCCCATCTGTTCCGCTTTACGCGCTTTTTCCATCAATTTACCGATTTCGCTACGTAGTTCGTTTTCATTCATGTCACTATAATGTTTTTCAGTATCCATCTTCTTCATTCCTTTTCTGTTCAATAAATTGATCGATTTGACCGAGTGGAATACCTTTTTGATACATCGATTGCTTCACACGTTGTCTTAGGTCGGATCCTGAGTATTTACTTTGGTAGCGTCTCCATGCTTTCTCACCGAATGCAGACGTAATGTCGGACCATTCTTCTTCATCCCGCTCGATTGTTAAATTGCTGAGAACTTCCGAAATCTGCTGATAAGAAAACCCTTTTCTAGCCAATGAATTCTGTATTTTTTGCTTAACTTGTGCTGGTGGCTGTGAACTATTCGATCGCATCGTTTTTTCAGCCAGTTTCATGGCATTAGCCATTTGATCTTCCATTGTATATTCCTCCAATGCTTGAGTTTGCAGTTCTTTGGGTATACCTTTTTTATAGAGAGATTGCTGAATAGCTCTCGGGCCTTTTAACGTACTGTTTTTTTCTGTGCGTACAAGTGCTTCCGAAAATGCTTCATCATTCAAAAAGCCAAGCCGTTTTAATTTGACGATAGCTTCTAGAACAACCGCTTCTCCATATTCTTTTTCAAGCAATTTCTTCTTAACTTCCATTTCACTTCGCATTCGGAACGATAAAAAGTGTAAAGCACGGTTAAATGCTTTTTCAATTTGGTCTGAATAAACAATCTCGTCTGTAGACCAATCGTCCAATTCCATGCCTTTCGTGAGTTCAAATTTCACTAAGACTGTTTCATGGACACTAAATGCATATTGATCATCAAGGAAAATATTATAACGTTCGCTATCTCTTTTTTGTTGTGATATTTTGGTAATAAGCGGCACGTTTCCATCACCTACTTTGTCTAAGTATACCGCTTCTTGCGGTGGTGGTCAGCAATAGTGTACTAATTTTCAAGAGAATGGAGGGAAACCATTATGAGAGTGGTTATTACAGGGGGAACTGGATTCATTGGCAGTATCTTAACTGAGAAATTAAAGCTAAAGGGTCATGAAGTAATTATTTTAACGCGTAAGCCTTCATCACAACATAATGATGTTCATTATGTTCAATGGTTGACTGATCATGCTTCACCCGAAAATGAATTGGGGCACGTAGATGCATTTGTTAACTTAGCAGGCGTGTCAATTGATGATGGTCGTTGGTCGGAAGAGCGAAAAAAGCAGATTCACGATAGTCGAATAACAGCTACGCAAGAAGTATTGCGTATTATGCGTACGCTTCCTGAGAAACCACGTGTTTTAGTGAATGCAAGTGCTATTGGGATTTATCCTACATCGCTCACTGCTGAGTACACTGAAGATTCTACTGCAGTCGGGGATGATTTTCTCGCACAAACCGTACATGACTGGGAAAATCTCGCAGGGCAAGCGAAAGAATTAGGTGTACGTACTGTATATACTCGTTTCGGTATTGTGCTCGGTAAAGATGGTGGTGCACTTCCACTTATTAAACTTCCTTATCAATTATTTGCCGGTGGTAAAATCGGTTCGGGCAATCAATGGTTCTCATGGGTGCATGTTGAAGACGTGGCTAACGCCATCCTCTTTTCCATAGAGAATAATGATGTTGAAGGTCCCGTTAACGTAGTGGCACCAAGTCCGATGCATATGAACGCTTTCGGCAAAACAATCGGCAAAGTATTGCATCGTCCACACTGGTTCCCAGTACCAAGTTTTGCTATGGAAGTTGCATTAGGTGAAAAAAGTATCGTCGTCTTGCAAGGTCAGCATGTACTACCGACAAAGTTGTTAGCCCATGGGTTTACGTTCGATTACCCTTCATTACGACCAGCACTTGAAAATTTACTAAAATGATATCCAATGTTTGTTAAGACGTTTTCACGTTTTGACAGACATTTTTTATTTCATTACATACAAAGAGTGGATTGGTACATGCTTAGTAAAAAGGAGTGATGCTTAATGACTCAACATCTGTCAGGATTTCTACTGGCATCTTGTTTACTGATCGTTGGCGTTGTGATGAATCCCTTCACTGTCCAGGCTGAAGCTTTTCATTGGGGATTTAAGAAGGCAACTGAGGGAGTTCCTCCTTCCGCAGGAGCAGAATTGGATAAATTGCTTGATGATTACGGTGCAATCTATAAAGGGAAGGACGATAAAAAAGTTGTATATCTAACGTTCGATAACGGATACGAGAACGGATACACAGAAAGCATTTTAGATACACTAAAAAAAGAGAAAGCACCCGCCACATTTTTCTTGACTGGGCATTATGTAAAAAGTGCAAGTGATTTAGTAAAGCGTATGGTAAAGGATGGTCATGGAATTGGGAATCATTCATATGATCACCCGAACATGGCCAATATAACCGAACAGCAGATGGAAGATGAGTGGAAGAGGTTAGATGAAATTGTATACGCTACTACTGGTCTAAAGAGAACGATCTACGCAAGGCCACCAGAGGGTACATTCAATGCGAAGCTACTAGAAAAAGGGAACGAACTGGGATACAGACATATTTTCTGGTCTGTTGCCTTCATTGACTGGCACCGTGACCAGCGAAAAGGAAAAGCGTATGCCTATAATGAATTGATGAATCAATTACACCCGGGCGCTGTCATTCTTATGCATACCGTAGCAGCTGATAATGCAGAGGCACTTCCCGATTTCATTCGAGATGCTAAGAAGCAGGGATATGAATTCCATTCATTAGATCAATTAGTGAAGGAATATGAAAAAGGAAATAAAATTACACAATAAATGAGAGACCTTATCTGTTTGTTTACTGCCAACAGATAAGGTCTCTAATTATTTGATTCATCTTCAATTTGCATGTTTATATTCGTAGTTATCCAACCTATTCACTGCCGTTGGACTGTTACGGATCCCCTCCTTCGTTGTTATGTGTCTAGGATTCGATTCGTTTCTATAACTACGACCTCCTTTTCTTTTGATTAAACTTACTATAACAACTATTCTGTTAATTGTAAAGTGTTTTAATGAAATTTCTACTATTTTCTTTTTTATTTGTTGTTTGTAGTACGCACAACAAAATCAGATTGAAAAAAACAGTGTTTTCGTATACGATATCAATGATAGAAAGAGGTGTACGTATGGATAACTCACAAAATAACGAACAAGTCTTCGAACTGAAGAATCGATTCAATCAATTCATCGAAACATTAGAAGCGATTGAACCTGAACACACGGACCTCCAAGATATAGATCGTCTAATCATGTTACTCGATGAATTAGAAGAACAGATGGATAGTTCGAAAAAATAACATATACTAACGGGGGATTTTGAGATGTACATAGAGACAATTGAGAAGAGTATTTATGAACTAGTTTGTGAAACGTCCACAAACTTGCCAAAGGACGTTAGACGCGCAATCCTTTCCGCAAAGGAAAAAGAAAACAAAGGAACAAGCGCTGCTATGAGTTTGGATACGATCGCAAATAACATCAATATGGCAGATGATAAACTATCTCCAATTTGTCAGGATACAGGCCTTCCTACATTCAAGATCAAAACACCAATCGGAGTAAACCAATTGGAAATCAAAACGGCAATTGTACGCGCGTTGGGGTTAGCTACGGAAAAAGGAAAGCTCCGTCCAAATGCTGTAGATTCATTGACTGGTGAAAACAGCGGCAATAACTTAGGTATTGGCTTGCCCGTTGTAAAGTTTGAACAATGGGAAGAAGATTACATAGAAGCAAAATTAATCTTAAAAGGTGGCGGATGTGAAAACAAAAACATCCAGTACAGCCTCCCTACTGAATTAGAAGGTCTTGGTCGTGCAGGACGCGATTTAGACGGTATTCGCAAATGTATCCTTCACTCGGTTTACCAGGCACAAGGACAAGGTTGTTCTGCTGGATTTATCGGTGTCGGAATTGGTGGCGACCGTTCATCTGGATATGACTTGGCGAAAGAACAACTTTTCCGCGATGTAACGGACGTTAATCCAGTTCCTGAGCTTGCGCAGTTGGAAGAGTACGTATTAGAAAAAGCCAATCTTCTTGGTATCGGAACAATGGGCTTCGGCGGCGAAGCTACATTATTAGGATGTAAAATCGGTGTCATGCACCGCATTCCCGCAAGCTTCTACGTATCTGTAGCGTATAACTGCTGGGCATATCGCCGTATGGCAGTGAACATCAATGCAACAACTGGCGAAATCATGGATTGGCACTATAATGAAGGCGAGAAAATTGCATTCGAACAGCCAGCTGAAGAAGCAAAATCCACTGCACGTATCGTACACTTGCAAGCACCCATTTCAGAAGAAGACGTTCGCGACCTTCATGTTGGCGACGTGGTGAAAATTTCTGGCCGTATGTACACAGGCCGTGACGCCATCCACAAGCACTTAATGGACAATGACGCACCAGTTGATTTGAATGGACAAGTCATCTATCACTGTGGACCAGTTGTTCTAAAGAATGATGAAGGTAAGTATGAGATTAAAGCTGCGGGACCCACGACTTCTATGCGTGAAGAACCGTACCAGGGTGATATCATGAAAAAGTTCGGTATCCGTGCGGTAATTGGTAAAGGCGGAATGGGACCTAGAACACTTGCGGCTCTTAAAGAGCATGGCGGTGTGTACTTGAATGGTATAGGCGGTGCGGCGCAGTATTATGCTGACTGTATTAAAGAGGTAGAAGGCGTCGACTTACTGGAGTTCGGTATTCCAGAAGCACTATGGCATTTACGCGTAGAGGACTTCACTGCAGTCGTCACAATGGACTCTCACGGTAACAGTTTACATGCTGATATTGACAAGTCATCTTTAGAAAAGCTTTCTCAGTTCAAAGAAAAAGTATTTAACTAATAAGCAAGCAGCGAATGAGAACTATCATTCGCTGCTTTTTTATGTAAATAAATAGATTGGCATGGATAAGTGATGCAGCGGTTATCCATCGTTACGCTGCGTTCCAGGCGGAAGCTGAGGCGACTCCTAGGGAATTGGAGTGATCTTGAGACCCTGGACAGGCGCCTTAATTTCTATAAAATATACAGAATTACGGTCAAGCGAACCCTTTGCATTCCTGGAAAGCGTCCCCAACCGGAGCTTCAATCCCTTTGTACTCACTGCGTCAACTTTACTCTGTGTATTTACTATCCATTACTTTTGCATTAATTAGCCATTTAAGTAACACTTCTCATTGAGAAATGATATACTGTAGATAATAACTATTACAACTTCATATTCATTCTATTTTAATGCCCGAAAAGTCGATTCTACTACTGTAGAGTCGACTTTCCTGCTTTAATAAGAGCTTTGAAATTGAAACTCATTATCAATTAGGAGGAGATTACATGACATCACTCGCAAAAGAACAACCAGAACAGACGATTGACTGGTCTGCACGTCTTGAGCTGATTGCGGCTATATTATCTGGAATTATCATTCTTGCTGCATGGATTTTAGGAAAAAACGGTCCAGAGTCCTTTTCGGTAACGCTGTATATTATAGCGTTTTTGATTGGTGGTTACGCTAAAGCAAAAGAAGGTATTGAAGAAACAATAAAAAACAAGGAACTGAATGTCGAGATGCTCATGATTTTTGCAGCGATCGGTTCAGGAATTATCGGATACTGGGCTGAAGGTGCAATCCTGATCTTCATCTTCGCAATTAGCGGTGCACTAGAAACCTATACACTTAATAAAAGCCATAATGAAATATCTTCTTTGATGGAATTGCAACCTGAAGAAGCTTGGTTGATCCTTGAAGACGGCAGCGAGAAAAAAGTATCTACAGATTCCCTATCCATAGGATCTGTATTACTAGTTAAACCTGGTGAACGAATTCCGGTTGATGGTGAAATCTTGAGCGGCATCACTTCGATCGATATGTCAGCCATCAACGGAGAATCTATACCTGTGACAAAGCAGGAAAATGATGAATTATTTGCAGGAACAGTTAATATTAGTGGTGCGATCCGCATGACAATGACCAAACCAAGTTCCGAAACGTTATTCCAAAAGATTATTACAATGGTGCAAAACGCACAAAGCGAGAAATCTCCTTCTCAACAATTTATCGAGCGCTTTGAAGGATCTTATGTAAAGATTGTACTCGCAGCGGTTGTCATCATGATGTTCCTCCCCCACTTTTTATTTAACTGGGACTGGACTACATCCTTCTACCGTGCGATCGTCTTGCTAGTAGTCGCCTCCCCTTGTGCATTAATGGCTTCGATCATGCCTGCTACATTAGCGGCTGTTTCTAATGGTGCTAGAAAAGGGGTATTATTTAAAGGCGGAGTCCATTTAGAACACTTAAGTACCTTGCAAGCATTTGCTTTTGATAAAACAGGTACTTTGACGAATGGTAAACCTATTGTGATGGATTTCATCGTTCGTGAAGGTGCAGACATGAAAGAGACGCTTGCTTTGTTTGCAGGTGCGGAATCGCTGTCCAATCATCCATTGGCAAAAGCTATCATTAATTACGCTGCAGAGCATGGTGTAGAACCTGAACGTAATCTTCATATTGAAGACGTTCCTGGATTTGGTATAAAAGCAGAAACCGATCAAGGGGACATTCTAATCGGTAAACCGAAATTTGTTGGCGAAGAGTTAGTGGAAGATTTTCAAAACAATGTGGCAGTATCACTAGCGAATGAAGGAAAAACGGTCATTTTCATGAGAGATGAACAAGGAATTGTAGCATTAGCAGCTTTACAAGATACATTACGTAAAGAAGCTATTTCTGCGATTAAATCGCTGCAGTCTTTAGGTCTCCATACCGTCATGTTGACTGGTGATAATGAAAAGACTGCACAAGCCATCGCAAGCGAAGTAGGTGTGGATTCCTACGTAGCAGAATGTCTACCTGAGGAGAAAGTGGTTCAGCTTAAGCAACTATTGAAGAAGTACGGTATGGTCGGTATGGTGGGAGATGGAATCAATGACGCTCCTGCTTTAGCTACCGCCACTTCCGGTATTGCGATGGGTGAAGGTACGGATGTGGCACTCGAGACAGCTGATGTTGTACTCATGCAAAACGACTTGAATCGCTTATCATACGCTATTAAGCTTTCACGAAAAATGCAACGAATCGTTAAACAAAATGTATTCTTCTCGATAGCCGTCATCTCGATCCTCATTATCGCAAACTTCATGCAAGTAGTGGATTTACCTCTTGGTGTCATTGGACACGAAGGAAGTACAATATTGGTTATATTAAACGGTTTACGGATGCTTAATAAAATAGAGTAAAAAAAGTGAAGAAAGGGAAATCCCTTTCTTCACTTTTTTTTATACAATTTGTTGGTTATGTTCTTGACGATTTTTCACGACTGAATTGATTGTACCTCCGAGTATCAAAATGATAGCTGACAGGTATAACCACATGATTAATACGATAATTCCAGCGATACTCCCGTACGTATTGGCGTAGCTTCCGAAATTACTAATATAGAATGAGAATCCTAGTGACGTAATGATCCATCCTATTGTTGCAAAAATAGCACCCGGAAGTATACTTTTAAAATGCAACTTCACACTTGGCACTAGCCAGTATAGTAAAGAGAATACTGCAAAGATCAGGAATGGCGGAATGAGGAATCGTATTAAATTCCATACGGTCAGGAATGTTTCTTCCAATCCTAAGAATGTGAAGATCACTTGCCCGATCGGTTGACCGAATATAGGTAGCACTAATGCGATGATTACCGTCGCCACTAACATAATAGTAAACGCAATCGACAATCCTTTAGAAACGATAAAGTTTCTATCATCTTCCACTTCGTATGCATCATTCAATCCTTTTGTTACTGCGCCCATACCTTTAGACGCCGACCAGATTGTAGCCAAGATTCCGACTGACAGTAATCCTCCACTTTTATTATCTAGTACCTCAGAAAGCGTCCCTTCAATTAGAGAAGCAGTACTTTCCGGGGCGTACTCACGGATAAACAAAAAGATTTGGCTCTGGTCTAACTGTAAGTATGGTAGTAATGTGAAAAGAAAGATTAATAGAGGGAATAATGACAATAGGAAAAAGAATGCTAACTGCGAACCAGCTGCTGAAATATCCAATTCTTTCACACGGATAATCAATTGTTTAAAAAAGCCGCTCGCAGTCGTCGGATCAAAATCATCTTCTTCTCCATCTTTTAGATCGTTAATAAATCCTTTTACTTTTTCTTTCTTGGACTCGTCTTCATTTTCAGAATCTGAAAAAGGGGCACTCTTTTGTCTATCCAACTGATGTGTCCCCCTTTCATTTACTGATTCTACTGCTATTGATTCTCTAATGGTATTACGTTTTTTTTTTGGACCGCTGGAGGCAATGAAGCATCTGCTTCCGCAGAAACAGATGATGCAGCCGTTGCATCGTCCTCAATGATTTGTTCATACTCTGATTTTGATTCAGAGATCGCTTCTTTTGTATCCGCAAACATTTCTTTCACTTGCGGAGTCAAGGTCTTGATTTCATCGACCTGTGATTTGATGTAATTCACATCACCTTTCACTTGATCAACAAGAGTTTGTACTTTTTCTTTTTTCTGTTGGAACTCATTTTTTACGATGTCAGGATTTTCTTTGTAATACAATACTTTTTCATATGATGATCTTGCAGTAGTGACCGTATGTTGTCTTGTTGCTCTGTCTAACATACTCACCGCAGCTCCAATTAATGCGCCGCCTAATACATATCTTCCAAATTTACTAGAACCCATACATGTTTCGCCTCCTTATTCACGATTACGTCTCACTTCATTATACCCACACTACAAGTTACCAAACAATCTTTGTTCCACTTTATTAAAAAAAAGCTTGACGAACGGTTCTATTTTTTGGATTATTAACAATAACATATACTATCAGAATTTATTGAGAGGGGTTGATTCCAGCAACTGTGGAAACGATACAAACAGCATAGAGAAATTGGAGGGGATGAAATGGAGAACATCGAAAAGTTTTTGACCACTGCGTCCGATTTGATTTGGGGACCCCCGTTATTGATTTTATTAATTGGTACCGGTATTTATTTAACAATGCGTTTGACATTCATTCAATTACGTTTACTGCCCTATTCTTTGAAACAAGTATTCTCACGGAAACATGATAAACAAGCTGACGGGGATATTTCACAGTTCCAGGCATTGATGACCGCGATGGCCGCCACTGTAGGTGTTGGTAATATTGTCGGGGTTGCATCTGCCGTCGTAGCAGGTGGACCCGGTGCTATCTTCTGGATGTGGCTAGCCGGTTTCTTCGGTATGGCGACAAAGTATAGTGAAGCAATTCTTGCTGTTAAGTATCGCGTTAAAGATTCCAACGGCTTAATGGCTGGAGGACCGATGTACTATCTCGAGCATGGTTTAAAACAAAAATGGCTCGGTGTACTATTTGCGATATTCGGCGCTTTGGCTGCTTTCGGGATTGGTAATGGAACACAATCAAAGGCAGTTGCAGATGTAATGAATAGCACATTTGAAGTACCTCACTACATTACGGGAATTGCTCTATTGATATTCGGAGCTCTTGTCATTCTTGGCGGAATCAAATCTATCGGTCGTGTAACGGCATTTTTCGTACCGATCATGGCATTATTTTATTTCATTGCCGGAGCGATCGTTATGGTTTTGAATATTGAACAAGTTCCAGCGGCATTCGGCCTTATTTTCTCGGATGCATTTACAGGTCAGGCAGTTGCCGGCGGTGCAATCGGTACAGTCATCCGATTTGGTGTAGCGCGCGGACTCTTCTCTAACGAAGCAGGTTTAGGTTCAGCACCCATCGCTGCAGCAGCTGCACGTACAGACATGCCCGGGCGTCAGGCACTTGTATCGATGACGCAAGTATTATTCGATACATTAATCATTTGTTCGATTACAGGTGTTACTATTGTTATGAGTAATCAATGGCAAGATAAGTCAATTGATGCGGGTGCTTTGACAGCCCAAGCATTTGGCTCCTTCCTCGGTAGTACTGGACCCATTTTAGTCTCAATTGGACTAGTATTCTTTGCTACTTCTACTATTTTAGGGTGGAGTTATTACGGCGAGAAATGTTTCCAGTATTTATTCCCTAATCGTGTGGCTGTACTCGCATACCGTGTAGTATTTGTTGCATTTATTTATGTGGGGGCCACTGCATCACTTGATCTAGTATGGATCTTAGCTGATGTATTAAACGGATTAATGGCGATTCCAAACTTGATTGGATTGCTAGGATTGTCCGGAGTAGTTATTATGGAAACTAGAAGGTTCAAGAAGAAAATTGACGAAGAGCGTGAGGAAGCGCGCAAGTAACACTTCACAGTTCAGTTGACAGCTTACGACTTTCATGAAATGATAGTTTCCATTAGAGGAAAGGCGGTACGAACATGGATCTATCTACAAAATCACCAGAGAATATCTCATACATGATTGAAAAAATTAAAGAAAAGCTTCGCATGGTAAATGTGGATGCAATGAAGTCCGAAAATTTCAGCACGGAACAATATGAAGACTTGTATTACATGTATACTACGGTTATGAAGCGTGACAACATCACGCCAAATGAAATGCAAGCAATCGCGGCAGAACTTGGTTCTATGCGCAAATAAAAAAACGACTCCACGTGGAGTCGTTTTTTTATTGCGGTTGAATCGGTGTTCCATCTTTTAAGACGAGTGGCTGAATGAGTACTTCTACTCTACGGTTTTTACTGCGGTTTTCTATCGTGTCATTCGGAACAATTGGCTTATATTCTCCGTATCCTTTTGCGCTGAATAGATTCGGATCGACTTCATTGTCCTGCACAATGATTTTCAGGAACTCTACAGCACGCATAACGCTTAGTTCCCAGTTTGATGAGTACTGCGCGTTATTGATGGGAATATCGTCTGTATGACCTGTGATGACCACTTGGCGCGGTCTATCAAGTGTCAGTAACTGAGAAATATCATTAGCCAGTCTCTTATACTCCGGATTGATTGTCGCTTGTCCCGATTTAAACAACACACTGTCGCGAATCGTCAGCAATAAGCCTTCATTCGTCATTTTGGTGTCAAACTGATTTTCTAGCTCGTTTACTGCAATGTATTCGTCTAAATCGTCCTGCGTTTCGCCCAAGGATTGCTGATCTTCCATATAGGAGGAGTTCTCATCCAACTCTCCTACCGAGTCGTCAGGGACTGGGGTAGTCGTTGGCGCGCTTTCACTCATGATTCCGCTGCCACTTTCGAATATTTCACTGAACACTTTAGAGACTTCTGCAAATCGCCCTTCATCCACTGAACTAGTAGCGAATAATACGATGAATAATGCCAGTAATAATGTCAATAGATCGGCATAAGGCAAAAGCCAGGATTCGTTGATGTGTTCTATTTCATGTTTCTTTTTCTTACGCTTCTTCGCCAACTTTACCAGCTCCTTCGCCGCCGTCAATAGCTAGCTTCTTCCGGTCCTCAACAGAAAGATAAGATGCTAACTTTTGTTCGATGACACGCGGTGCCTCCCCTTCCAATACGGAAAGAATTCCTTCGATTACCATGGTCCTCTGGCGGACTTCTTCTTTTGATTTACGTACAAGTTTATTGGAAAATGGATGCCATAAAACGTATCCTGTGAAAATACCAAGCAATGTCGCAATGAATGCAGCAGAAATCGCATGTCCTAACGCATCAATATTATTCATATCTTTTAGTGCGGCAATCAGACCTACAACGGCTCCTAAAACCCCTAATGTAGGTGCATATGTACCGGCTTGCGAAAAAATGAGCGCCCCGACGGAGTGTCGCTCTTGCATAGCCTCTACTTCCTCGCTTAATACATCACGAATGTAATCAGCATTTTGTCCGTCAATTGCCAAACCTAAGCCATTCTTTAAAAATGGGTCATCAATTTCATCTGTTTTCGCTTCCAAAGCAAGTAATCCTTCTCGACGTGCAATATCAGCCCAAGAAGAAAATAGACGAATCAACTCTCCATCTGATGCAAGCTTTTGTTGAGTGAAAATGATTTTAAATAATTTCGGTACTTTTTTTAACTCGTTCATTGGAAACGCGATGACAACGGCGGCGATCGTTCCTGCTATGATGATCAGGATTGCAGCCGGGTTTAGTAACGCATCAGGTGTTACTCCTTTGAGCGTCATCCCAACAAGTAGAGCAGCAAATCCTAATACCAAACCTACAATTGTGGATAAATCCATGTATAAAGCCTCCAAATACTACATTCTTCTTATTATTTCGGTTGTTTTATGACGTTGTTTAGGGCAAACAGTTGACTATTCTTATGGATCTAAGAGTAATTTATACTATCCGTATTGCTTTATCGTTGCGAACTGCAATCCCCGCTTGTTAGAATTGTCACAATACGTAAAAAGGAGATGTCATGATGAATCAATTTCAAGATCAACTTTCCAATTATGCCGACTTAGCTGTAAAGGTGGGTGTAAATATTCAACAGGACCAATATCTATTCATCAGCGCTTCTACAGAAACTACTTCATTTGTTCGATTAATCGTTGAAAAAGCTTATGAAGCTGGTGCGAGACAAGTTTTCGTAGACTGGGTAGACGATGTCGTTACACGTCTGCGTTATGAAAAAGCACCTGCAGATTCGTTTTCCGAGTTTCCTTCGTGGAAACAAATGGAACGTGAACAGCTTGCCGAAAAAGGCGCAGCTTTTATGTCGATCGTATCGCAAGACCCAGACTTACTAAATGGTATTGAGTCTAGCAGAATACGCGATAATCAAAAAGCTTCCAGCACAGCTCTCAGTAAGTTCAGACAAGCTATGCAAGCAGATAAATTTAGCTGGACAGTAATTGCTGCACCGTCAATTGCGTGGGCAGCCAAAATCTTCCCTGAACTACCTATGGAAGAACAAGTACCTGCTCTTTGGAATTCCATTTTGCGTGCTGTAAGAGCCGATCAACACGATCCAGTGCAGGCGTGGAAAAAGCATAATGAAAACCTACATGAAAAAGTAGATTACTTGAATGGGAAACATTACCGCAAACTCCATTATACAGCTCCAGGCACTGATTTAACAATAGAATTACCGGAAAAGCACTTATGGTGTGGAGCTGGTAGTGTTAACCAGGCCGGCCATGAATTCATGGCCAATATGCCGACTGAAGAAGTCTTTACAGCACCCTTAAAAACAGGTGTCAATGGTTCTGTTACAAGTACCAAACCACTGAGCTATGCGGGTACAATTATTGATGGTTTCACTATCCAATTCGAGAATGGTAAAATTACAAGCGTTTCCGCGGATCAAGGTGAAGAAATACTGAGGCAACTTGTCGACACCGATGAAGGCTCACAATTCCTTGGTGAAGTGGCATTGGTACCACATGACTCACCTATTTCTAATTCAAATGTTTTATTCTACAATACTTTATTCGATGAAAATGCTTCAAATCACTTAGCGATCGGTAGCGCGTACGCATTTTGTCTAGACGGCGGAAAAGAAATGGATTCCGAACAACTACAAGCCAATGGATTGAATCAAAGCTTGACACATGTGGACTTCATGATTGGATCTGAAAAGATGGATATTGATGGAATTCTTGAGGACGGAACAGTTGAACCTGTCTTCCGTAACGGTAATTGGGCATTCTAAAATCTGTCACTTCTCATTCAAAGTTTGCTGAAGCACTTAATATTCATCCGGATATCGTGTATAATATATAAGAGAACATAATATATTTTGGAAAGAGGGGCTTTCAAATGGGCTTAATGTATACAACAGTTATCGGTTACATGGTCGTTCTTGGACTTGCATCATTGTTTACGATGCACTTCTTGTCTGGATCATTAGATTCAAATGACTCAATTACAGTTGATCCAAAACCTGAAGGCAGAAACTAATTTGCTTCTATTCCAGTCTTAATGGATATGGATTTTATGATTAGAGTTGCCTCAAACGGCAACTCTTTTCTTTTTTTACAGATTACATATAAACCGTCCAGGAGGGATACTACAATGACATCATTATCTGAAATTATGAATTACAACAAGACGTTCGTCGAAGATAAAAAGTACGAAGAGTTCTCTACTACAAAATTCCCTAATAAACGGATTGTCATCCTTACATGTATGGATACTAGACTGATCGAGCTTCTTCCTAAAGCGATGAACTTGAAAAATGGCGATGCTAAAATTATTAAAAGTGCTGGCGCGATTATCACGTCTCCTTTTGGCGGTCTAATGCGAAGTGTGTTAGTAGCAGTTTATGAATTACAGGCAGATGAAGTCTATGTAGTTGGACACCATGACTGCGGTATGAGTTCTATTAATACGGATCATATTATTGGGCATATGATAGAACGCGGTGTGGATCCGACCATGTTCAAAACATTGAAGTATTCGGGAATTGACATGGAGAAATGGTTACACGGTTTTAGTGACGTGACAGAGAGCGTAAAACAGAGTGTAGACGCGATCCGTAACCACCCTCTTATCCCAACTGATGTAAATGTTCACGGTCTTGTAATCAACCCCGAAAACGGCAAGCTGGACATTATTGAAGATGGTTACAAAGCACAGGAACTATCTCAGTAAAATACGTCTAATCAAAACAGCCGGCTTCTTCTATTCGAAGAGCCGGC
Organism: Sporosarcina sp. P26b; assembly: GCF_002743245.1. Taxonomy (NCBI): domain Bacteria; kingdom Bacillati; phylum Bacillota; class Bacilli; order Caryophanales; family Caryophanaceae; genus Sporosarcina; species Sporosarcina sp. P26b. The sequence goes on from NZ_PDYW01000020.1 coordinate 20,151, forward strand.
TTTTCCATATAGTCATCCACTTTCCCCAAAGGGTCTTACCCTTTCAATAATCCTCTTCGACCATTCCAAACATATAATGATCTTCCCACACACCATTGATAAACAGCAATTGCCGTAGCAACCCTTCACGATGGTATCCTGCCTTTTCCAACACTTTCACTGAACCTACATTACGCGGTGATACGTATGCCTCTACCCTATGCAAATTTACTTTTTCAAACGCAAACTGATTAATAAGCAAGACCGCTTCAGTACCGATTCCTCTTCCTGTTTGGCGCTGGTCAATGGAATACCCGACAAATCCGCTGGAGAACGGTAACCTTTTGATGCTGTACAATGAAATTTGACCAATGATCATACTGGTCTCCGAATCAAAAATACCGAAATTATACTCCCGACGATCACGCATCTGATACAGTGATTCACGTATTTTATCGCGCTGCATCGCAACTGTATAATACGTATTATCGTGACGGGGTTCAAATTCCGTCCAGTACTCTTTATTCGCTATGAGCATTTGGGTGAACTGATACGCATCATCTTCTGTCAGAATGCGCAGATAACATTGCTCCCCTTCAAGTAAAATCATTTATCCTCATCCTTTTCGAAGCATTCTGTTTTAACCTAAGATTTTATTCAATCGATGTGAATGAAATGAAGAATCAGTACCCGTTACCTGAATTCATTAGTTCTTATTATAGTATTTTTTACATGTACAAGACAATAGAACGCCACAATTTCTCAATTGTAAAGGAAAATTCATACTTTCCCCCTCTATCGAACAGTAATCTCTGTATACTGTTGTTCAGGAGGATTTTATCATGCTAAGAATTATTTTGATGGTACTTTCGTTACTCATCATGATTGGAACTCATATCGCCGCAAATTTAATCCCACTTAATGGATTGACTACTTGGGAAATTGCTAATCGAGTACCGGTTCTATTCATGCCTGCAGAGTATGTTTTTTCAATTTGGATAGTGCTAGATCTGCTACTGGTCAGTTGGCTATACTCATTTTTCAAGGCTTCACCTAGACTTTCTTCTTCAGTTGCGAATTTACGTGCAATTTCGTTCTCACTCAGCTGTTTTTTAAATATCGCATGGCTTTTATTGTGGCATTATAGTTATTATTATTGGGCTATTGTCAGCGTGATCGCATTATTAATTTGCTTGTTAGTGCTGTATTTCAGTTATCCCAAAATTGAGGGTAGAAATAAGGAACGACTTCCCATCTCCGCTTATATGGGATGGATTTTCATCGCAGTCATCGCTAATTCTAATTATGCTTTCAAATTCCACGATTGGACAGGATGGGGTTTGAGTGATCCACTATGGACAGTACTCTTCTTAACTTTAGCCGCAGCGATCGCTCTACATTTTATGTATCATTACCATGATTCTATGTTTAATTTAATTATCATTTGGTCATTCATTGGTATAGCAATGAAAAACGGTACAGATGAATTATTCGTTTCGACAGCGGCTCTATTTCTTTCCGCAGTCATCGGCTTCATAGTATTTATGGGTCGGCGTTTTTCAAAGCCGCTACAATTATAACACGGCGCCAATTGGGCAGCCGTGTTTTTTTCGTGATTATACCGTAAAATAGGGTATAGGTTAGGGTATAGAATATCATGCTAGAGAGTGGAGGTTACGCTATGTCAAATTCGAAATTATTGTCTTCTCTTAGTTATTTCAGTGTGTTCTTCGCTCCCCTTCTGTTGCCAATCATCATTTATTTTGTGACAGATGAATTCGAAGTTCGCCGTCATGCCAAAAAAGCGCTCGTTTCGCATATAGTTCCAATGGCTTTACTAATTGCCGGTTTCGTCATTATGTCTTTTTCCATCTTTTCTTTTAATGCTGACACCATTACAAATGCAGACAGCAATATGATGTTCTGGGGATTCATTCCCATGCTCTTCATTATTTTATATAGTTTATTGTTTGTTATCGTTCTGATTTGGAATGTATATCAAGGTGTAAAAGTGTTGAAGTGAGTAATGGGAAGAACAAGCAAATCATTAAAAAAACATCAATAAAGTATGATATAGTAGGATTGATTAAATTGTACGGAAGAAAGGACTTGTGAACATGATTGTAAAAAATGATGAAGAATTAGAGGGATTGCGCGTAATAGGAAAAATTGTCGCTGAGATCCGTGAAACGTTGAAAGATGCTACAGTTCCGGGCATTACAACGAAGGAACTTGATGATATGGCAGGACGTTTATTTGCTGAAAAAGGTGCGGTTTCTGCTCCTATCGATCAGTATGATTTCCCTGGCTATACATGCATCAGCGTCAACCATCAGGTAGCACATGGCATTCCAGGAAGCTATGTGATCCAAGACGGTGACCTTGTGAATATAGACGTTTCCGGATCGTTTGGCGGCTTTTTTGCTGATACTGGTATTTCATTCGTGGCGGGTACACCTGACGAGCAAAAGCAGAAACTATGTGATGTGGCAAAGTCAGCTTTGGACCGCGCGTTATTGAAAGTGAAAGCAGGTTCTAGTTTGAATCAAATCGGCAAAGCTGTTGAACGTGAAGCGAAAGATAATGGCTTGCATGTGATCAAAAACTTAACCGGACATGGAATTGGCACGTCTCTTCATGAAGAGCCCCAGCATGTTCTTAATTATTATGATCCTTGGGATAAAACGTTATTGACGGATGGTATGGTTTTGGCAGTGGAGCCATTCGTTTCGCAAAAAGCTGAGCATGTGATTGAGTTGGATGACGGTTGGACGTTTGTTACGCCTGATAAATCACTCGTTGCACAGATCGAGCATACGATTGTCGTGACAAAAGGTCAGCCTATTATTTTGACTCAGCTTGATTGATGATAGAAATGAGCAAGCACGGAGAGACTTCGCGCTTGCTTATTTTTTTGCGTAGAATTATCTGGTGAGTGAGAAACTCGTTAAAAGATAAAAGAAAAACTGAAGAGCAGCCCTCCTTGATGGAGTTCGTCTTCAGTCATTGCGTATCGTCTAGGCGATGATACGTTTTTCGTTATTTCTTTTTCTTTACTTTTGGCTTTGATTTCTTTGGTGCGGCTTTTTTCATTTCGTCCAAAGTCTTAGAATTTCCTTCGATCAGTTTTCCATTGTACCAGACTTTTTGGACAGTTTTGATACCTTTGGATACTTTACGATAGTCGCGTTCTTCTGGGTAAGATAGCAGTGTGAGAACTTCTCCATCCGCTCCAGCGCGGCCTGTTCTGCCTGATCTGTGTAAGTATTGTTCGACTGTGTGTGGTACGTCGACGTGGATGACGTGTGTCAACCCTTCGATATCTAGACCCCTGGCAGCAAGGTCAGTAGCGATAAGGATGCGGATCGTACCTTTTCTGAAGTCTTCCAATGTTTTCTGACGGTCAAGTTTTTTCATGTCAGAATAAAGTACTGCGATAGGTGCATCGTTGTAGAGCAGTTTCAGTTCTTTCATGCGTAACTGGTCTACATTGTTCATGAATGTCAGTGCACGAACACCTGATAATGCAGAAATCCCTCTGAGGACGTCGGTCTTTTTACGTTCATCCACTTTTACGTATGAATGAACGACTTGACCACTGTTTGGAATTTCATCTGCATTGACTTGCAGGCGGATCGGATCCTTCATTAGTTGTTTGGCAACAAGTTCAATTTCATCGGTAATTGTTGCAGATACGACAGCTAATTGACGCTCAGGATTTGCAGCTTCAATTAAGCTTTTCACCAATACTCGATATTCGCGTGAGAGTAGTTGATCCCCTTCGTCGATGACTAAATACTGGATATCATACATTTTGAGCTTACGTTCTCTTACTAACTCATTTAATCTTCCTGGTGTCCCCACTACAATCGTTGGTTTTTTCTTCAGTTTTTCAACTTGACGTTGCATGTTTGCACCGCCAATCAACTGAGTGACTGTTACGGAAGTTCCCTCAACCAAATCACGTATCACATTGACAATCTGCATAGATAGTTCTTGTGATGGTGTAATGATTAATGCTTGTGTTTTCGGTAAATCTCCGTCTACCATTTGAATTACAGGTAATGCATAAGCCAATGTTTTACCTGTGCCTGTGGGTGATTCTGCCACTATATCTTTACCCGACAGCATTTCAGGTATCATCTGGGATTGAATGGGCATGGGCTGTTTAAAATTCCACTTTGTGCGCAAAGATTCATTCAGCTCGTCTAAAAAATTCATTCGGTTCACTCTTTTCTGTAGTTGAGGATTTCAACCGGTTATTTTTTTTGAAGCTTCTTTCTCAACTTCTGAATTTTAGGCACTACTTTTACGAACATGTTGTAAATAAAAGGTTTGTATACTTTATCGATTTCTCCGATAAATTCTGTTACACCATCTACTTGGCAGAAGCTATTTTTAAAATTGTACAATCCATCTTGTTCACTGTCGAGCACGAACACTCCACCGAGATCATACTGCTCTGCTCCAATTTCTAATCCCCACTTCATCATTTCATAGTTCATTAGATAACTAGGGTTTAGATTGCGCTTTGTGTTGGAGCTACCAGCGTATAAGTAATATAATTTCCCGTTATAGTTAATCGTTACTGCACCTGCTAAATAGTCGTCTTCATGCTTCGCTATATAGATGCGCAAGTCATCGAATGCTTCTCGCATTTTGACGAAATAATCATATGAACGAATAGAAATTTGATTACGAACAGACATTTCTTCATGGATTTCAAAGAACTTCTTTAAATATTCATCACTGCGTGAATAAGAAATTTCCACACCTTTACGTGCAGAGCTTCGGATTTTACTTCTCGTTCTACTACGGAACTTGAGCATTAAGGAATCTTCATCCTCGTCCGTCAATTTAACAATCATATTGTAACGGGGCTGGATTAAATCTTCTTTACCCGCGCCTTCGTTACGTACTATGTAACCCGCATCACGATATAACTTGTCCAATTCATCCGTATATAACTGTTCAGGATCCATTTTTAATGCAAAGGCTTTATGTTTTTTCACAAGCACTTCTGCCTCTTGAATTAATTTTTCAACCAACTTCTGATCATGTAAATCACAAATAGGTCCGCGTGGTGCGTATAGCAATGAAAAACCGCCTGGTACCTTACGTATCAACAAGGACATAGCGGCAACGATTTCTCCGTCCCGTTCTACATATACTTGCTCATTCCCCCAGTCATCTTTCACATTCGCCCAGTTAGGATCCTGTGTAATCGAACGGAATGGGGAATTCCTCATAAACGTTTCATATCTTTTGACATCTTCTGCATTATTTTTATCCAAAATCGGCACTGCTCAAACACTCCTTACGTTACTATAGCTCCGTACAACTTCCGTTTTTATCCGTTGAAAACTATAAAGAACCGTACAGCCACAGCTCTATTAAGTGTAGCCTACTGTATTTTTCAAGTCAAGAATCGAAGGGTTTTACTATTGTCATTTAACATCACTTTTGGTAATTAAGTAGAAATTCTCTATTAAATGTGACAAGCTATTCCGTTCTTAATCAGAATAGCCTATACTACTAGTAGGGAGAAAGGTTTCATATAGCAAAAATGCAAAAGGGGGCATTACATATTGAAAGGTTCAGTACGCAATAAGTTGATAGCGCTCGCAGCTCTGGTAATTTTAATTCCATTATTAGCTGTTGGTATCGTCAATTACTTTGTAGCCAAACAAGAGCTTGAGAAAGTCGGGGAAATGGGATTACAGAATGGGACATATGCGGTTTTAGACTTAATCGATGAGCTGAATATTCAAGTAGAGAATGGTTCACTCAGCTTAAAAGATGCCCAAGAACGAGCTAAAGATAAGATTATGGGACCAATGGCTGCTGACGGAACTAGACCTTTAGACAATCCAGCGAAGTACGGAGAGAATTTCTACTTTTACGTAGTGGATGAGGAAGGGACATTACTCGTACATCCACAAAAAGAAGGTGAAAGTCTTTATGAAACTAAAACAAAAGACGGTCGCTACTTCATTCGTGAAGTCATTTCTGAAGCGAAAAGCGGAGGCGGATATGTTCAGTACGATTGGCCATTGCCGAGTAATTTGAATGTAGAAGCGCCAAAAATCACTTATGGTCTACAAGATCCAAACTGGGGATGGATTGTAGTGGCCGGAACGTATCTGGTAGACTTTAACGCCGGCGCTAAAAACGTTTTGTGGTATACCTTGATTTCAGTTATTATTTCTGTCGTTGTGGGCGTGGCTTTATTCTCTATTTTCTCAGGACGTCTGACCTCATATATTAAGAATATCCGTCTCATTACGGCTGAAATTGCGGAAGGTAAACTATCGGGTGAAAACATTCCGATCCGTTCACATGATGAGCTGGGCCACTTAGCTGAAAATGTCAATACAATGAAAAATAATCTGAATGAGATGGTGGGTCATACAAGACTCTCTTCAGACCGTATGAGAACATCTTCAGAAACACTAAGCGCAATTACAGAAGAAGCAACAGCATCAGCTGACGAAATACACAGCGCTATTGCTGAAGTATCTTCAGGAGCAGTACTGCAATCAGAGGAAGCAGATGTAGCGATCACAAAAGTGAATCATTTGTCTACGCTGATTTCCAATGCATCTGAGCAATATGAGAATGTAGTAACTGAAATGCGCAGTATGAACGAATTGCAAAATTCCGGTATGCATAAAGCGGAGACACTAGAAGAAAACTCACAGAACTTTAACGTCGTGATCAACGATTTGCAAGGGAACTTCTCACAACTCGTATCTAGAATGAACGAAATCCAAGCAATTGTCCAAACGATTTCATCTATCTCTGAGCAAACGAACTTACTTGCACTAAACGCCAGTATTGAAGCCGCTCGTGCAGGTGAACATGGAAAAGGGTTCGCTGTAGTAGCAAATGAAGTACGTCAACTATCGGAAGATACAAACGAGGCAACTACAAGAGTTCGTGATCTCCTAGTGCATATTCGAAAAGATACAACATCTGCTGAAAATCAAATGAAACATACATTAGATCTGACAAGTAATCAAGAAAGTACGATTTTGGAAACTAAAAATGCTTTTGAACAATTATCCGACTCTATACTCAATATCACATCACTGTTGCGTACTATGGAAAATGATATGAATAGCATGGATGAAAATAGACAAGATGTTGTTCAAGCAATAGACCAAATTGCGGCTGTCGCAACTGAATCAGCAGCAGCAACGGAACAAGTGAATGCATCGATTGATGAGCAAAAGGCTGCAATCAATACCATCATGCACGCGTCTCTTGATCTTCATACAGAAGCAGAGAATATGCACGACTTAGTTGACCGATTCAGTTAAGTTTTATTTGAATGCAAAACACCCTTACGCTTACGCGCAAGGGTGTTTTTATTCTTCAACAGCATTTTTATATTTCTTGTAATAGTTGATTTGACGCATCAATAAATAGATTTTCCGTTTCATATGCTTATCTTTATTATAAAATAACGGATTGCCATACTTCCCTGCTTTGATCAAAGAACGAATCTCTTTTTCCATAGGCGGGTTATCAACAAATTTTTTCAATACAGCTTTCGGCACAACTGTAAATAGGAAATGATCATCTAGATAGGTTAATGGTTTTTCTTTTCCGTAAACCAAATCATCGACTAAATACTTCGCCATATTTTCACCACACTGCGTAATGTAATAACTTGAACGCCCTTGACGAATATTCACTTCAAACACTTTGAATTTACCATCGCGTTCATCGTATTTCAAGTCGAAGTTTCCGTAACCAACATAACCAATTGCTTCAAGGAAATTAGCAAGCTTAGTCATGATCTCTTCATCAAAGCGCGTAATCAATGCTGTATAGTTTCCGATTGCCGTCATCGCACGCTCCTGCAATACGACTTGCGCCAATGTGATTAACTGCGCTTTACCATGCTGATCAGCATAATACACAGCATCCCACATATACGTATCATCACCTGGAATGAAATCCTGAATGATCAGATCTTCCGTGTACCCACTAGCTTTAACCATTTGAATGATGCGGTTAACCTCTTCATATGTATCTACTTTATAAATCTTCTGCAGTCCTTCAAACGGATGACGGTAGTATTGAACACCATCACTCGGTTTAATAATGACCGGAAACAGCACTTCATCAGTAAACGGCTCGTCTGACAGACAAGAATGGAAATACGTAGATGGTGTATCAATTCCATGTTTTGCACATAACTCATAGAAATTTTTCTTGATATACACAGCATTCATGATTTCTTCATCAATGTAATTGAATAAGAAATCTTTTTGCAAAGCTTCTCGTTGTTCAATTATCATTCGCACGTATAGATCATCTGTTCCAACAAGTACTAGCTTTTGATCAGCGGTACGATGCTTTTTAGCGACTTCACGTAAGAACTGAACAAATACTTTCGGATCGTGCAAATTTGGATTCAGTTCTTGGATATCTGTAATTGTACTATAGCTTGTGAATGGCAATGGTTCTCTACCTACAATTATCGGTTTGATGCCGTATTCTTCATGAAATGAAATCGCCATATTATAGGCGTTAATATTCGTTCCGACAATAATCGGAATAAAAGGATGATTACTCATAAATTCCTCCAACAGACATTTTCCCACTTAGTGTAGTCGCACTGAATTCGTAAGTCAAAATGTTCGGCGCCCTCACTATACATAGGTTTTAAAAACTTCGGTGTTTATATAATATAATTCTCTACCATATAAATATTGCATAAATCACTTGGATAATTCCTCTTTTTTAATGAGCTCCAATAACGATTGACAGCCTTCTAGTACTAAGTCATATGTTTCTTGGAAGTCTCCCGTAAAGTACGGGTCTGGAACATCTTTTTGATGACTTGTTAAATCCAAAAAGCGAAGTACACGTTGATGATCATGATCGCCAAACAGGTTATGAATATTACGGATGTTTTCTGCATCCATTCCAATAATGTAGTCAAAGTCCCCTGCATCTTTTACAGTCAACTGACGTCCAACCATTCCATCTGCTGAAACTTTAAATTCTGCCAGCTTAGAAAGCGTTCCCTCATGTGGCGACTTTCCAATATGCCAATCACTTGTACCTGCAGAGTCTACTTCGATAAGATTTTCCAAGCGCTCATCATGAATCATCTTACGAAATACCCCTTCCGCCATGGGTGAGCGACAAATATTACCGAGACAAACGAATAATACACGTATCATACGGCTCTCTCCTTTACCTATCATATTCTTATTACAGTATACATCATTCAATACATTCCTTCATTCAATGGAGAATAATTCATTGATTGCTTTCTCCATCTGATGAAATGCATGTTTTATACAAGAGAATTAAGTCGTGAATCATATTATTTAAAAATATATGCTATAATAGGACTTAAATATCAATCCTTGGGGAATGATATAGGAAAAAGGAGGTCTGCCCTATGCAGATTATATTCGAAGAAACGTGGGAAGCTACTTTATCAGACCAACAAAAACAGGCTTTCATCCACCAATATGAAACTAAAAGATCAGTGCACGAAGAATTCACGGCAACGCCTATACTTTTAAAAAGAAAACGCAATGGTGGATTAGCCGCTACTGTATTTTTACAAAATAATCGTGATGAGTTATTATCAATTCGCGAAGCAACAGTATGTGTAGTGAATGAACGAGGAGAAACAGCTGCAAAAGAGACTTTCTCATTATCTCTCGATATTCCCGCATTTACCGCAACCCCTTGGTCGTTTGTTTTCTTACCAACTTACGTTGATTCCATGGAAGAACCTACTGACGGCTGGAAGGTCATTATAAAATAATAAAAATAGCAGCTGCTCCTATTTGGGAACAGCTGCTATTTTCATGCCAATTCTACATTGTGATGGACTTGTTGTACGTCTTCTAAATCTTCAAGTGCATCGATCATTTTTTCAAACTGCTCTTGAGCTTCTTCATCCAAAGATATTTCATTTTGCGCAATCATAGATAATTCCGCTACGGTAAAGTCTGTAACACCTGCTTCTCTGAAAGCTTCTTGTACTTCATGGAAATGAGAAGGATCTGCATAGACCACTACTTGCCCATCTTCTTCTTCGATATCATTTACATCTATATCCGCTTCCATCAAAAGCTCTAATACTTCCTCTTCTGTTTTGCCTTCGATACCGATAATCGCTGCCGGATCGAACATATACGCTACAGAACCGCTGACTCCCATGTTTCCTCCGTTTTTACCGAAAGCCGCTCGCACTTCAGAAACTGTACGGTTGACGTTGTTTGTCAATGCGTCAACGACGACCATTGATCCATTCGGTCCAAATCCTTCATAACGAAGTTCGTCGAAGTTTTCTTCACCGCCACCTTTTGCTTTTTCTATAGCACGGTCAATAATGGCTCTTGGAATGCTGTATGTTTTCGCACGTTCGAGTACGAATTTCAAGGCTTGGTTGGATTCAGGGCTTGGGTCTCCAGATTTTGCTGCTACATATATTTCACGTCCAAATTTTGCATAGATTCTACTTGTGTTTGCGTCTTTTGATGCTTTCTTTTCTTTAATGTTATTCCATTTACGGCCCATTGGGTACACACTCTTTCCTTTAGTTATAATGGTTTCCTACTATTGTTTAGTATACCAATTGCTTTTTGTCATGAAAAGTAAAAAGAATGAAAGGTTAGAAGTTGTTACGAATTGGGGTTTTGGGTCGTTGCTCGAGTTTGGCTTGGTCATTGAAAGTAGTGAGGGTCATGCTTTGAAGCCGCGCAGGCACGTGGGGGATTGCCTACAGCCATAAGCCAACTAGCGGTGGGGCTGCTGCTGTCTCATGACCACGGCCTACCCCGCAGTTGTGCCTGCGCTGCTAAGTGGTTGACAAGTTTGGGTGTGGTTTATAAAAGATGAAGATCAGTGACTGGGGAACTATTCTTCGGCGTTGTAAAAGTACGTAAAGGATGGATTGGATCGTTGCTCGAGTTTTGCTTGTTCATTGAAAGTAGTGAGGGTCATGCTTTGGACTCGCGCAGGCACGTGGGGGATTGCCTCCAGCCATGAGCCAACTAGCGGTGGAGCTGCTAGCTGTCTCATGGCCACGGCCGACCCCGCAGTTGTGCCTGCGTTACCAAGTACTTATCAAGTTTGTTTGTGGTTTATAGGAGATAAAACCAGTGACTGGGTAGTACTAGTTACTATTCCTGCAAAAGAAGAATCATAACTGCCCTACACATAATCTAACGCAGGCGGCTGACAGTGGTAGGCGTAGTAATGAGACAGCCAGGCGCTCTTCCTGACTGGCTCATTGCGGAAGCCATCCACCACCGCCGAAGTGGGGCCAATGATCGCCCCACTTACATTGCCAGTCAAACTACTACCTCTGCAAAAAACAAAAAAGAGGTAGTTATTGCAAAAACAACTACCTAACGCCGACTCTTACTTACCACACCAAACCCCAAATCCTCGCTCTCAATTCACCCACAAATAAAACAGAAAAAATTTCAATCCCTACTATTCTAATTTGCATTGACTATTTTTAATTGTCTGTTAAACTGTTAATAATATAACAAGAGAGCGGGGGGTATGGAATGGTCACATTCGAATCGTGGAAAGAGATATCGGTCTTGCCGGATTTTCCAGCAGATTCCGAGACAAAAGGCGCTTCTGAAGTATTGCAATGGGCGTATGAACACTATGGAGAAAAACTAGTCTATGCGTGTAGCTTTGGTATCGAAGGCATTGTATTGATCGAACTAATTTCACGCGTGAAGCCAGATGCCAAGATTATTTTTTTGGATACCAATTATCACTTTAAAGAAACATATGAAACGATAGAAAAGGTAAAAAAGCGTTATCCACAGCTTCAAATTCATTTACAACAACCTCATTTGACTATCGATGAACAAACAGAACAATATGGCTTGGACCTTTGGAAAACCAATCCGAATCAATGCTGTGATTTGCGTAAGATTCAGCCGTTGGAAGAAGCGATTTCTCCTTCCACTGCTTGGATATCAGGATTACGTAGAGAGCAATCCGAAACAAGAAGTTCTACAGAGTATTTGAACTTAGATAATCGTTTTAAAAAGATTAAAGTATGTCCACTGATTCATTGGACATGGAAAGATGTTTGGCGCTTTGCCCATACACATGAACTCGATTATAACGTGCTTCACGATCAAGGTTTCCCGAGTATCGGGTGTGCAACGTGTACAAAACCAGCATTCACCGAAGAAGATATGCGTTCTGGACGTTGGACAGGTAGCGGTAAGACAGAATGCGGACTGCATACGTAATTTTTTTTAGTTTCAAAACCAAGTATTTCTATATGACTTATTATTATAAGAAGGTTAGGTGTTTATAAAATGACAACGATACAACCACATGGCGGTAGTTTAGTGAATTTATACGAACCCACTCTTTCAATTGAAGGAGTACACAAGACAGTTTCGATAGATGCTACATCGGTTAGTGATTTGGAACTGATCGCAACAGGAGCATACAGCCCGTTAACAGGTTTCTTGACTTCTGAAGATTATCACGCAGTTGTAAACGATATCCGCTTAGCAAACGGCACTATTTGGAGTTTACCGATTACGTTACCTGTGAAGGATCGTTCTGCTTACTCAATAGGTGACACGGTTTTGCTTGAGTACCAAGGTGATATCTATGGAACACTTGAAATTAAAGACATTTTTGAACCTGATCAACAAATAGAAGCGGTAAAGGTTTATAAGACAGCTGACCGCGCTCATCCTGGCGTAGCCAAGTTACTCGATCGCGGCCATATCTATCTAGGTGGGCCGATCAAATTGATTAGACGAATTGAACAGAAAAGTTTTGCTGAGTTTTATTTCGATCCTTCTGAAACTCGTCAAGCATTCGAAAATAATGGCTGGAAGACTATTGTCGGATTCCAAACACGTAATCCTGTTCACCGTGCCCATGAATATATTCAAAAAACTGCACTGGAGATTGTCGATGCCCTATTACTCAATCCACTAGTTGGGGAAACGAAATCAGATGATATTCCTGCAGATGTACGGATGGAAAGTTATCAAGTTCTGCTGCGCGATTACTATCCTGAAGATCGTGTCAAGCTAGCTGTGTTCCCTGCGGCAATGCGTTATGCAGGTCCGCGCGAAGCAATTTTCCATGCGCTTGTACGCAAAAACTATGGTTGTACCCACTTTATTGTCGGTCGTGACCATGCAGGTGTTGGCGATTACTATGGCACGTATGAAGCCCAAGAGATCTTCTCGAACTTTACAGCGGATGAAATCGGTATTACATTACTCTTCTTTGAACACAGTTTCTTCTGTAAGACTTGCGGCAACATGGCGACGCCAAAAACTTGCCCACATTCCAGTGAAAATCATGTCATTCTTTCAGGAACCAAAGTACGGGAGATGTTGAAAAACGGCATCTTGCCTCCACCGGAATTCAGTCGTAAAGAAGTTGTCGATGTATTGATCAATGGCTTACAAGAAAAAGAACTGGTGAAGTGAGGAGAAGCGAAATGACAAAGAATATTGTATGGCATGACCAATTAATCTCTAAAGAGGAACAACGAGCAAAAAACAGTCATCATAGCGCAGTTCTCTACTTTACCGGTCTATCCGGTTCGGGTAAATCCACTATTGCAAATGCAGCCGCTCGCCGGTTGCATGATCTCGGCGCTAATACTTATGTACTGGACGGAGATAACGTCCGCCACGGCTTGAATAAAGATCTTGGTTTTTCTGATGAAGCACGAAAAGAAAATATTCGTCGCATTGGTGAAGTTTCAAAGTTATTCATCGATAGTGGTCAACTTGTTTTCACAGCATTCATCTCCCCCTTCCAGGAAGATCGTGACAGCGTGAGACGCCTTGTTGAAGAAGACGAATTTGTCGAAGTGTATATTAGTTGTCCGCTAGACGCTTGTGAACAACGTGACCCAAAAGGTTTATATGAAAAAGCGCGTGCCGGTGTCATTCCTGAGTTCACCGGGATTTCATCACCTTATGAAGCACCAGTAAATCCTGAACTTACATTGGAAACGGATAAATATACTGTGGAAGAATGTGTCGAACAACTAATCGGCTACTTGCGTGATAAAAAATGGATTAATTGAGGAGTGGTTAGAATGGGAAAAGTTTGGCTAGTCGGAGCGGGTCCAGGAGATCCAGATTTATTGACCGTCAAAGCAGTGAAAGCTATACAGCAAGCGGATGTAATTCTTTATGACAGACTGATCAATCAAGAGATTTTAACGTATGCTAAGCCGGACGTGGAGTTGATATTCGTAGGCAAGCTTCCGAAGCATCATTTCGTCCAGCAGGATATGATTAATTTCTTATTGGTTAAGCATGCGAAGCAAGGTAAACAAGTCGTACGTCTGAAAGGCGGCGATCCATTCATTTTCGGTCGCGGCGGTGAAGAAGCAGCGTTTGTGGTTAAGCATCACATCCCATTTGAAGTGATTCCAGGCATCACTTCTGGAATCGCTGCTCCTGCTTATGCAGGTATTCCCGTTACTCACCGTGATTATAGTGCATCATTTGCTATCGTCACGGGCCATCGTAAAGAAGGAGCCGAAGAAGCTGAGAAATGGCAGGCTCTTGCCAAAGGTATTGATACACTTGCAATTTATATGGGTGTCAGTAATCTTCCCTATATACAGAAGCAATTAATTCAACATGGCAAGGATCCAGACACACCCGTTGCGTTTATTCATTGGGGGACCACAGAGACGCAACGTGCAGTTACTGCAACACTTTCTACTATGACGGAAACGGCACGCCTTGAAGATGTCAAGAATCCAAGTATGATTGTCATTGGTGAAGTTGTCCGTTTACGCGACGAGTTACAGTGGTTCGAGGAATCGAGTGATGAACGTCGTTTGCATGAGGCGCTAGTATGAGAGCGATCCTCTATATTTGTCACGGTAGCCGTGTAAAGAAAGGACAGCAGGCAGCCTTAGCATTCATCGAGAAAACGATGAGAACTGAAGCTGCCCCTATCCAAGAAGCCTGTTTCTTAGAACTTGCTGATCCTTCTATTGCAGAAGGTGTTGCGCGTTGTATAGAGCGTGGTGCGACGGAAATTATCGCAATCCCCTTCCTGTTATTACGCGCGGGCCATGCCAATGTGGACATACCCGTTGAGCTGCAAGGCGTCATGGTGAAGTATCCTGATATTCCTGTTTACTACGGAGACCCAATTGGCGTGGATGAACGAATGGTCGATGTGCTGATTGAGCGATTGCATCAAACAACAGAAATTGTCCCCAAAGATGCATCGATATTATTGATTGGAAGGGGCAGTAGCGACCCCGCAACGATCGATGACTTTGCAGATATCAAAAGGATTTTCCAAGAGAAAACGACACTACAAAATGTTAGCGTGGGTTATCTTGCCGCCTGTGGTCCTTTTTTTGAAGAAGAACTTGAGCGTTTGTTAGAACAGCAGCCGAAGAATCTATATATTTTACCCTATTTATTATTCACTGGTATTTTAATGAAAACGATTGAGCGAACACTACAGAAAACTAAAACAACAACCGCTATTCATTTATGTCCTGCACTCGGTTATGATCCAGCTATCCATGCAATCTTGAATGAAAGGGCTAATGAAGCAGCAGAAAGGAAACGTGGTCTAGATGTTCCCCATTATGCTTGAAAAGATGGATGAATCGAATATCTTCGTAGTCGGTGGCGGACATGTCGCCTATCACAAAGTACTTAATCTCCGCCGATTCGGTATTCATCCAACTATTATCAGTCCTGCTTTTCATCCCTCTTTTGAAGAACTTGAACAGCAAGGTGTGGTTACGCTCATAACGAAAGAAGCGGAATGGGAAGATGTTGCGACCGCCTTTCTCACCTTGCTCGTAACAGATAATGAAGTAGTGAACGATCGCCTCGCCAAGCAATTAAAAGATGCTGGAAAATTAGTCGTTCACGCTTCCAATCCCTCTTTAGGCACTGCACAGATTCCCGCTGTCACTACGCGGGGTAAACTGATCATCAGTGTATCGACAAGTGGCTCAAGTCCCTCATTGGCTAAAAAGATCCGTGACGAAATTGCGGAAACCTATGATGAACGATATGAGGAGTATTTGGATTTCCTCGCTGATGTTCGACAGTATGTGAAACACTACGTTGCGGATCGTACAGAGCGCAGAGCATGGCTGAAAGAAGCTATTGAGCCTATTTATCTCCATAACACAGACGAGCGGCAAACATTTCTGAACGAACTACAGAAAACCTCTCCTTCAGAACAACTTGTTAATTAAAAACGAAATAAAAAAGATCCTTAGTTCATTTCGAATTAAGGATCTTTTTCATATAGTTTTCGATCGATTACTTGTTCATGAAAGATTTAATTTCTTCATAGCTACTTTATTGAGTATCCCAACGACTATTTGACAGTAAGGACATACGGATAGATTACAGTCTCGACGTTGTTCGTCTGCTCTTGCTGAAATTAATTTCATCAAAACTAGTCAAACGGATAGGCGTGGACGATATTCCCCATCCGTCCTGTCGTCGTTATAGCCTGTGATAGGGAATTCAGTATTGCTTCTTCCGCTACTTCAGCTGCACCGAGAAAAAGGTCATTCATAATAGAATGATCATCTCTTAATTGTTGTCTTGTTTCTACCATTTCTCTTGTGAAATGCGGAATTTTATGAGCAGTTGAAAATGCGATGACAACGTCACCACTACCATTACTAAAGTGACTTCCCGTTCTTCCGAGACCGATACCACACCTTTTCGCCACTCGGCGTAACTGCCTATTGCTAAGCGGTGCATCTGTCGCCAAAACTATCATGATCGATCCATCAGCGGGACTAGGGTATGTCGGGATATACGGGTTGTCGCTTAATTTATATTTCTCAATTTGAAAGTCTTCCTTTTTTCCGAAATTACTAAGGACTATACAACCAACCGTATACTTCTTTCCACTTTCACTCTCCGTAATTATTCGTGATGAGGAACCAATTCCTCCTTTATAGCCAAAACAAATCATGCCTTTTCCAGCCCCAACTGCCCCTTCCAAGCAAGCGTCAGTAGAAGCTTCTTTAATAGCATCGATTGCATGACTAGGTTGAACTGCTAGCTTACGGATTGAATTCAGTCGGCTGTCATTGCATTCCCCAACAACCAGATTGATCGTTCCCGTCGTGTCTCCAATTTCAGGACTTTCTTCTAACATATATTGTAGGGTACCTTGGGTCACTGCGGGGACTGCAAACGTGTTTGTCAGCATAATCGGAGACTCAATCAAGCCCAATTCATTTACTTGAACGAGTCCTGTTGTTTTTCCAAAACCGTTTAAAATATAACTTGCGCCTACTACTTTATTCATAAACAGATTGTCGCCATGCGGTAAAATGGCAGTCACGCCTGTAGCTACGTAATCATCTCCTTGTAATGGATGATCTAGTGTGACATGTCCAACTTTTACGCCTTTTACATCCGTGATACAATTTTTGATACCCGTTGGAAGACGGCCAATGATAATACCCCTATCTCTAACTTTCTTAGATTCATGTAAGTTCATATTATTCACTCCAAGTAAAATTTTTAATTACGTAAATTGTTCTTCGCAATTTCAACAAAATAAAAAAAGGCAGCAAAGTTCTACTGCCTCTTCAATCTTGATTAATGACCTAAATAAGCTTTCTTAATCGTATCATCTTGCAATAATTCTTTCGCAGTACCAGAAGCCACTACTCTTCCATTTTCAAGTACATACCCACGATCTGCTACTTTTAAGGCTTGTCGCGCATTTTGTTCAACAAGTAATACAGTCGTACCAGCTTCATTAATTTCTTTAATAATTTTAAATATATCTGCAACGATGATCGGTGCTAGCCCCATTGAAGGTTCATCTAGTAAAAGAAGCTTTGGTCTAGACATAATCACTCTGGCAATCGCTAACATTTGTTGTTGTCCACCTGAAAGTGTACCACCGTATTGCTCTTTTCTTTCTCTCAGAATTGGAAAGCGATCCATCACTTTTTCAATATCCGCGCCAACTTCTGAATCACTTCGATGATATGCACCCATTTCCAAGTTTTCTAAAACAGTCATTGTTGCCAAAATACCTCGACCTTCTGGGACAAGTGCTAAACCTTTTCGTAAAAGCTGGTCTGGTCGACGGCCTGTAACATCATTCCCCAAATAATGGATTGTACCTTCTTTAGGTTTTAAAAGCCCAGCAATGGTATTCATCATCGTCGTCTTCCCCGCACCATTGGCTCCTAAAATCGTTACGATTGTCCCTTCTTCTACAGCTATATCTATACTTTTTAACGCTTGAATTTTCCCATAAAAGGTACTGATGTTATCTAGTTTAAGCAAGCTCATCTTCCTCCTCCACCCCGAGGTAGGCTTCAATTACTTCTTTATTGTTTTGAATACTGCTCGGTGTACCTTCTGCAATTTTTTTACCAAAGTTCAAAACGACAATTCTACTACAAACACGCATCACTAGTGGCATATCATGTTCGATCAGCAGCACCGTAATATCCAATGTTTGGATTTTTTTAATTAAATTAAATAAATCATTCGTTTCTTTTTCATTCATACCGGCTGCTGGTTCATCAAGGAGAATTAACTTTGGCCTACTCGCTAAAGCTCTTGCGATTTCTAATCTTCGCTGTGCGCCATAGGAAAGGTTTTTTGCAATCGTTTCCTTGTCATTCGCTAAGCCAACAACTTCTAGTATCTCATCAGAAGTCGCCAGGACTCTAGCTTCTTCTGCTTTTTGAGCTTTCGTACGAAATACACTTTGCATCACATTCGTTTTTAGTCGGCAATGATTACCTACCATAACGTTTTCACGTACTGTTAAGTCAGAAAACAGACGGATATTTTGAAATGTACGACAGATACCTTTTTCTGTAATTTGATGTGGCTTCAGATTTGATAGTGGATTGCCGACAAACGATATATCACCAGAACTAGGAGGATACATAGCTGTAATCATATTAAACATCGTCGTTTTTCCAGCACCATTAGGCCCAATTAAACCAAGAATTTCGCCTTCTTCCACTGAAAATGAGACATCGGTTAAAGCTTGGATACCACCGAAGTTTTTACTGATCTTCTTTATTTCCAGCACCATGATTCTTCTCCCCTTTCTTCTTAGGTTTCAATCGTTTAAATCGGTTCATCATATTCACATCTATAATTCCTTGTGGACGGAATGCCATCATAAGAACGAGAAGCGCACCATAAATCATAAATCGATACTCGTTGATAAAACGTAGGAATTCAGGCATTGCAGATAAGAACACAGCTCCGAATATGGATCCCCATATAACTTCGCTTCCGCCAAAAATAGAGAATATCAATATTTCTACTGCTCTGTGATAATCAAAGTCTGATGGGCTAATGTACGCCATTAAATGGGCATATAATGCACCTGCAAACCCTGCTAACATTGCACCTTGACCGAAAGCTAACACTTTGTAATACGTAATATTAATACCCATTGCTTCTGATGCTTCTTCATCCATTTTAATAGCGGAAAAAGCACGTCCAATTCTAGAATTATTCTGTCTCACGAAAAACCAAATGACTGCAATCGTTATAATGAGTAAAACAAAAAAGACAGC
Organism: Sporosarcina sp. P26b; assembly: GCF_002743245.1. Classification (NCBI taxonomy): domain Bacteria; kingdom Bacillati; phylum Bacillota; class Bacilli; order Caryophanales; family Caryophanaceae; genus Sporosarcina; species Sporosarcina sp. P26b. The sequence continues at coordinate 39,709 of NZ_PDYW01000020.1, forward strand.
TAAACTTATGAATTGGTTGTTTTTCAATCCAAACATATCAGGTTCTATTCCTATACTTTTACATAAACTAAGTATTTCTCTTCCAAGATGCGGAATGCCTGATAAGCCAATTGCACCGTTTGTTAAACCCTCCCAGTTAATGAAAAGAACTCGAACGACTTCACCAAACCCAAGTGTTGCAATAGCGAGATAAACACCTTGTAATCTTAAAGCGGGTATACCAATTAATGTCCCAACAATCCCTGTAAAGATCGCAGCTATAATGACACCGAGTACAAGCGGCATATTATAATTAAGCGTAAGAATAGCTGTTGTGTACGCACCTATACTCATAAAACCTGCATGCCCCAGTGATAATTGTCCCGTTCCAAGCGTTATGTATATACTAACTGCCAGGATAATATTAATTAAAATAAAAGAAATAACTTGTAGATAATATGGGTTTATTAATTCGCCTAACATCTAATCAACCCTTTCTTCCAGTTGTAGCTGTTCCAAAGATTCCTTGAGGTCGTACGATTAAAATAACAATGATTGCGATAAACGCAACAGCATCACGATAACCTGAATCTCCATAGGCTACGATAAATGTTTCAGCCATCCCTAAAATCAAACCACCTACCATGGCCCCTCTTACATTACCTAAACCACCTAAAATAATGATAGCTAATCCTTTTAGTCCGAAAGATAAACCCATTTGTGGATTAACAGAGTTGAAAGCAATTCCGACTAAAATTCCAGCGATTCCACCCATTGCAGATGCAATAATAACAGTTTGCGTTATCGTTCTCTTCGTATTTACACCGAGAAGACTGGCTACCGCTAAGTTTTCCGCACTTGCACGTAATGCTTTTCCTGCCTTTGTTTTAGATAACCAAAAAGTAAGTCCGAACATAAGTAAAATAGCAATAACGAAAATAATAATTTGAACGTAGTAAACAGTTGTTGATCCTAAAACGAATTTTAATTCCGAAAGTGATGTACGGAAGGGTTGGTTACCTGAACCAAAAAAGTGATGTGCAACGTTCTCAAGAAAAATAGAAACACCGATTGTACTTATTAAAGGTGCAAGATGTGATACACCCTCTTTTCCTCGTAATGGTCGTAGCGCAAATGTCTCGAGAAAATAGCCTAAAATTCCCGTCACGACAATGGCTACAACAAATGCAATATATAATGGCCAACCTAATATATTCGTGACGACGACGCCCATAAACGCTCCGAACATAAAGATTTCCCCATGCCCCATATTTACTACGTTCAACACACCAAATACGAGCGTGTAACCTAGCGCAACAATGACATAGATACTCCCTAATGTTAGACCATTTATTAATTGTTCAATTAGCAATAGTCCTCCTCCTCCTTCTTCATTTTTGACTTATATAATCGAGCTTATTTTTCGTAAGTCATTTAGGAAAATAAGAAGGCTGGGAAAATCCCAGCCCCTTTCCCTAAAATTATTCAAAGACTACGTATTCGTCACCTTCAATAATTAAAACCGTTGGCTCCATAATAATGTCGCCTTCTTCATCAAATGACATATTTCCTAAAACACCTTCAAAATCTTTAATTTCAGCAAGTGCATCACGAATCGCATCACGGTCTGCTTCACCAGCATTTTTAATTGCTTCAGCCATTACATAAAAACCATCGTATGCTTGTGCTGCGAACTGGTCTGGCTCCATACCGTAAGCGGCTTCATAATCTTCAACAAACTTTTTAACTTTCTCGTCGTCTTTCTTAGCGAACCACGGGGTTGCAACGATTAAACCATTTGCAGCATCGCCAGCAATTTTAATAACTTCTGGTGAGTTAAACCCGTTACCGCCAACAAAAGGAACATCAATTCCCATTTTGCGGGCTTGATCAAGAATTACTGCGCCTTCATTATAAAGAGCAGAAGCTAAAACTAAATCTGGGTTAAGGCTCTTAATTTTTGTTAATTGTGCTTTATAATCAGATTGTCCTAACTGGAAAGTTTCTGTTGTTAAAACTTCTAAATCTAAATCTTTAGCAACTTGCTTCATCGTGTCATATCCTGCTTTTGTGAATACATCATCATTTCCGTATAAAATAGCAACTTTTTTAGCGCCATATTTATCAATAGCTTTCTGCACAGATGCAGGAATTGCTAATGTCTCAGGAATCGAGTTTCTGAATACATATTCTCCAAGTTGCGGAATACCTTCAGCTGTGTTTGATGTACCTAGAATTGGAACGCCGTTTAAATCTGCTTCCGGTCCAACGATTTGCATTTCAGTACTTAAAGTAGGTCCAATAATTGCATCTACATTTTCTGAGTTCATTAATTTTTGTGCAACTGATAATGCTTCTTCTTGTTTACCAGCGGAGTCTTCAATCTTCAACTCGATGTCAACTTCCCCCAGTTCAGCAATTTCTTTGTGTGCAAGATTGATTCCGTTTGTGATCGCTTCACCATAACTAGCACCTGGACCAGTTAAGTATGAAATAACGCCTACTTTTGCTTTTACAACATCATCAGAATCTGCACTTTCAGTATCATCTGTTGATGAGTTCCCACATGCGGCTAACATTACTAATGTAAAAGCCATTAAAACCGTAAACAAGAGTTTACTTCTTTTACTCATTCTACCCAGCCCCCTATTTGATTGAAGTTTCAATCATTGAGAATTATACAACTCTCAATAATTTGTTAGTTATACCATTTGGCATTTTCATTTGTCACAATACTAGTTATTTTGTGACTGTCGAATATGACCTTCTGCTTTTCTTGACAAAATAGTAATATAACTAATATTCTGATTATACTCTATAATTATTAATATAGGGTGTTATTTTCAAAACTTTTAAAACTATCAACCAGCCTATAAAAGTTCAATTCTTACTCGCCTATACAACAGCTTGTTAATTAAAAACCAAAATGAAAAAGATCCTTCATTCACTATGAATGAAGGATCTTTTTCATATAGTTTTCGATCAATTACTTGTTCATGAAAGTTTTAATTTCTTCTTCAGACATAGAAGAATCACATTTAACGTTGACTGTGTCTCCATTAGTGTAGATGAAGCCAGGTACTGTTGGGATGTCGTACTCATTACGGAAAGCAGAAACACCTTTCATATCAGCGTTTTCAATACTGTTAACGTAATAGATGTGGGCATTTGTTTCTTCGGCTACTTTGTTTAGTTTCTTAACGAAGGTTTGGCAGTAAGGACATACAGATTTACCGACATAGATTACAGCCTCTCCGTCCCCTTTTACTAGTTCGTCTGCTCTTGCGGAATCAATTTTATCAAAACTAGCTACATTTTCTTCATAACTCATTTAAGATCAATCTCCTTTCATTGTTAATAGTAGTATACCGCAATGTTTTAGCACTTAAACAAGTAAATGCTTACAAGTAGATTTCGGTCACTAGTTTTAAAGTCAGATTCATTGATCAATCAAAAAAAGAAGAGGCTGGGACATAATTAGCCAGAAGTGAGCCAAAAAAGGGTTCGATCATCGGTTTTTGATGATCGAACCCTTTTTGTATAGAAATCCTTGTATGATTTCTATACGTTTACCTCCCTGGCAGTGTACTTTCT
>NZ_PDYW01000003.1:0-337924 GCF_002743245.1 Sporosarcina sp. P26b
AACCATCCACTTTTCCACTTCCTATTCCTCTCTTTCTATAGACTAGCTTCAGTATATAGAAAGTAGATTTATATTGGAAAACTGTTGATTCTTATTTGTTGGAAGCTGTTGAATCTAGTTTAACGTTTACAATAGATAGGTTTGAAAAGTATCTAGGAGATTTCGAGGTTATACAATATATGCCTTCATTATCAACAGAAAATCTTTTAAGTGTTTATTTAAATTATGAACCACTAACTGAAATAAAACGTAATAAAATTCTAGAACGACTTACTTATGATGTCGAAGAAAAATTGATTAGGGTTTCGAAGATTCGAAAAAGAATTGTAACACTTACAGGTGCCGCAGTCATGGGTTTCTCTTTATATAAATTTGATGCAATAGATAAAATCAAATCCATGGCAGATAATGATGAGGAACTTCTAGAAAGCGTGTATAGCAATTCGACTTTCGAGGATAATAACGGGAGTGACTTTGAAAATATACATGTGACTCCGACAGATGTTGAAAGTGAATCTAAAAGTACCACAGCAGTAACGATTGAAGTAGATGAAGCAGATTTAGAAAATTTTATAATCAATTATCGCCAAGCGTATATGAATGCATTAAATTATCCTTCATTTAACGAAGTGTCATCCTATTTACTTGAAGGTAGCAAGGCATACGTTCAAATTCAAGACTATATTCGTGAGATATCACCATTGGGAGATTACTTTAACTTTCAATCGATTAGTGCAGACAACTTTAATAGGATAGGACCTTCGAATTATGTGATTGCTACAACAGAGCATCTACTATTTGAAGAATCAAATGGAACAAAAACTCAATATGAAAGACAAAAAGAATATAATGTACGTCTGCTATCTTCTTCCACGTTTAAGATAGAAGGAATAAAGATTTTACGTACAGATAAGAGCAGAGTGGCAAGCAGTTCAGTATCGGCTGTTGAAACTAAGAAGCAAAAGAAAGTTGAAAAACAGAATACTGCTGAACAAGTAACCACTACTACAAATAAAAATAAGACAGAAGAAAATTTAAAGATAACAAAAAAACCATCAATAGTAGAAACGTCAGAAGCACATCATGGGAAATTCGTTCAAGACTATTATGTTGCGTATGTAAAAGCATTAAATGAAAGAAATCCTGAACGAATCAGTTCGTTTATGAGAATGGATACCAATGATTGGCAATCGATCTCGGATGGAATTGCAAACTTGTCTGAAGATACATCTTATACTCTCCTGGCTTCCAATATAGAAAGTAAAGAAATGATGAGTGAAGACTATTATGAAGTTACCGTTTATGTTGAAATTGAAGAACGAGATTCAACTGGAGTTCATATTGATCATTATGATTCTTTGATGTACATCATTGAAGAAAGCGGACAGTTCTATATTAGAGATATGGTTGTTAGTCATTAAAGAGGAGAGAATTGAATGTCCATTTCGCTAGATACATATCAAAAAAGAAAAAAGCAGTTACAAGGCATATTGGGTCTGCTATCTTTTGTACTGCAGGATTTAAACAGTCTGGATGAAGTAAAAGAAGTTGAATCTTTGAAAATGGACCTCGATCATGAGCAATTTCAACTTATTGTGGCAGGTGAATTTAATCGAGGGAAATCAACGTTTATCAATGCTTTATTGGGACAAAAGTTGCTTCCGGCGTCAGGGATACCTACGACCGCATTTAGAAACATAATTATTTATAGTGAAGAACCCAATATTGTAATCTACTATAAAGGTCAGAAAAAAAACAAACAAATAACTATAGAACAATTTTCGGATTTAATAGCACCGAAAGAGCCATATTTAGAAGATCCTGAATCTCAAAAAGAATATGATCAAAAAATTTCTGAATTACTTGAGATTGATAAAGCTGAACTTGGGTATCCGTTAGAATTATGTAAGGAAGGCGTTACTATTTTAGACACCCCAGGCTTAAATGATATGAACGCAGCACGTAGTTATTTAACGGAGGAATTAATTCCAAGGACTGATGCGGCTATTTATTTATTGTCTGCTAAACACCCATTATCGCAGTTAGAGATGAATTTTTTAAAAGAGCGATTATTAAAAAATTGTATTGATAAAGTTTTTGTGGTTATTAACTTTAAAGATGCATTAAAAACTGATGAACAAAGAAATGACGTATATACATACGTTGTGAAACAATTAGAAGGTATTATACCTTCTACGAATATATATCTAATTTCAAGTTTAGCTGAATTGAATAGGCATCGGACAGAAAATGGAGAAAATTTGATGAGTAGAGGAAGGCCCATGAAAATATGGAGCGACGAAGACACGGGTTTTATTCCATTAGCAAAAGATCTATCAAGTTTTTTACAGTATGAACAGGGCGCAGTGAAAATGCGTAAGCCAATTAAAAAAGCACAGAAAGTTATTGATGAGTCTATAAAGCAGAAAATCAACATTGGATTATCTGCTTTAGATAAATCAAAAGAAGAGCTTGCTATAAAAGTGGATGAGTTTGAAAGAAAGCTGATTACTATTCAAGAAGTAGGAAATAATGCTCAAAGTATCCTACGAAGTCAGCTGCAACGAGAAGAATATCGATTCAAAGAATGGTATGAAGAACAACTTAGTTTGATCGTCAATGAAGGAATACAGGCAGTACAGACTTCATCGACATCTACTATTGAAGAAATGGAGCAATTTGTAGAATCTAAAATTGCGCCACTCGAAAGAATAATATACGAAGCGAAAAAGCAAAGAATTCAAGTAATTTTAAAGAGTTCTATAGAAAAGGCAAGTAGCAAGCTTAGCGATGAATGGGAAATTTTTGACCGCCAATTTGATGAAGAATTTATTAATAATGATTCCAATGAAGTTCATCTAACTAAAGAACAGGAAACAGTTGTTATAGAAAGATTTGATATATTTGATAATCTGATAGATGAACTTTCCTCTGGATGGCATAGTAAAAGTATTAGTGAAAAATTAATGAGTGGAGCTGGTATCGTTTTAACAGCAACTGCTAGTGGCTTTTTTGGACTAGGCAGGTTTCTTTATGATTGGCTATCAGGAAAGCCAAACGAGAGCGAGCGTAACTTTGCAGCTATACAACTTAAGCTTAATAAGATGAAAATTCAAAAGATGGATTTATTTAAACATGAGTGGGAAGTTATTTCATCCGAATGGCAAGAGCAGTATGAACAAAGTATTGAACAACAAGTTAGACGTAAACGACAACAATTAAAAGAGTTACAGCGTAATGCACATTTAGAGGGACAGGAACTTCAAGAGAAAAAGAGCTTATTGATAAGACAAGGCAAAACATTGCTAGACATTAAAAGTGAATTGACTACTATGGAAGTAATGTTGGATTCAAGAAATGAGGAAGTGTCCGTATGACTGTATTAAATGAACCATCTATTAAGCAGAAAACTATAATTCAACAAACATGTAAACAGCTCGATAGCCTGATAAAATACAGTGCTGTCCGACCGATGCTACAGCAGTTATATACTGATATGGAAAATGATTATTATACAATTATCGTTGTAGGGGAGTTCAACAATGGAAAGTCTACTTTAATTAATGCGCTACTTGGACAACCGGTGATGCCAACGGGTCACTTGCCTTTAACGGCTTCTATACATGCAGTGTTTTTAGGAGAACAATTTGAATTTCAAGTTGTTACAAAGTCTGGTATGTCTGAAAGAAAAATACTGACTACTGAATCACTAAAGAAATATAGTACTGAGGGTGAGAATGAGCAAGAAGAAGTGGAGTATGTAAAGGTATTCATGCCGTCTTCCTTATTAGAAAATCGTGTGGTACTTGTAGATACTCCGGGCTTAAATGATTTGAATGAACATCGTGAGAATATTACCAAAAAGTTTATACCACAAGCAGATGCTGTAATATACACAATGAATATAAGACAAGCACTGAATCAAAATGAATATGAATACTTAAAGAAGTTAACAGACGATGAAGGAATTAATCAATTTGTTTTTGTGGCAAATTTTAAAGACGAAATAGAAGATGACGAGGTTGAAGATGTAATAGATTATATCGAGCGGAAACTTTCAGGATTATTGCCAGGGCAAAGACCTGCTGTTATTCCGGTAGCATCACTTTTAGGAATTGAAGCTAAACAAACGGATGATCTTGAACTACTGGAATACTCCGGTATTAAGCAAGTAGAACAAGCTATTCAAGGATTGTTAGCAAATGGTAAGCGGCAAATAGATAAGAATGCTAGATTCACAACAAGAATGAATTTACTGCATAATTTAGCGTTGAAAGAAATACGTGAAATGAAGTTTATATTAGAAGCTGATTCGCATCAGCTTCAACAATATTTAAGAGCTACAACTGAATGGATTGAAAATAAAAAAAGTTGGATGGCTGAAATAGAAGAATATATAGAAGAGCGGCAAGAAGAAATCGAAGATATGGCAAGTAAATCTATCTATTTCTTCATTGATAAGCTAGAGAAAAAAGTAGATCAGCGTATCACTGTATTTAATGGAACCGAAATTGATCATTTTGTTAATGTGGAAATACCATTATTAGTATCGAATAGTACAGAAGATTGGATTGAGAACTATACATCGAAAATCCAAGTGCTGTTTACTAAAGTTGAGCATGAAATTTCAAAAGGACTAAGCGAATCTTTTGAACAAACGATTAAATTAGTTACTTATTCTCAAGATGAGATTAAATTGGAGTCCTCTGTGAATCAAATCGAAATTAATTCAGGAAACAGTAATGTAAAAGCAGGCGTACTAATGGGTAGTGCGGCTACAGTTGTCATGATTATGGGTGGCGGTGTATTGTTACCAGTTATTGGTATGGCAGCACTTCCTTTTGTGCAGAGTAAGTTTAATAAAAACAAATTAGAACAGTTAAAACCTGTTATTAAAGAATCATCAGCGACATTTATCAAAGAAAACAAAAGAGAACTTGAGAAAGCGGTACTAAAATATATTTTAGATAGCATGCAACAAGTAAAGAATCATTGTTATAGTGAGTTTGAAAAACAGCTCGAAATAAAGAATGTTCAAATAGAAAAACAACTACAATCTTCACAAATAGAAAGTGATAATATTTCAATGCGCTTACAAGAATTAAATCAATTTGAAAATGAAATTCTCAAATTATTAAAGGAGGACACGAATCATGGATGACTTTATGAATAATTCTTCATCACCAGCAGATTCATTTGATAATGACTTCAGTACTTCAAGTCATTTTGATGGAAATGTGTTTAAAGAACCGATAGATGTATCTGAAGCTTATATAGCTCATCATCCTATAGACGGTAAAACAGTATATTTAACTTATCAAGATCCCTTGAATCATACGCATAAAGTTGAGTTTCAGCCTTTTGAAATGAAGAGCAGTTTAAATTTTGTTGAACCACATTCTGTTAAAGGCTATCACCGAGCAGATGGGACTCCTGTAAACGGATATTACCGAGATGGTGATGGAGATACGAGCGTTGATCGTGATGTGGATCAAGGAGGAGGATACTTCCGTAACGATTCAATAGATTTCTAAATTCAGCTTCACTTCTAAACTCCGTATTTTCTTCATATAGTAGCCTGAGTTAAGAAAAGGAGTGAAGCAAATATGACGACGCATCAATGGACATTACAAGAATCTTTTTATTTCCCTGCTGAGTACGGGGCATTTGCAGAATCGGCTGAGGTAAAGGTGACGCCTGGCTTTACGGAAGAACGGACGGAAGAAGCGATTCGTTTGCAAGGGATCTATCATATTGCAGCAAACGTCGTGTTTGACGCAGACAAGCAGGTGGAGCTCCCAGCGGAAGACTTATTGGTTATTAATGATGTCGAAGTGGAGAACAGCAAAGGATATTTTGAATATGCGGTGCCACTGAATGTAGATCTACCAGCTGAACTTGATGGAAACTTGCAACTGGAAGTACAGGATGTTAAAACTACATCACAGGAAGATGGCGGATTAAATTTAGAGTGGACGGTTCACTTGAAGCAGGAACAACCCGTGCAAGAGCCTGTACAAGAACCAGTTGCAATTATAGAAGAACCTGCAGAACCCCAATTGACGGCTGCATCGACTTCCCATATGCAGTTTCTTGCTAATGCTGATCGTGCGCTAGAGCAAGTCCACAATGAAATGGAAGACTTTCTCTTATACATCGCCGAAATGGATGACGATGTCACGAGAAAGATCTTCCATTCAAATAATGTTTTTGTAGAAGCAGAAAGACAAAGCAGCGAGTAAACAAAATAATAATATGTCTCCGGTTGTCGGGACAATAAGTAATCGCACTAATTGGAACACGGTCAACGGGATGATAAAGCCTTTACAGTAAAATCTCGTTTTCCGTAGCCAGGGCGGCAACAAGTAGGGGTTATAACCTTTTCGCATCGTTCACCATCCTTTCCTTATCGACTAGTATTCAGTTGACGGACACAGTATGCTTCGCTTATAATAATGAAAGATAAGAATATAAATGCGAAGAGTAGGCAAGTACATGTGAAACGTTTTCTTTAGAGAGGGTACGATAGGTGGGACGTACCTGGGAACAACATATGGAAGTCCCCTATGAGCAGTTTCTGTGAAATTTTAGTAGCAGGAACCGGTGAAGACCGTTACCAAATCATGAAGATGTAATGCTTTTTAGCGTTCATAAATAAAGGTGGTACCACGAGCTCCTTCGTCCTTTTACCGGGATGAGTGGGGCTTTTTTGTATCCCTTTTTATTTGAAGGAGGAACTATAATGACTGATGAATTGACAATGCCGACTAAATACGATCCGCAGGCAGTTGAAAAAGGACGTTATGAGTGGTGGCTTGAAGGCAAGTATTTTGAATCGGATGTAAAAAGCGAGAAAGAACCGTACACGATTGTTATTCCACCACCGAACGTGACAGGGAAGCTTCACTTAGGTCACGCTTGGGATACAACGTTACAAGATATGCTCATCCGCATGAAACGTATGCAAGGGTATGATGCATTGTGGTTGCCAGGAATGGACCATGCGGGAATTGCGACACAAGCAAGAGTTGAGGAAAAACTTCGCGCTGAAGGCAAAACTCGCTACGATCTTGGACGTGAGAACTTCGTACAGGAAACTTGGAAGTGGAAAGAAGAATACGCGAGCCATATCCGCGCACAGTGGGCAAAACTTGGTTTGGCACTTGACTACTCACAAGAACGCTTTACCCTCGACGAAGGTCTTTCAAAAGCGGTACGTGAAGTGTTTGTTAAATTGTATGAGAAGAAGCTCATTTATCGTGGCGAATATATCATCAACTGGGATCCTGCAACAAAAACAGCGATTTCTGATATCGAAGTCATCCATAAAGATGTGCAAGGTGCATTCTATCATATGCGTTACCCATTGACAGATGGCACAGGTTCAATTGAAATTGCGACAACACGTCCCGAAACGATGCTCGGTGATACGGCTGTTGCGGTTCATCCAGAAGACGATCGCTACAAGCACTTGATCGGGAAAATGGTTACATTACCAATCGTTGGACGCGAAATTCCAATCGTGGCGGACGATTACGTAGAAATGGACTTCGGAAGCGGCGCAGTGAAAATTACACCAGCGCATGACCCGAATGACTTTGAAATAGGTAATCGCCATAACTTACCACGTATTCTCGTGATGAATGAAGACGGATCGATGAATAAACTAGCAGGTAAGTATGAAGGTATGGATCGTTTCGAATGTCGTACGCAAATCGTTAAGGATTTACAAGAGATGAATGTGTTATTTGAAATCGAAGAACATATGCACTCTGTCGGTCACTCGGAACGAAGCGGCGCAGTAGTGGAGCCTTATCTTTCTACACAATGGTTCGTTAATATGCAGCCACTTGCCGAGCAAGCGATCAATCTGCAGAAAAATGAAGAAGAAAAAGTGACGTTTGTGCCTGAGCGTTTCGAGAAAACGTATTTAAGTTGGATGGAAAATGTTCATGACTGGTGTATTTCTCGTCAACTTTGGTGGGGCCATCGTATTCCAGCTTGGTATCACAACACAACAGGTGAAATTTATGTGGGTCAAGAAGCACCGGCTGACGCAGAAAACTGGACACAGGACAATGACGTACTTGATACTTGGTTCTCATCTGCTCTATGGCCGTTCTCGACAATGGGCTGGCCTGACGTAGATAGCGAAACGTTCAAAAAGTATTACCCAACGGATGCCCTTGTTACAGGATATGATATTATCTTCTTCTGGGTGTCTCGTATGATCTTCCAAGCACTTGAATTCACGGAAGAGCGTCCATTCAAAGATGTTTTGATCCATGGTTTAGTTCGTGCGGAAGATGGGCGAAAAATGTCTAAATCGCTTGGTAACGGTGTAGATCCAATGGACGTAATCGAGCAATACGGTGCAGATGCATTGCGTTACTTCCTTGCAACAGGTTCTTCACCTGGTCAAGACCTACGTTATTCTACAGAAAAAGTAGAAGCGATTTGGAACTTTGCCAATAAAATTTGGAATGCTTCCCGTTTCGCATTAATGAATATGGATGGAATGAAGTATGAAGAAATCGATTTATCAGGAGAAAAATCCGTTGCAGATGCATGGATCTTAACTCGTCTGAATGAAACGATTGAATCAGTAACTAGCTTGTCAGACCGCTATGAGTTTGGTGAGATGGGCCGTGCGTTGTATAACTTTATCTGGGAAGACTTCTGTAACTGGTATATCGAAATGGCGAAGTTGCCGTTATACGGTGAAGACGAAGCAGCGAAGAAAATGACACGCTCGGTTCTTGCGCATGTTCTAGATCACACGATGCGTTTATTACACCCATTGATGCCGTTCATTACTGAAGAGATTTGGCAGAACCTTCCGCATGAAGGCGAGTCGATCACAGTAGCGAAGTGGCCTGAAGTGGACACAGCGATGATGGACAAGTCTCGCTCTTCGGATATGAAGTTGTTGGTGGATATTATTAAAGCGGTACGTAATATTCGCGCTGAAGTAAATACTCCGATGAGTCGCAAAGTCGATTTGTATATTTCGGCGAAAGATGAGACGACAGTGGCTGTACTAGAAGAGAACCGTAGCTATCTAGAGCGTTTCTGTAATCCGGAGACGTTGACGATTGGCGTGAAGGTGAGTGCACCAGGTAAGACGATGTCGGCGGTCGTGACAGGGGCAGAGTTGTATTTGCCACTTGAGGGATTGATTGATATTGAAGAAGAGCTGGCTCGTTTGACGAAGGAGCTTGGCAAGTGGCAAGGTGAAGTGAAGCGGGTTCAAGGCAAGTTGTCGAATGAACGTTTTACTGCGAAAGCACCTGAGTCAGTTGTTGAGGAAGAGCGTGCGAAGGAAGCAGATTATTTGGAGAAGTATGCGGCGGTTGAGCGTCGTATTGCGGAACTGAAAGAGATCTAAAGAGAATTACGACCCATTTGACAGTGTGATGCTGTTGAGTGGGTTTTTTGTTGGAGTAGGTGAGGAGAAGAGAAGAGATAAGTAACCCAAACCCAATGACTTAAAAATTCTTTAGTAGAAATCCAGTAATACGCTATGGATAGTATTACTGGCGAGTTATGGGTATAATTGGATTTATAATATTTCGAAATAGGCGAGGGGAATTTTATATGAGCTATGTGGTGCGTGAAATGAAAGATGAAGATGTTGTAAGTGTCCAGCATGTTGCTAGTGAAAGTTGGCATACTACGTATGAGGGAATTATTCCTCGGGAAATTCAGGATGATTTTCTCCGGGTGGCGTATAGTAATGAGATGTTGAAGAAGCGTTTGGCTGGTTCGCATGTATTCGTTGCAGAAGACGCGAGTGAGGTAGTTGGGTTCGTTGATTTTTCTCCGGTGGATGAGGCAGGTAGGACAGAGCTACGAGCGATTTATTTATATCCTGCAAAGCAAGGAGAGGGAATAGGAACAGCACTTTTAAGAAAAGGGATAGAAGAACTTGAAGGTGTGAAAGAAGTTGTCGTGGAAGTCGAAGAGGAAAATTTGATCGGAAGACAGTTTTATGAAGCAAAAGGATTTAAGATGGTTGCGGAATATGATGAGGATTTTGCTGGTCATATATTGAAGACGGTTCAGATGGTGCTGATCATTTGAATGAAATGAGATGGAAGAAATCACTAATTTAGGAGAGTGTACTATGGAGGAAAATGTATTTGAGCAAATGGCAAAAAGATACGATTCGGATGAATGAAAGGAATTAGCTAGGATTGTAGCGGAGGAAGTAAAGCCGGAAGTACAAGATAGTCGTTCAAAATCATTAATTGATTATGGAAGCGGTACGGGATTGGTTGGGTTAGCATTAGCGGATCTGGTAGAGTCAATTTTACTGGTAGATTCATCTCAGCAAATGCTGGAAGTCGCGCAAGCTAAAATTTCTCGAGGTGAAATTACAAACGCAAAAGTTCTTTATACGGATTTCACACAGGAGAGTCCTGAACTTCAGGCAGACATTGTTTTAGTATCATTGGTTCTACTTCATGTTCCAGATACTAAAAAAATACTACAGGAATTATATAATGTTCTTACTGAAGACGGGAAATTGATTATTATTGATTTTGATAAAAATGAAAAAGTAACACATCCGAAGGTTCATAACGGATTTGTACACGAAGAATTAAAACAGCTGTTATCAGAAGTAGGTTTTAAAGACATTGAAATTAGAAACTTTTATAGTGGGAAGAATATTTTTGTGAATGAAGACGCCACGATGTTGATCTCGACAAGTAGAAAGTGATGTATTAATAAACAAAACTCTATCATAAGAAGTATTCAAAGGGAGGTTTAATATGCTGAAAAAACCAATGAAACTACAACCAGGAGATACCGTCGCAACAGTCAGTCCCTCATGGGGAGGCGCGGGTGAACCTGAGATCAAGTGGCGTTATGAACAAGGTGTGAAAAGACTGGAAGAAGTGTTCGGATTGAAAGTAGTGCCAATGCCAAACAGTTTGAAGGGAGGAGACTATCTGTATGAGAATCCGCAAGCGCGTGCTGAAGATTTGATGACGGCATTTCGTGATCCAACCATTAAAGCAATTTTTGCGAATATCGGGGGAGAAGATAGTATCCGATTGCTTCCTTATATCGACTTCACGGTCATACAAAATAATCCGAAGATATTCAGTGGATACTCTGATGTCACCATATCCCATTTGTTTTGCCATAAGGCAGGTATCTCTTCATTCTATGGACCGGCTATTTTAACGGACTTTGCTGAAAATGTGGAGATGGATCCCTATACGATCGAAATGGTGAATCGAACTCTCTTTTCGAATGAAATAATCGGTGAGATTCAATCAGCAGAAAGTTGGACAAGTGAGCGGCTAGAATGGATTGAAACGAATAAACATACCCGTCGTACGATGAATCAGAATACTGGCTATGAGGTACTTCAAGGTTCGGGTACTGCAAAAGGTCGACTAATTGGTGGCTGCATTGAAGTATTGGAGTTTGCGAAAGGGACGGAACTTTGGCCGGATACAGCGTACTGGAATGACAGTATTCTGTTCTTCGAAACATCTGAAGAGAAACCTGAACCGGATTTTATTCGATACTGGTTGAGAAATTATGCAGCACAAGGAATATTGCAAAAAGCGAATGGGATTATTTTTGGGAAACCTCAAGATGAGAAATATTACGAAGAATATAAAGTGGAAATTCGTAAGGTGATGAAAGAGTACAGTTTAGAACATTTGCCTATCTTGTACAATTTGAATTTTGGTCATACGGAACCTAAGTTTATGTTACCTTATGGGGCGATAGCGGAGATCGATTGTGAACGAAAGAAGTTTTCAATTCTTGAAAGTGGCGTAGAGTAAGGAAAATGTTTAGTGTTGGATGCCATTTTCTGCCTGGAGATTAGAAGATCTATTGTTAAGGAGACATTATATGAGAGTGATAGTTGTTGATTATCATACAGAGTGGCCTAAACTCTTCGAAAAAGAGTGCCAAAAGTTAGCTGCTATTTTTAAAAATGAATTAGTAGATATTCATCATATAGGTAGTACTTCTGTTGAAGGGTTAGCAGCGAAACCAATTATCGATATACTGCCCGTAGTGAAAAGTATTGAAAATGTGGATGCTTTAACTGTGAAAATGAATGAAATCGGTTATGAAGCACTTGGGGAATTTGGAATTGCAGGTCGGCGCTATTTTAGAAAAGGTGAAAATCTTAGAACGCATCAAATCCATGTATTTCAAGAAGACAATCATTACGATATCACTCGCCATTTGGCTGTTAGAGATTATCTTCGTGTTCATTCTGAAAAAAGTAAGCTTTATGGAGACTTGAAAAAGAAACTGGCTAACGCGTTTCCTGACGAGATTGAATGTTATATAGATGGGAAAAATTTGTTTGTGAAGGCTCTGGAGGAAGAAGCACTCAGTTGGTATGAAGTGAAACACAGGGGCTAATATTCCAAGATTGCTCAATTTTATTTGTCTTAATTAAAGCGATTAATGTAGGGGGATTAATATGCAGAAAGATTTCATATGTAGAATTAATCAAGATGTCCTGGAAAAGTTTGAACTGGCATTGCAACTCAATAAAGAGAACGCCGACGATGTACTGGAGAAACAAATAATGCAGTATATAGCAAATAGCTTTTCCAGAGTCTCACAAGAATATAGTGAACCGAAAAGATTAAAAAGTATAGATGTTGGAAAATTAAACGCAGATACTGGGAAAGCTCGAACGAAGATTCCCATGTGGGCATATAAATCTCAACAAAATAACCATAAAATCGTACGAGCATTCTTTCAAGTCGAAAGTGAATATGGAGTTGTAACGCTTGATAATCTGATAAATAGATGCGCGGATGAGAAAAAATATCCTACTACTTATGTTAAGAATTTCATGGGGAACTTTAATTCTATGAAATCTGATGGACATAATACACATGGTAAAGTTTTTGAAGTTCATAATGGAGAAGTCATTGTGTGGGATTATATTGAGGATGTATTAATGAACTATAAATCCAATTTTTGTAGATAATAACAGTACCGAATATTGATTACAGATTAATTGTGTTTAATATGGAGGTGTTCTATGAAATCAGTCTACTTGTTGGCCTTCGTAATATGTTCTGCGTTTTTATTCAGCGCTTGCCTTGGTGAAAAATATGATTTCACACCGCCAGATGTTACGCTTATGAATACCACAGACTATCTTGAAACAGAAAAGCTAGCTGCGGTAAATATCGAATGGGATTCAGATCAATTGTATACTAAGAAAACAGATGATATATTCGCTGTCGCAAAAGAACAGAAAACTTTAGTGTATGGTGCAGGACAAGAAGTGAGCGTCGTGTTTGTGAGTCAAGACTTCGCTATTAAGAAGCTTAGTGCTTATGTTCTTAAAAATGACATCAAGACCGATATAGAAGTAGATGGCGAAGTGTTTTCTATGCCTGAAGAAAAAGGTGAATACATTATCGTTTTGCATCTTCTCGCGGATAGCGGAACAGTAGAATATGTAGGGAACGTGCTAATAGAGTAGCAAGTAGATGTATAGAAGAAAAACCATCTACTTTACATAATATAATTATTTGTTTCGTTTTAAGAAAGGGGCTACTAGTATGCAAACGATCATAGATATTTTCGGCATTGTACTTCCTATTATAATAGCGGGCCTGATTGTGGTGTTTGTCATTAGACGTTTAGACAATAAAATGAAACAAGGGGCTTTGCCTAAGAAAAAGTCGACGAGCGCCCAGACATTACTGGACAGTTTGATACCGCTTGGCATGTTGATTGGTTGTATACTTGGTTTGCTTATTAGTATGATTTCTCCAATAACGTTAGGCTTTGCGTTTAGTTTAGGCGCGTCATTAGGTTTATTAGGTGGATATTTCGCTTATGAATTTTATGGTAGCAAAGAAGAGATGTAAAGAAATGAGGTATACGATATGATGAAAAAAGTAGTATCTGCTTTGGTGGCGGTTCTGATCATTGAATCGGTTACTTTAGGTAAACGCGCATCTTGAGCGACATGTTGAAAATACAGACGGGTTCTTCGAGTTGTGTTATTGTCCTCCATGAAATATACGGAATCAACCTATTTATACAAGATATATGTGAATCACTGTCTAGGCAAAACTTTGATGTAGTTTGTCCGAATCTATTACCGCAAGTAATCCCTTTCGATTATATTGAAGAAGGAATGGCTTATAAGAACTTCATGGCATACGCGGGCTTCGATGACAGCGCGGAGAAAGTAATAGAGTTAGTGAAGGGTATGAAAGAACAATACTCGAAAATATTCATCCTAGGATTTAGTGTAGGGGCTACAGTTGCTTGGTCGTGCAGTGAGGAAAAGGATGTAGATGGAATCGTCGGATATTATGGATCACGTATTCGAGATTATGTGGAGATTCAGCCGACGTGTCCGACATTGCTTTATTTTCCTAGCGCCGAGAAGTCGTTTGATGTGAATGAAATGGTAGTGAAATTAGACAAACCGAATGTGGAAATAGAAGTTTTTGATGCGCAGCATGGATTTTGTGATCCGTATGCTACCGAATATGATAAAGCGTTAGCTCAGATTACATTTATGAAAACAGTAGAATTTTTTAGAGCCAATTAAAAAATCATAAAAAAAGCACTTCGTTGATGGAAGTGCTTTTTTGCCGTCTATTTTCGCTTAGATCAATTGATAATAAAAACCGAGTTTTGTATCGTACCATAGCAATGTGCCGTGCTTTCGTATAGGTAGTCTTGTTTGGAAGTTCCACTCAGGATATTGTTTGATGATTTGGACTTGGTCACCCGTGGCGAATGCGATAAACGAAATATAATGATCTTTTGTCATCGGATGAACACTTGAAATAAATCGTTCATTGTCCATTTCTTCTATAGTTAATTTTTCTTCATCTATTGCTTTCTTTGCTTCAAGAGCTTCCAGTTTTCTGCCGCAGCAAGATATTGTAATATCGCCCGTTGCCATGACGATATTATTGCATGATGGACAGACAAAGTACTTAGATTTTTTCATATTTCCTCCTATGAATTCATTGGAAAGCAAATCACCTTCCAAGATATTTTCTATGTTGACGCCTAATAGTCCGGATAAATCAGATAGTAGCGAGACATCAGGATAACCATATCCACGCTCCCATTTGGAGATGGTCCGATCTGAAATGTTCATTTGATCAGCCAGTTGTTTCTGTGTAAGTCCTTTTTCTTTACGGACTTTATAAATTAATTCACCGACCTTATTTGTACCCATCGTTTTCCCTCCTGCTCTATATTAATCATAGGGGTAGACAGCTTTCGTTTCAACAAACGCTCCGTGGAGTTTATATAGTATGGATCATTCCTCAACTAAAAAGAAGCTACCGCAGAGAATCATTGGAAAATGACGTTCTGCAATAGCCTCTTTTTTTATCAGATCCACAATGTCTCACCAATTAGTAATTTCTTCAATCGATCTTCATCCAACCGCAATTTATTCCACTCCGCTTCCAGTCGTTCGATCGCTTCTGGACCCGTGTCATCTGCCAAGTGGTACGCTCCGTAATGCATCGGAATGAATGTCGTGGCCGCTACTTCTAAAAATCCTTTCACCGCATCTTCAGGAGTTAAATGACTTTCCTTCATGAACCATTCGGGCTCATACGCGCCAATTGGCATAAGTACCGTATCAATAGTAAAACGTTTCGCTATTTCTTGGAATCCACGGAAGTATCCTGTATCCCCAACGAAGTAAATGGCATGATGTTCACTTTCGATGATCCAGCCACCCCAGTGAGAAGTATTCGTGTCCGTCAATGTACGTTTCGTCCAGTGCTGTGCGGGTACGAACGTGAACGTCATGCACTCAAGCACAAATGAATCAAACCATTCCGCTTCAATCACTTTTTTATATCCACGTATCTTAAACTTGCTGCTCAATCCAACTGGAACAAAATATGTAGGATTGCCTTTTAGACGTCTGATCGTTGCGAAATCCAGATGATCATAATGGCCGTGAGAAATGAATACGACGTCGATCTCCGGTAACTCTTTAAGAGAAATACCAGGTTCAGTCAATCGATTCTGAAATCCCATACGCTTCGCCCATACCGGATCAGTAAGTATATTCAGCCCATTGATCTGAATTAAAAAAGTCGAGTGCCCAATCCAAGTGATCGATGTCTCTGATCGATTGATAGAAAGTTTTTCTGTTTCTTTAGAAGGTGCTTGCTCGATCACGACGCGTAAATCTTTCTTATTCTCGCTGCGTTCCTTCTGCCAGCGAATCATATCGCGGAGAGTCTTATGTGTGTCTACATCATCTAAATTCGTATAGCGTTTTCGTATCATCATATATCACCCAGTTGTTTACTAATATAGTCGAGTAATTTCTTTGCGACTGAAAAGTCATGTGTTTGATACAGAGAGCGTGCACCGACAGGATCTTCAATTTCATTGAGCAACCAACCGCCTTCAGTAGGAAGTATGAAATCAATACCGATATAATCGCTTGAAATTGCCTGGGAAATCTTTTGGACTTGTTTCGTTTGAGAATCGTTCAAAGTAAACTTTTCGATTTTACCGCCTAATGTGTAATTAGATTTGAATGAATCCTCTGCACCTGTTCGTTTCACAGCTCCAAGAACTTCGTTGCCGAGCATAAATACACGTACGTCAGTTGCATTGGATTCAATGAAAGGCTGTGCGATTAGCTCGTCAGAATTATATTGATTCAACACTTCTTCAACTTGTTGCGTTGATTCACATAAAAACACTTCGCTTCCACCATGACCTCCACGAGTTTTCAATATGAAAGGCAACTGTGGAAGTCGATCCGCTCTGAAGGTAGGTACTGCTGGAATCCCTAGCAAAGTTGCGAGCTCAAATGTACGCAATTTATCATTGGCGATCTTTTGAACACTCGCTCGGTTATACATGCGATATCCGGCTTGCTCTAAATCTAAAGACAAATCAGGATGACGGTCTCGGAATAAAATGAAGTCTAGAGGTTCAGTAGGCCGCACGGTTATCAGTTTTAATTCTATACCGGTGCTAGTCGCTTCTTTCAATAAGTCTTCGATAAACGCCTGATTCCGTTTTGCTTCCTCTTCATTATAGTAGACTACACCTTTCATTTAATCTTCTCCAATATGTACGCGATCATCGCATCAGCTACGTTAATGCCAGTGACATTCAAGAGATTACGAATATGTGCCGCGCCATTGACTTCACAGACTACAGGCTGTTCATCCGGACCGAATAACAGATCGACTCCCGCGAATTCAGCACCTACTGCTTTTGCAGCTTCCATCGCAAGGGTTTCCTGTGCGGCTGTCAATTCTACAACTTCAGCCACACCGCCGTTCGTAATATTCGCTCGGAAATCTGTCTCCGAGTGACGATACATAGCTGCAATGATCTGATCGCCAACGATATTGACGCGGAGATCCCGTCCTCGACTGCTTTCAATAAATTCCTGGAATACATAATCGACTCCACGTAGTTCATGAACTTTCTCGTCAAACGCTTCCTTCGTCTCAATCAAATAGACTTTCATACCGAATGAACCATGACCTTCTTTAATAATCATCGGCAAACCAAGTGTCTCAAGAACATGCTCGTAATAACCGCTATCGGTAATTGTGAAATTCGTATAGACTTTCGGTGCGATAATCGTCTTCGGCATCGCAACGCCATGTTTTGCTAACTCCAAATACTGCTTCGCTTTATTATCACACGTCTCAATAACTTCAGGATCATTGAAGACAGGAATACCCGCATTTTTCAAATACGTCGCAAGCAATGTATCTTTATCAAGAAAGACAACGAAGTCAGGTGCATTTGCAATGTGGTTCTGCACATCCATCAATACTTCATAATTTTTCAGGACTTTCGCTGTCACACCCGCACGTTCTGCCGCATCTTGAACAAGTCGTGCCTGATCCTCGAATTTATCACTCGTCAAACTACCATTATAAATAACCCAACAACTTTTCAATCGGGACGCCACCTTTGCTATACTGTATATAACTTAATTTTAGCACAGGAGGAATTTCTTTGATTCCAAAACTTGACGAATATAAAAAACAATTTGAACTTATGAGTGATGACTCGATTAAACCAGGGTTAGACGCGATAGAAGAGGCATTAGCATGTGTGTTGAATCCCGAGAAGGAGCTACGGATTATTCATGTGGCAGGTACAAACGGTAAAGGTTCAACGATTGCGGTAATGGAAGCGATCTTGCAGGCACATGGATTTGAAACAGGCGTATTTTCTTCACCCGCAATCCTCGACGTACACGATCAGATTCGAATCAATGGAAAGCCGATTACACAAGAAGAGCTCGAGTATGTGTTTGAGGAAATGGAAGCAGCAGGACTGAGCGGCATACTGACGGACTTTGAATTATTGACAGTGGCGGCTTTTTTGGCGTTCCGTAACGCGGACCCTGATTATGTATTAATTGAGACAGGCATGGGCGGAAGACTCGACAGTACCAATGTAGTGACGCCTTTAGTATCAGTCATCACATCAATTGCGCTTGACCATACAGGATTTCTTGGAGACAGTGTAGAGAAAATTGCAGCGCACAAAGCGGGCATCATTAAACCATATATTCCTGTAGTCATAGGGGAGTTGCCAGAAGACGCGAAAGAAGTTGTGCTGGCTGAAGCGAAGAAGTGTAAAAGTTTGGTAAGGACATATGGAGAAGAATTCATAATGAAATCAGGGGAGACAGAGACGTTTAGTGGTATGTCTACTTTTGAAATTCCCGTTCGAAATATGAAAGGGCCACATCAAGCGATCAATCACGCAGTGGCTTTAGAAGCACTATCATTGGCAGGTGTACCTTTAAAACAAGATAAAGTCGCTGATGCTATTGCGCATGTTTCACTGCCGTTTCGATTCCAGAAGATTGCTGAGAACGTCTATATCGATGGAGCGCATAATCCAGCTGCGGCACGTATGTTGGTGAAGACGATTGAAGAGCAGTTTCCTGGGCAGAAAGTGGACTGGGTTGTGGGGATGTTGAATACGAAAGATTATAAAGCGACGTTAGAGATATTGGCGCCGTTAGCGAATAGTTTTACGTTTGTTGACTTTCCGCATGAGCAGGCTGCGAAAGCGGGGGATTTGCAGGTGGTTTGTCCTATGCAAGGCAGTAGATTAGTTTCTTCTAATGAAATTGATTTAAAATGTTCGAGAAAATACATAAAAGTAGTCGTAGGCTCCCTTTACTTATTAAGTAGTTTAATGAGACAATAGGCTTAATAGAATGATTTTTATAGACTGTTAGTTTTATAGTAAGGTATTTAGTTTTAGTAGGAGTAGTAGAATGTGATGATAAATGTTTATGGGGAAGGTGTAATGTCATGAAGTGGAAAAATGAAAGAGGCTTTACGCTGGTTGAAATACTGGCTTCGTTAACTATTCTTGGAATTGTTTTCATTAGCTTTATGACGATATTTCCTCAGATGAGTAATTTCAATGCGAAAACTGAAGCTAAGCTAGAAACGCTAAATCTTGCAAAAAAGGAATTGCTAGTTTGGAAGGGAAACCCTTTGCCTTTAAATAAGAATGAGGATTTGGAGGACATTAAAGAGGACTCCTTAACAAAGCCAGGACATGTTATTTATGAATACAAATATAAGAAAGAACCTTCTTTCACATATCGTGTAATCTTGAAAAAGGAATCCGACTTGTCTACGACACAAAAAGGTGAAGCTCAATTGTTTCGAATTCATATTACCGTATTTAAAGGAGGACGTGAAATTAGTAAAACATTCGGCTATATGAAAAAAGACGCGGAGTAATGGAGGGCTTGTTATCAAACATAATGAACGAGGTATGACACTTGTTGAGGTACTGGCTACACTGTTGTTAGTGACTTTAGTTACCGGATTAATATGGACGACAATATCTATTAGCTCACGCTCTAATGTATTAGAAACCAACAAATTAAGGTTGCAACAAGAAGGTAATTATATTTCTACTGAAATTCTAAGGATCCATCGCACCTGTAAAGAATATGATTTGGTCATTACACCTACTAACATCAGCGTAGAAAATTGTGAAATTGATAAAACTCAAGAAAGTAAAAACTTTCATATCAGTCGAGACTTTATATACAGTGTTGGTGATCAAGTGATACCTCCAGAGGGGGTTCGATATGATATTGAAACAGATACTGAAGACTTGGAGATTCAGGAATTTAAGATAACTACTCCAGAAAATACGAAGCTAAGTATTAACTTTCCGTTAATAGCTTCTAGATATAAAAGATCTTCCTGGTGAAAGGATGATAACTATGAACAATCGAAAGAATGAGAATGAGAATGGGTATGCATTGGTAATTGTTTTATTCGCTATTGTTTTTATCATGATCACGAGCGCTGTATTTATGAGAGGTTCGATCAGTCATGCGAAACAAGAAAAGATTGTGGATGCTAACAATCTAGCATATATGGCAGCTGAAATGGGCGTAGATTATTATAAATGGAGTTATATTAATAAATATAATGCCATAAAAGCGGAGATTTGGAAAAAACATAACGATAAATTTTTAGTAGAAAAAGCAGTGATCAATAATAGTGAAGAATCTAATAAACCAGAAGCCATTAAGAAGATGGCGAAACAAAAGAGATTAGATGCGTTAGAGGAACTATATATAAAATTGAGAGAATATAATATTGCCCCCGCTGAATTAGCTGCTGAAAGTTATAAATTTACTAATAGGGCAGTTAACGTAACAAAAGACACATCAGCATATTCGATAGATATTATTGGAGATATCGATGGGAAATATAATTCAACTGTCAAACCTTTGGAATTCACTTTAAGTTTTGTTATACCCGAATTTAACGTAAACCAAGCAGATGCTAATGGGACGGGACAGCAGAGTGGAGAATTTAGAAGTTTAGACTGGCTTAAGACTGGTCATTTACCTTTCATCAATAAACCTTCAGTAAAATGTCCCTCAATTACTGCTTGTTTAGAAACGAATGTTGAAAATATCAGCAACTTTAAAGGCCCAGCAATATATTTTGCTGAAAATGCTATAAAATCTAACAGTGGTAACCTTGGAAAAGATTATAAAAGTACTTCAATTTATGTAGTGGGTGAGCTCGGTCCATTCAACATTAATAATATGAAGAATATTAATTTTTATGCTAAAGGAAATATTTCATTTAAGAATATGAATAATACAGATTCATTAAATCTCATGACTCTTGGAAATTTCACAGTTGATCAAGCTGAATTAAATAGAAGCTTTATTGGAATACGAGGCAATTTTGTTCCTAAGAAACATCTGTCTATTAATGCGTCAAGCACCCTGGCAGTTAAAGGCAACTGGGAACCTAACTCAGGGAAACAATCAATAACAAATAATTCGAAAGTCTGTATAGGTGGATATGTTAATTTAAATCAAATAACAATTGACTCTACGAGTAAAATTTATTTTGTATTAAGGAAGGCTACGGAAAACTATCCTAAAAAAGATCCCAGGTATGTAGCCATTAATGAATCAGACTATATAAATAACCCCAGTACCTTGTTTGAAAACTGTGGTAATTCCACAACTAATCCAGATACACCTAATCCAATTGAACCGTATTGGGAAAAGCCTGAGATAGAAGTGGAATACTACAAAATATAGCTAAAATATTGCGAGGCGATAACTATTGAAACCAAAACTTTACAAACTCTGCCTTTCTTTGGGTGCACTATTACTAGCCATCTCAGCACTATTCGCCCAACAAGCCTACGCAGGAGACGGCTTCTTCTCAAACTTTAAGAAGTTCAGTAAACACACATACGTAGGGCCATTTGATATATCCGGACGTTCTAAAAAAGAAGCGAAGGAAAAGTTGCTAATGGACTTTTCTGGCTTGGAACAAAATATGTTGGTTCAACTTATAGTTCAAGATGATCAAGTCGATGTTCCTGCGGATATTGTTAGTTTTGACCCTGACGCTACACTGAACCAAGTTAAAAATGGTAATGATAATTCATTAGTGGCGAGTGTCTCTCGTGAAGGTTTACGTACTGTCATGAAACAAAACTTTAATTCGCTTACATTTAATGAAGATGAAGTGGAAAAGATTGCTTCGCAAATAGAAATGCAATTGCGGAGCGGAATTATGCCTCAGCAAATCTATATAGCGAATTTCATTCCAGAGCTATATGAGCAGAAGCAAGTTATTGCGTCTGCTGAATATAAAGTAGATGAATTGGCTAAAGGGCTACGTTTATTGATGGAAGACTTGGATGGATTGGAGATTCAGCCGAACACTTCGTTTTCATTCCGTGAGTATCTTGAAGGTAAAGAGTCTGCTAGTGCAACAGATTTGCAGATGACGATTATGGCGTCTCTTCTATATAAAGCAGCGTTGCAGACGAATTGGGTTATGGATGAGCGGAATATTTCCACGGAGTTACCGTTAGGTGTAGAGCCGGGATTTGAAGCGGCAATTAACCGCAAGCTTAATTTGGATTTCATTTTCACCAATCCAAATCAAACCGTTTTCACGATTCGCACTAATTGGACAGGCTCTCAATTGGAACTTTCTATAGAAGGACTTCCGTTTGTTCATCGTTATGATACTGAAGTCGAGAGCATTACAAAATATGATCCTAAAACAGTTATTCGTTACAGTGCATTCGTATCAGCCGGTGCGATAGAGATTGTAGACAAAGGTAAGAAGGGTATGGAAGTGGCAGTTAAGCGTAATGTCATGCTAAATGGTTCGTTGGAAGAAATTGAAGATGTCTCAATCGATTTTTATGCACCGCAACCAATTATTGAGCGTCATAGTTTAGAAAAAGTGGTAGAGCAAGTTCCTGATAGTAATGTAGATAGTAATTCTGGCAATGCCGATGGAAACAGTTCAACTAACGGGTCAACGGATAATCCGTCTAATTCTGGTAACTCTAGTACTGGTTCACCTGATGGCAATTCTAGTAACGGGAATAATTCAGGCTCTTCTACTGGTAGTGGATCGGGTAGTGATGGTAATTCTAGCAATACAGGATCAGGAAGCACGGGTTCAGAGTCATCTACTGGAAGCGGATCAGGCAACAATGGTTCTTCTTCAGGTAATGGTTCAAACAACTCAAACGGATCTGGTGGGAAAGATGATGTGAAATATGATTACGATAAAGGCGGCAATCTGATTGAAGTCGATAAGAATGGTAATCCAATCGATTAATAAAGGGGGATTCAGATGGCGACAACTAGAAAGCGTCTTGGGGATTTATTAATAGAGTCGGGATTATTGTCGGACGAACAGTTAATGACTACGCTGAAAGAAAAGACGCGTGATGAACGACTTGGCGATGCACTATTGCAACGCGGGTATATTACTGAGCAGCAATTGATTGAGGTGCTCGAGTTCCAGCTTGGAATTCCTCACGTCAATTTGTTCCGTTATCCGTTTGATCCGAAATTGTTCAATATCGTGCCTAAAGGTTTAGCGAAGCAGAAGATGATTGTGCCGTTGAAGAAGGACGGAGATAAGTTATTCGTTGCAATGGCAGACCCGATGGATTACAACACCATTGAAGATTTACGATTGTCTACAGGTTTCCACATCGAAACTGCGATTGCGTCCAAAGATGATATAAATCGAACGATTACACGTTATTATGATGATGAATTATTCGATGATTTACTCTTTGAAGAACCTGAAACGACAGCGAGTCAGTTAGAGCAACAAGAAGATATTGTCGATAACGATTCTCCTATTGTGCGTCTCGTTAATCAGATTATATCCAGTGCTGTTTCTATGAAAGCTAGTGATATTCATATTGACCCTCAAGAGCATCAAGTCGTTATTCGTTTTAGAATTGATGGGAAATTGCAGACTGAACGTGTCTTACCTAAACACATGCAGTCGATGTTGCTTGCACGGATAAAAATTATGGGGAACTTGAACATTACGGAATCACGTATGCCACAAGATGGACGTATTAAAGTGATGATCGATTTTCGTCCGATTGATTTACGGTTATCGACATTGCCAACAGTTTTTGGTGAGAAGATTGTAATGCGTATTTTGGACTTGAGTAGCTCTTTAAATGATATGACAAAGCTTGGTTTTGGTCCGACGAATCTGCAACGTTTCCTTGAAGAGATAGAGAAGCCAAATGGTATCGTGCTCATATCAGGTCCAACGGGTTCAGGTAAATCGTCTACGTTGTATGCCGCTTTGAATCGATTGAATAGCGAAGAAGTAAATATTATTACGATTGAAGATCCAGTAGAGTATCAATTGGAAGGTATTAATCAAATTCAAGTGAATTCTAACGTAGGATTAACATTCGCTACGGGATTACGTTCTATTTTGCGTCAAGATCCTGACGTAGTAATGGTAGGGGAGATCCGGGATAAAGAGACTGTAGAAATCGCGATTCGAGCTTCTTTAACAGGGCATTTAGTGTTGAGCACAATCCATACGAATGACTCGGTTGCGTCCATTTCACGTTTGCTTGATATGGGAGTGGAGCCATTCCTTTTAACTGCATCACTTAATGCGATCGTGGCTCAACGATTAATTCGTCGGGTTTGTCGAGATTGTGGAACTATGCAGCAAGCGACGCATCGTGAAAAAGAGATATTCGCCAAACGTGGGAAAACGATTGAAACGGTTAACCGTGGCTCGGGTTGCTCAGCATGTAATATGACAGGTTATCGCGGACGGATTGCGATACATGAAGTGTTGATCATCAATGCCGAAATGCGCGACGCGATTAACCGTGACGCTGCACCTACTGTATTCCGTGAAATTGCGGAGAGAAGTGAAACGATTTTCCTGATAGACGATGGTTTAGATAAAGTAAAGCAGGGCATTACAACTACTGAGGAAGTATTGCGAGTGGCCCTAATAGATTAGGAGTGTTTGCGGTGAACGAAAGAATTGATCAATTACTTACTGAGGCCTTTACTATCAAAGCGTCTGACATTCACTTAACTGTTGGCGTGCCTCCAATCTTCCGTGTGCATGGTGACTTAAAACGTTTTGGCGAAACGATTTTGACTGATGAAGATACAAAGGAAATGGCGTATCAGACGATTCCAGAAAAGATGATGCC
Organism: Sporosarcina sp. P26b; assembly: GCF_002743245.1. NCBI lineage: Bacteria > Bacillati > Bacillota > Bacilli > Caryophanales > Caryophanaceae > Sporosarcina > Sporosarcina sp. P26b. Next base: position 25,036 of record NZ_PDYW01000003.1, read on the forward strand.
GGCTTTTAAAGAAGCAGGACAGATTGACTATTCCTATGAAATCGCTGGTGTTTCTCGTTTCCGTGTCAACGCATTCCAACAACGCGGTTCGATTTCATTGGCATTCCGGACGATTCCAACGAAGATCCCGACGATTGATGACTTGAACATGCCTGCAACACTGAAGAGTTTGTCAGATACTGCACAAGGGCTGATCTTAGTTACTGGGCCTACTGGTTCAGGTAAATCCACGACGCTTGCGGCCATGATCCGGTATATGAATGAAACGATGCGAAAGCATATTATTACGTTGGAAGATCCGATTGAGTATATGCACAATCACGGTTCGTCGATCATTGACCAGCGAGAAGTTGGCTTTGATACACTGTCGTTTGCGGATGGATTACGTGCAGCTTTGCGTCAAGATCCAGACGTCATTCTCGTAGGGGAGATGCGGGACTTAGAGACAATTTCTACGGCGATCACCGCTGCAGAAACCGGTCACTTAGTTCTTGCCACTTTACACACATGGAGTGCCGCTTCGACAATCGATAGAATCATAGACGTATTTCCACATGGTCAGCAAGCGCAAATTCGTGTTCAGTTGGCTGGGGTTTTGAAAGCGGTTGTATCTCAACGTTTATTCCAGACGATTGATAAACAGGGAAGACGAGCAGCGACAGAAATTATGATTAATAATCCAGCCGTGTCGAACTTGATACGATCTGAAAAGATTCATCAAATTCCGAACGTGATTCAGACAAGCCGCGCTCAAGGCATGCATATGATGGATCACTCTGTAAAGACATTAATGGAACAGAGAATCATTTCGTACGAAGAAGCATTACCGTTCTTGCAAGGGGATGATTGATCGTGGCTCGTTTTACATATGAAGGGCGAGATTCGAAAGCGATTCGTCGTGGTACGGTGACGGCTACGAATAAACGCGATGCAGCGATTAAGTTAAAAAGCCAAGGTATTCGCGTAGTAAGTTTAGTTGAGCAAAAGGAAACCGTGTTGACGAAAGATATAACTATCGGTAGTCCGGTTAAGCGGGATCAACTGATTATGTTTTTGCGTCAGTTTTCTACTCTTCTTCAAGCGGGAGTTACGATTGTGGATGCGGTGAGGATTTTGTCCGCGCAAGTAGAACAGGCTTCATTTCGGAAAATCTTGACTTCGATTCAGGAAGATTTACGAACAGGAACACCGTTGTCGATAGCTTTTGGAAAACATCCTAAAGTTTTTGAACCATTAATATTGAATATGGTGGCGGCTGGGGAAGTTTCAGGAACTGTGGATGAATCATTGGAACAACTGGCTGAGCATTTCGAGAAAGCGTATCGTACGAGACAGAAAGTTACTTCGGCTATGGCGTATCCAGTTGTAGTAGGGATAATAGCTATCGCGGTAGTCATTTTCCTTTTATGGTTCGTCGTACCGATGTTTGTTGATATGTTCGATAGTATTGGTGGACAATTGCCTTGGCTAACTCGTGCAGTAATGGCAGCGAGTGATTGGATTGGAAATTACTGGTATCTACTTCTTCTTATTGTTTCGGTGATTATCGCAGGCTATGTATTAGTTCGTAACAATCCAAAAGGGAAGTACATTTTAGATACTATCTTATTGAGATTGCCTATATTCGGTAGCATTGCTCAAAAGTCTTCACTCGCTATGATGACTCGTACATTAAGCTCTATGTTCTCTAGCTCAGTACCCATTCTACAAGCCCTAACCATGACAGAAAAAGTAGTTGGAAATGAAGTCATTTCAAAAGTAATTGGTGAGTCTAGAGTATCAATGGAACGTGGCGGATCTTTAACGGAGCCTATGTTAAACCACTGGGCATTTCCTCCGCTAATCCCACATATGATTGCGATAGGAGAAGAAACTGGTTCTTTGGACTCCATGTTGGCTAAAGTAGCAGATTTCTATGAGAAAGAAGTAGAAGCCGCTACAGACCGCTTAAAAGCTTTAATAGAGCCTTTGATGATCGTTTTCTTGGCAGCCATAGTCGGGACTATAGTTTTGGCAATCATGTTGCCGATGTTTAGTATGTTTGAGCAGATAGATAGTTTGTAACAGAAATAACAAATGTTATGGATAAAATTAAGTTAATTCAATAAAACTAGTGTTATTATCCTATTAGTTCTGATATACTATATTCATAGAGTAAGGAAAAACAAGAGGAGGAAATTATATGAAAAAGTTTATGCAAAAGAAATTAAATCAAAAAGGTTTGACGCTTGTCGAGCTACTAGCTGTTATTGTTATTTTGGGGATTATCGCTGCGATCGCGGTGCCGGCTATTGGGAATATTATTACGAATTCTAAGGTTAATGCTATGAAAGCTGACGGACAGAATATACTAGCTGCTGCTCAGATGTACTTTGCAGAAAATGGAGAGAAAACAGCTGAACTTGTGGATTTAACTGGTGGAGGATTTTTAAATGATGTTGGTGGAATTACAGAAGCGACTGTTAGTAAGGTTGATGGTGGAAATACACTAACTGGAGTTGCCACAACAAAAGGTGTTACTGTAACTTTCACAAATGCCACTTCAAAAATGATTACTGATGCAGATGTGAAAGCTGACGCTGCTCCAGTAGCTATAAGTAGATAATTCTTTTAAATCAATAAAAATGAATTACGATTTATAATAAGAGACTTTGGAGATGTTTTTCCAGAGTCTCTTTTCTCTATCAATCTTCCCTTCTCCCATACCATTTGCTATACTTACACATAACTAGTAACTAAGAAAGAACTATATTATACCCTTGCTGTTACTCGTCTGGAAGGAGTTCGTTCATGTCTATACTATCCAATATAAAAAGTCCGCTTTCCAAACTATCCATCCCTACATTCGGTCGGAAGAAGCGTATACATTCGTTAACTCTTGACGACGATGCGATCCGTTATGTACGCATTAAGTCACGTCATCCGATTGTGTTGGATGTGGCGAAAGAGTTGCCGCTTCCTGAACACACCATCATGGACGGCCGAATAGCCGAAGAAGACATGCTACGGGATGTTTTGACGGAAGCTGTGAAAGATTGGAATCTTACGAAGCGTGATGTGGCGTTTTTGGCGCCCGATACATATGTCATTATCCGTCGTGTTGCCTATCCTGAAACGGTGGATCATGAGGATTTGAAAAGTCATTTTTTCATAGAGATTGGCTCGACAATTTATTTGCCGTTTGATGACCCGGTGTTTGATGTGGTTCCGTATACCGCCAATGATGCGCAAAATGAAGCGATTTTGATTGCGTCGAAGGAAAGTATTATGCAGACGTATGAATATGTGTTGGAGTCAGTGAAGTTGAATCCCGTTGTGGCGGATATTGCGCCGCTTTCTCTTTATCGATTGGCTCATCATGAACATCAATTTGAAGGGTCGGAACATATTTTACTTGCGGATTTGCATGGGCGGAATTTAACTGTGTCGATTTTCTATAATCATTTCCCTTTATTCATCCGCTCCATGGAACTCGAAGTGCCGCTCAGTATGACGACGGGTGAAGTACTTGAGCAACAGATTGAGCCGATGACGATTGTGATGGAGCTTGAGAAACTAGCAAACTTCTACCGATTTAATTTGGCTGAAACAGATTCAGCGATTACCCATTTAATATGGAACAGTACATATACACAACAAGAAGAATTATTGCAGATGGTACGGGAGCGGTTAGCAATTGACGCGATTCCCTTAGTGAAAGAGCCGATAAGTTGTGTGGATGGTACAGCGATTACTGCCGACTTCCATCGAGTAATTGGTCTCGCGCTGAAGGAAGAGGTGTAGTACGCGTATGTTAGTTGATATAAATCTACTACCGGAGAAGATCAAGGAGCGGGCTACTTTTTTGTGGATTGCCATTGCGATTCTTTTGGTAGCCATCATTAGTTGGGTGGTTCTATATATGATGGCTGCGAAAAATGACGAAGAAGCCCAGAGATTACAGCAGTCTACATATGAAATACAGAAACAACAAGAAAGCATAACGTCCCAGTTGCGTCTGTCTGCCTTCGGTCAAGAAAAAGAACAATTGGCCGCCACAGTGGATTTCCTAAAAGCGTACCAATATAAAACGCATCCTCTTATAGAAGATCTTTCGAGAGCATTGCCTGATCGTGGGTTCTTCCAAGAGTTAACGTTCACTGCACCTAACGAAGTGACGTTGAAAATTCAGTTTGATGATCTGATGGAACCTGCGCTCTATTTAACTCGAATGAAAGCATCGTCGCTAGTAATTGATGCGACGTTCGAAGGAATCGAGACAGAAAAACTGGATGTGGAAGAACGTGAAAATGTCTTGCCTAGATATTTCGCTACATACTTCATTCAGTTCGTAGACGACCGCGCGTTACCAGGTACCGATGCAGACGTAGACCCCGATGCGATTGAAGAGCCGCAAGAGGAAACGCCACCTGCTGAAGAGCAGCCAACAGAACCTGCACCGGAAGAACCACAGCCACCTGTAGATGCTGACTCGGAAGGGGGCGATACGGTTGAATAAGTATCTAACTAAACGTCAGATGGAGATTGGTTTGGTTGTATTGGTCTCCATTTTCCTTATTGCACTTGTCTATTACACGGTGACAAACATCTACTTGCCGGCGAAAGACAGCAAGGATCAGATGACTGCGCAGTTGGCTTCAGAACGTGATGTTTTATTTTCGATGCAAAAGCAATTGGCGAATAAAGATCCGAATGAAACGGTCACCTCGGCACCGCTTCAAAAAGTCGTGCCTGTTATTCCACTGGAGGATGCGTTGCTCATTCGTCTCGAGAAGGCGGAAGTGAAATCCAATAGTCGAATTGAAGAAATCAATTTTTCGAAAGAAGTATTCGACATGGAACTATTGCCGGAATCGGTACAAAACTTGGAAACGATCTTGATGGAAGTGACGCTCGTTGCGGATACATATAAGCAAGTCGATACGTTCATCTATGAAATCGAAGAAATGATTCGGATTATGAATGTAGAGACGATTCAATTCGAAGCGACAGCTGAGAAAACGGAAGAAGAATCGGATATCGGTGAAATGAAAGTCGTGATTTCATTTAATGCGTATTTCCGTCCTGATCTCGTCAATTTACAAAATGAGGCGCCGAAAGTGGATGCGCCGCCACCTGCATTGAAGTTTGATCCAACGACGATCAATAAAATGACAGGTACCGAGAAAGCGGAGTAAGGAGGCAGTTCATGGAATGGCTCTATAGTGTGTTTTTCTTCCTCTATGGCATTACGTTCGGCTCGTTTTTTAACGTAGTCGGACTGCGTGTGCCGCTGAAGGAGTCCATCGTCTCGCCTCCTTCGCACTGTACGACGTGTGATCGGAATTTGACGGCGGTCGACTTAGCGCCGGTATTCTCTTACGTGTTTTTGCGTGGGAAGTGCAGAGGCTGTAAAGAGAAGATCAGTGCGCTTTATCCCACGATGGAGCTGATTACAGGTGTGCTGTTCGTTTGTGCGTACTTGTATTTTGGACTCCAGTGGGAACTGGTTGTGGCGTTGTTGTTTATCTCGATGCTTGTTATTTTAACGGTATCCGATCTTAAGTATATGTTGATTCCGAATAAAATTTTATTACCGTTTGGTATTGCGATATTCATTCTGCGTTTTGTTAGTCCACTGACACCTTGGTGGGATAGTTTGCTTGGGGCGGCGGTCGGTTTCGGTATATTGTTGCTGATTGCGATTGTGTCGAACGGCGGCATGGGTGGCGGCGATATAAAATTATTTTTCGTCATCGGCTTAGTTCTCGGTACGGTACAGACGTTAGTGACGCTGTTTCTTGCTTCATTCATTGGTGCGATTGTCGGTCTTATTTTCTTGAAAAAGACGAAGCAAGGACGTAAAACACCTGTGCCATTCGGTCCTTCGATTGCGGCCGCTGCACTCATTGCGTATTTCTACGGCGCGCAGCTTGTCAGTTGGTATACGGGTTTGTTGAACTAAATCGGTAAATGTTTATGGACGAGACGACAACAGTCTCGTCTTTTTTTGCGTTCGTTTTGGTAAGGTGGAAGAAAACTAGTGGAGTGATGGAATGAATTTCCGCAGGACGTATTCAAAGAACATTGTCATTCGGGCGTTGATACAAGGTGTGGCGATCGGCTTGGTCGCCGTGCTCGTGATCGGGCTGACGATTTCGAGTACAGGAGGTAAAAAAGACAAGGCAGATAAGGCGGTAGCGACGAATGGGCCGAAGACGGAAGAGAAGGCAGGTGCCGCGGAAGACGGGGAGACGATGTTCGTCAAGCAGCATGGTGTGTTTTCGAGTCAAGAAGCAGCGACTGATTTCGTCGCGGAGAATCCGGGTCTTACGACTACGGCGATCGTGCCAGCTGGTGGTCAGTTTTACGTTTGGGGAGCGGCATGGTTGAAAGAAAGTGACGTCGTCTTGAAAGAAGGCGAAGACGCGTTCAAGAAGAGAATCACTGTCGTACCAGGCACTTGCAAGTCTGCGGACGCCGGAGAAGTGAAAAAAGCGTTGTTCGCAGAGGATTTATCGAAAATTGAATTGTCTGCGAAGGGGAAAGACGCGAAAAAGGATGGGGACTTCGCGAAGAAAGTGGCCGCCATCACTGCGTTTACACAGGATTCTTCTATTGCAAGACTGCATTTATTGGCACACTATTCGAACCAAGATCCGTGCTTCAAAATTCAATTTTGAGCCGAAATACGGGGAAGAATTGAATTTTGCCCTTTTTTCAAATCGCCTGCAATAGCGTACACTATGAAAAAGGGGGTTGTTCCAATGAAATTTACAAGTATAAAACCTATCGTTCTCGCTTCTTCTTCGCCGAGACGTAAAGAACTATTGCAGTTGGCAGGAATTGATTTTACGGTGAGACCGAGTGATGTTGATGAGGATGTGCCGTTCACGCCTGAAGAACCGTATGAATATGCGGTGCGTTTATCGGAGCGAAAGGCGCATGCGGTATTTGAGTCACAAGAGGAGATCATCATTGCGGCGGATACGATTGTGGTAAGAGAAGGCAAAGTATTCCCGAAGCCTGAAGACGATCAGCAAGCTATCGATTTCTTAATGGAGTTATCTGGAGAGTTACATGAAGTAATTACTGGTGTGACGATCCTTGCGAAGGGCAAGACAATCCAGTTTTCCGGTTTATCGCAAGTGAAGTTCAGAAAACTGGACGAAGAACTCGTTCGTGCATATGTGAAATCAGGTGACGCTTCGGATAAAGCAGGAGCGTATGGCATCCAGACGCAAGGGATGTTGTTTGTGGAAAATATGGTAGGCGATTATCAAAACATTGTCGGGTTGCCGGTCAGTGATCTGGTCAATCGGATGCGTGGGGAAGGGTTGCTGATTTTAGAAGGCGGTGACACGTAATGCCACTTGATTTGGCACCGCAGATGATGATCCGCGATGTGCATATCGCTGACAGGCCCCGCGAACGGCTGATTCGGGAAGGGGCAGGCAATTTATCCAATCAAGAATTATTGGCGATCTTGTTGCGTACAGGCTCACGTTCAGAGTCTGTATTAGTGCTTGCGAACCGTGTGTTGTCAACAATTGACCGTTTGCAGGATTTGAAAGAGTTGACAGTCGATGAGATGACAAAGATTAAAGGAATCGGTGAAGCGAAGGCGGTGCAGTTGCTTGCGGCAGCGGAACTTGGCAAGCGTTTGTATCGGACAGCACCGCATGAACGGTATAAGATTCGTTCACCGGAAGATGCTGCGAATTATTTGATGACGGATATGTCGTCGTTGAATCAAGAACATTTCGTAGTGTTGTTTTTAAATGTAAAAAATGAAGTACTACATAAGCAGACGATTTTCATTGGCAGTTTGAATTCTTCCATCGTGCATCCGCGTGAAGTGTTTCGAGAAGCGTTTAAACGTTCGGCTGCATCAATGATTATTTCCCATAATCATCCGAGCGGTGACACCACGCCTTCGAGGGAAGATATCGAGGTGACGAAACGCCTCATGGAAGCGGGGCAGATCATGGGTGTGGACGTGCTTGATCATATTATCATCGGGGATCAGAAATTCATTAGTTTAAAAGACAAAGGATACATCTAAAAGCAAGAATCGTGTCGGAAAAAGTGAGGGGACTGGGAAATCAGTCTCTTTTTTGCTATTTTTCGCAAACTAGCTATGTGACGCTGTAAATTAAGTTACCTTTCCGTTATAATGTGGTGTATGCTTTTAACAACACCGATGACGGTTTTTGTAGAAGGGGAGAATTGACTTGTTTGGTTTCAGATCACGAAACGTAGGAATTGACTTGGGAACAGCCAATACTCTAGTTTTCATTAAAGATAAAGGTATTGTGCTAAGGGAGCCATCTGTCGTAGCGAAAAATACGACGACTGGTGAAATCGTTGCAGTAGGCAGTGAAGCACATGCGATGATCGGACGTACTCCGAGCTCAGTCGTGGCTATTCGCCCGATGCGAGAAGGAGTTATTGCAGATTTTGAAACAACAACGGATATGATTCGTCATTATTTAAAAGAAGCGTTAAAGTCAACTGGCACTTCTTGGACGAAGCCGACTGTGATGGTTTGTGTGCCTTACGGTATTACGTCAGTCGAACAGCGTGCAGTGACAGATGCTGCAATTCAGGCGGGTGCAAAAGCTGCGTATACGATTGAAGAGCCATTTGCGGCTGCGATTGGTGCGGATTTACCTGTATGGGAACCAACCGGCAGTATGGTCGTCGATATAGGTGGAGGAACAACAGAAGTTGCTATTATTTCGCTCGGCGGTATTGTAACGAGCACATCGATCCGTGTAGGTGGAGATTCCATGGATACGGCTATCATAACGTACATCCGTAAAGAATATAAATTGATGATCGGTGAACGTACAGCTGAAAACATCAAAATGCAAATCGGTTCGGCGTTTGATTTGGATAAAACCGAAAAAATGGATATTCACGGCCGTGACTTGTTGACGGGTCTGCCGAAAACGATGGAGATTAATTCACAGGAAATCACGAAAGCATTGCGTGAGCCTATGGATTTGATTATTGAAGGTATGCGGAAGACGCTTGAGCAGACACCACCTGAATTGGCGTCAGACGTCATGGAGCGTGGAATTGTCTTAACAGGTGGCGGTTCATTACTTCGTAACCTTGATAAAGCGATTTCCGAAGAAACTAAAATGCCTGCATTCGTTGCAGAAAACACGCTCGACTGTGTCGTGATTGGAACAGGTAAAGCGCTGGATAATTTAGAACTGATCAAGAAGATTCAGTCATAATACTAATTGGAGGAGATGTAGGCAATGCCGCGTTTTTTTTCCAATAAACGATTAATCATTTTATTAGTAGGAGTAATCGTCCTAGTGGCATTAATTGCATTTTCACTTCGTGACCGAAATCATGCAAATGTACCGGAACAAGCAGTGAAAGATGTCGTAGGTTTCGGGCAGTCGCTCGTTACGAAACCAGCCCACTTTGTGACGGGACTCATTGAGAATATTGATACGATGCTTAATACATACGAAGAAAACAAACGATTAAAAGAGCGTCTGGAAACGTATGCCGCTATGGAAGCGGAGTTAGTAGATGTGAAAGCGAATAATGTGAAGTTGCGGGGAATTATTGATAAACAAGAGGACCTGCGTGCATTTGAGCCGATCCAGTCTACGGTGATCTCGCGTAATCCCGATCAATGGGAAGAGAAGGTCATCATCGATAAAGGAACGACGTCTGGAGTGGGCGTCAATATGGCGGTCATGACAGCGCAAGGATTGATCGGGAAAGTGATTCTATCGACTCCTTTTACGTCTACAGTTGAATTGATTTCAACGGAAAATAGTGCTTTCCGTGTGGCGGCAATGGTTGTAGGTGAAGAGGAAATGTTCGGTTTGATCGAAGGATATGATCGAGCTTCCCGACAATTGATCATGAAGCGGATTGATTCGAGCTTTAAAGTAAAAAAAGGAATGCAAGTGACGTCTTCTGGTCTCGGAGGAATCTTCCCGAAAGGTATTTTAATAGGGGAAGTAACTGAAGTTTCTACGGATGACTTTGGTCTGACGAAATTAGCGTATATCAAACCGGCAGCAAGCTTCTCGCAACTCGATCATGTGATGATTGCGAAGCGGACGATGACGGTTGTGGATGGTACGGACGGAGGCAACTCCGCGGATGCTAAAGGGGACGATGAATCATGATCCGATTCATCATTCCTGTGATTGCTGGACTCTTGTTTTTCCTGGAACCGATTTTCAGTCTGTTTTCACCGATTGAAATAAGCGGAGATTTGTATATTTTGGTGCCAAGGTTCGTAATCGTCTATTTAATTTTCATTGCGACGTATTATAATAGCAAGCGAGCGATTATTTACGGATTTATCCTTGGACTGTTGTATGATATGTATCATATTGATATTATTGGATTATACACATTCATGTATCCGCTGATTTGTTACGTTGCTGCGTTAGTAATTCGACAAATTGAGCGTCATACGGTGACAGTTATGGTATTATCATTAGTAATGATTGTGTTACTGGAATTGTTGTCGTACTTTTTTGCTAGTGTGATTGCGTTGACTTTTATTGATTTCGGTGAATTTTTCACGCATCGACTAGTTCCGACAATGATTGCGAACTCATTATTCATCGTAATGTTCGGTTATCTATTCAAACAGATTACAGAAAAAAGATTTTTTCAAAAGCAAGCAGGTTTTTAAGTATTGTGAGGTGATGTAGGTGACGAAATCACAGTTGATAACGATAAAAGGTACAAAAGACGGCTTAGTTTTACGATTGGATGATCATTGCGCATTTTCCGATTTACTAGGTGAGTTGAAAGAAAAAGTACAGAGCAGTGTGCTTGAAGGTGTGTCTGAAGTGCAGTTGCATCTAGGGCATCGTTATTGTGACGAGAAAGACATGAACAAAATTCAATCGGTCATTCATACTTCCCCTCATTTGCGAGTTTCGAAGGTACATAGTGACGTCATTTCGTTAAAAGAGTGTGAGAGAAAGTTGATCGAGAAGCAGTCCGAAACCTATATAGGAATCGTTCGATCGGGTCAAGTCGTAAAGGCTGATGGCGATTTGGTTATTATCGGTGATGTCAATCAGAGTGGGCAAGTCATTGCAGGCGGCAGTATTTATGTACTCGGTCGTGTCAAAGGCATTGCACATGCGGGCGCACAAGGCAATAAAGACGCAGTCATTGCTGCATCTTGGCTGGAGGCGACGCATCTGAAAATTGCGGATAAGATCGAGATCATGACCGACGAATTGACGGTTCTTTCTGAGCAACCTGAAATGGAATGTGCGTATCTTCAAAAGAATGGGCAGATTGCGATAGACCGTCTTCAGGAGCTCCGATATTTACGTCCGGACCTTGCTACATTTAAGGGAGGTATATAATTTGGGAGAAGCAATTGTTATTACTTCTGGTAAAGGTGGCGTTGGTAAAACAACAACGTCAGCCAATCTAGGCACCGCTCTTGCGTTACAAGGGAAAAAAGTGTGTTTAATCGATACAGATATCGGTCTGCGTAACTTGGACGTTATTCTTGGCTTAGAAAACCGGATCATTTATGATTTGGTCGATGTGGTGGAAGAGCGTTGTAAAGTACACCAGGCTCTTGTGAAGGACAAGCGTTTCGAAGATCGACTGTTCTTGCTGCCAGCAGCACAGACGACAGATAAGAGTGCCGTGAATCCGGAACAGATGAAGAAGCTCGTTTTGGAATTAAAGCAAGATTATGATTATGTCTTGATTGACTGCCCAGCAGGAATCGAACAAGGTTTCAAAAACGCTATTTCTGGTGCGGATCGCGCAATTGTCGTGACGACTCCAGAAATTTCCGCTGTACGTGACGCAGACCGAATTATTGGACTGCTAGAAGCGGAAGAAGGATTGGAACCGCCAAAATTGATTATCAATCGTATTAGAAGCGGCATGATGGAAAGCGGCGAAACATTAGATGTCAATGAAATCACGACGCATTTGTCGATTGATCTACTCGGTATCGTAATGGACGACCAAAACGTTATTTCTGCTTCAAATAAAGGTGAACCTGTCGTGATGGACCCGACAAACCCTGCAGCAATAGGCTATCGTAACATTGCCCGACGCATCTTAGGTGAGTCTGTGCCATTGATGACGATGGAGAAAAGTAAATCAGGATTCTTCGGTAAAATCAAAAACATGTTCGGCAAATAATACAATCGTAAAACTCAGTGCCTTTAATGGTACTGAGTTTTTTTTCATTCGTCATTTAATTCTCCTTCTTTTCATACACTGCAGGTAAGGGAGGGGACGTGATGAAATGGAAAACAAAATGGATCATCGCTATTGTGCTGATGGTATCTGTTGTAGGTTTATCAAAACTTGAAGAACGCCAGCTAGTTAATATACCGATAACGCAATATGTAACGACTGGAAAAGACTTTGTGGTGATGAAGAAGTGGGTTTCTTCTTGGATGGCAGATGATGAAGTCATCACGGTATCGGGGGATTCCGTATTTAATCCGTTTGAGACGTATGAATCGTTCCAACCTTATCAGGACGGTGCCATTATCTCGTATACTCAACCGATGTCGATTACGTCGCAAGGAAGTGGGCTAGTCGTCTTCACGGGCTACACAAGGCAGTCAGGCAAGACGGTTACCGTTCAGTACGATAACGGCGACGAAGTGACGTATGGATTCGTAGGGTCGTTCTCGACGCTTCCTTACACAGCTGTGAAGCTTGGGGATGAGATTGCGATGATGGACGAGGAAGCGGTGTACATCCGCGTGAAACGCAATGGGATTCCGCTCGAGCCTACAGTACTCGCAACGTATATGTCGGACGGTCAGCAATGAAGTACCGTATTCATCCGGTATTATTACCGATCTTTTTATTTTTCATGATCGTCGGTGGTGTGTCATTGTACGCAATGCTCTTATTCTCTTTACTTTTTCATGAAGTAGGACACGTATTGGCCGCACGACACGTCGGAATGAAAATTAGGAGTTGTACTATTTTACCGTATGGAGGGGAATTGCAATTTGTTAATCGGCAGCTGGCAAGTAAACGGCAACGGCTGATCGTGGCGCTCGGTGGACCTGTCGCGACAGCCGTTCTGTTACTACTTGGCACGTATTTGTCATTTCCGGGAGAAGCGCAGTTCGTGAAGATTCAACTGATCTTACTGAGCGTCAATTTATTACCTATCTTGCCACTTGATGGCGGACAAGTCGTCTCGGTTTTACTTGAAACGGAAGAAACAAAATATACCACGCGCTCAAACTTCTTACTGTATTCCATCATTGCGTCCGCATCACTTTGTGTGTTCTTCATTGCCTACTTGCCAGCCAGTTTGCCGCTCGTTATCATTACGTCGTTTTTAGCGGTTCAAAATATTATTTCGTATCGTTTTAGGAGGTATGAGCGAGTCTTTGAACAACTGACTAGAAAAGAGACTTCCTTCTTTTAAAAGATTGTGGGAATAATGCTTGACCTATTGTTTTCTATGTGATAATATTTTACTGTTATTGATTGTAGCACCCGTGCTACAACCGCACTGAACAGGTTCAAGTATTCGCTGGTCGAATCACCTGTCAAGGCGAGTCTGTATAAATTGAGGAGGTGCAAGTATGTACGCAATTATTGAAACTGGTGGAAAACAAATCAAAGTTGAAGCGGGCCAAGAAATCTTCATTGAGAAGATTGCTGGTGAAGCTGATGAAGTGGTAACTTTTGACAAGGTGCTAATGGTGGGCGGAGATGACGTTAAAGTCGGTGCTCCATTCGTAGAAGGCGCAACTGTAACAGGTAAAGTTGTCAAGCAAGGCCGCGCAAAGAAAATTGTTGTTTTCAAATATAAGGCGAAGAAAAACTATCGCAAAAAGCAAGGACACCGTCAGCCATACACGAAAATCGTTATTGACGGAATCAATCTGTAATCCGGCATGATACATGTCAGAATTATAAAAGAGCCTTCTGGGCGCATCTCAGTCTTTGAGATGGATGGTCATGCAAACTTTGCAGAACACGGACAAGATCTAGTTTGTGCTGGTGCTTCTGCCGTATCATTTGGTGCGGTGAATGCCATTATGCAATTGACTTCGATCGAACCTGATGTCGAGCAAGGGACGGATGGCGGATACTTACGTGTGGCGTTTCCGGTAACGGAACAAGATGCTGAAGTTCAGCTGCTCCTGAATGCTATGATTATTTCTTTACAAACGATTGAATTAGACTATGCAGATTTTATAAAATTATCCTTTGAAAAGTAGGAGGTGGCAGCTATGTTACGTTTGGATCTTCAGTTTTTCGCATCGAAAAAAGGAGTAGGTTCTACTAAGAACGGTCGTGACTCACATTCGAAACGTCTTGGCGCTAAGCGCGCAGATGGACAGCATGTTTCAGGTGGATCAATCCTTTATCGCCAGCGCGGAACAAAAATTCACCCAGGTGAAAACGTTGGTCGCGGTGGAGATGATACTCTATTCGCAAAAGTTGACGGCGTCGTTCGTTTTGAACGTCTTGGCCGCGACAAAAAGAAAGTCAGTGTCTACCCAGCAGCAACTCAAGAAGCTTAATTGGATAGCATGACCCTGTGAAAAAGGACTGCACTCGTTGCAGTCCTTTTTCTGTGTTTTGAGATGGTTGTTAGATTAGTTCTTGGCCTTATGAGCGGATAACGCGTGTCTATGAGCGCTTGTGGCGTGGGATAGAGCGATTAGTGGGTGTCTATGATCACTCACCGCTTTCTAAGAGCGGCTACGGGAGTTTATAGAGCGCTTAGGCATGAACTATGAGCGAACAGCAATTCATTGTAACGTTCAGACACATATTCTAAGCGATTTTGACTACGGCGAAGATTTTTTTAGTGATTTGCGCGTGAAAATGCTATACTAAGAAGTACGAAAACAGCTGGCGGTGAAAAAATGGGGAAGAATGAGCTAAATGTGTCGCAAGCAGTGAAATTTAGTCGACACGATCACATGAACGATCTGCAATTGATCCTTATGAATATCGATATGGGGAAATATACAGAAGCGCGAAATTGCATCCTTGAGAAAACAGCAGACATGCAACGTGAGGCATTGCTTCAGAAATTATGCATGCCGCTTACTGAGGAATGGATTACGACACTAGCGTGGCGCTATCCGGCTTTGATGGTGCAACTGTATTGTGAGATTACGGAAAAAATTGATTCAAGTGAAATTGACGAAGTGTTGGTCGATTACTTGGAGCAAGTAGTGCTGGCTGTGGAATCAAAAATTCAGCGCTACGCAGATTGTCCCGTGACACTAGAAGTCACGACAGACACTGCATCTTGGAGTATTCAATTGACATTTACCGAGCTGTACGCGAAGCAACTAGACATCCCAGAACATTCATCACAGCTTACGGTCGAAGTCCACGGTGAACCGAATCAATGGACGTTTACTATCAGTGGACAATTAGGAGGATTATAAATTATGTTTGTGGATCACGTTAAAGTATTTGTAAAAGGTGGCGACGGTGGCGATGGTATGGTTTCGTTCCGTCGTGAAAAATATATAGCCAATGGTGGACCATCCGGTGGTGATGGTGGAAAAGGCGCAGACGTTATCTTTATCGTTGATGAAGGATTACGTACGCTAATGGATTTCCGATATCAGCGTCATTTTAAAGCTGAACGAGGCGAACACGGTCAGAGTAAAAACATGCACGGTCGTAGCGGTAAAAGTATGATCGTTAAAGTTCCCCCTGGTACAGTCGTTAAGGATGCCGAAACTGAAACGATTATTGCGGACTTGGTCGAACATGGCCAACAAGCGGTCATCGTGCGTGGAGGACGTGGAGGACGCGGTAACAGCCGTTTCGTTACGCCACAGAACACGGCACCGGAACTTTCTGAAAAAGGTGAACCGGGTGTTAGTAAAGATATCGTGCTTGAATTAAAAGTTCTTGCTGACGTGGGTCTTGTTGGATTCCCAAGTGTTGGGAAATCAACGTTATTATCAGTCGTTTCTTCAGCGAAGCCTAAGATTGCGGATTATCACTTTACTACATTAGTACCGAATCTCGGTATGATCGAGACAGATGATCACCGCACATTCGTTATGGCAGATTTGCCTGGATTGATTGAAGGTGCGCATCAAGGAGTTGGACTAGGACATCAGTTCTTGCGTCACATCGAACGTACGCGTGTTATCGTACACGTTATCGATATGTCAGGACTTGAAGGCCGTGAGCCATACGAGGATTACCAGACAATCAATAAAGAACTTGAGCAGTACAATATGCGTTTGACTGAACGTCCACAGATTATTGTGGCGAATAAAATGGATATGCCGGATGCGCAAGAGAATCTGGAAACGTTTAAAGAAGCACTTGGTGATGAAGAGATTCAAGTGTTCCCGATTTCTGCATTGACGAGAACGGGCTTGGATCCATTGCTGTATGCGATTTTAGATCTGCTTGAAACGACACCGGAATTCCCGATGTTGACGGATATGGATGAAGAAGAAGCAAGTAACTCTGTATTGTATAAACACGAATCGACTGGACCTGATTTCATTATTTCACGTGACGATGATGGCGCGTTTATGTTGTCTGGTTATACATTAGAGCGTTTGTTCCAGATGACGGACTTCAACTTCGATCAATCAGTACGCAAGTTCGCTCGTCAGATGCGTGGTATGGGAATCGACGATGCATTGCGTGAGCGTGGTGCGAAAAACGGTGATATCGTTCGTATCATGAGCTACGAGTTCGAGTTCTTGGAATAAGGAATGGCTCGTTTTGGGGGGAGCAAAATGGAACAAATCGGGGAAGGTCAGTTTTATTTAGTCCGCGAAGATGTATTGACCGAGTCAATGCAAAAAATGCTGGAAGCTAAACGAATGATGGCAAGAGGCGAAGTGACGACGATCCAGGAAGCAACTAAACGGGTCGGTCTGTCACGGAGCGCCTTTTATAAATATCGTGATGCCGTGTTCCCGTTCGAATCCATCGCGCGGGACCGGATTTTGACGATCTTTATTCAACTGGAAGATTTGAAAGGCTCGCTGGCTGTGCTTTTGGAAGTCGTGTCAGAAGCGAAATGTAATGTGTTGACGATTCACCAGACGATTCCTGTCCAGGGGCGCGCCAACATTACGTTATCGCTGGATGTAACGGAGATGGAAATTAAAGTAGAAGCATTTTTACAGCGTCTCAAAGCACCTCGATTTATTGATTCTGTTGATTTAATCAGTTCAGGGGTTTTCTGACCTCTTAAACCAGTGGGGAGATGAGAGATTCATGACAGAAAAGAAGTATGTACCATCCGTTGCGTATTTGGGGCCCGAAGCATCATTTACCCATATTGCAGCATCCGATTTATTCGGAATGGAAGGGTTAATGCCACGTCCGACGATTCCAGATTGTATTGAAGCAGTGACAGAAGGACATGTTGCCTATGCGGTCGTTCCGTTGGAGAATGCGCTGGAAGGTTCTGTACCGTTGACGATTGATTACGTTTTCAATAGTAAAGAGTTGTTTATCGCAGCCGAAATTTCCACGCCAATTGAGCAACATATGTTGGTCAATAAATCGCAGATGAATCACTTAGATGAATTGGATTCGATTCAATCTCATCCGCATGCATTGGCGCAATGTCATAAGTTTTTACAGTATCGTTACCGTGGAGTTCCGTTGATTCAGACGACGTCTACTGCAGCGGCAGCAAAATCTATTTCTGAACAGCCGGAACTACGTGTTGCAGCAATTGGCAACCGTTTGGCAGCAGAAACGTACGGCTTACATATAGCAGAAGAGAATATTCACGATTTCCATTTCAACCATACGCGCTTCGTCGTGTTGTCGTTGCGCAAGGAGAAGCTGAAGCATTCGAAGCACGCTTCTTCGATCAAGACGACGTTGATGGTGAAGTTGCCTGAGGACGACCGTCCAGGGTTGCTGCATCAGATTTTGTCGGTGTTTTCATGGCGCCGTTTGAACTTAAGCAAGATCGAGTCGCGGCCGTTGAAGACGGGTCTTGGCCATTATTTCTTCATTATCGACATTAATGAATCTGACGAGCATCCGATGATGATGGGCGCGATGGAAGAGTTAGCAGCACTAGGTTGCACCGCACGTTCGCTAGGAACTTATTATGTCTATGAGTCTGGGGAGTTTGTTTCCTGAGATAGTTAGGCTGGCTATGATGTTGGGGAAAGGGATTGGTGCTACGGAGGTGACGCTTTCTGGTGGGGACGTCTGCCGCTCCAATCCCTGTAGTATAAGTGGGATGTATTTATTTTGGCTTATTAAAGTTATACTTGTAGAAGGTTTTATAATTGAACTTGAACAGCCCTTGAACTTAATTAAGTTCAAGGGCTTTACTAATTTACACACTATCGCAAAAAAGTGTTCTACGTCCATCCGCTATAACAGTAGGATTGAAGCGTCCGCCAGCTGGAGCTTCAATCCCTTCGTACTTGCTAAGTAACTCTTCCATTGTAACTTCTTTCGTTCTTGAACTGAACCAAGTCAAGGGTAATTTCTATTTCATGCACTTTTTAACCAACATTCTCTACTGATCTGACCTAATTCGCAACCATCCTCTATTCCCCAGGATGGTTTTTTATTTGTAATAAACTAGTCCCCGTCGAATATACATAACAAGAGAGGAAGCCTACACAAATTGTCACAAAAGTAGGCGTCCGTTCATACGATGGATTGATGGAAGGGGGAATAGTTAGTGGAAGTTCATATTGTCGTCAAAGGTGATACATTATGGAAGATCGCAAGACAGTACGGTATACCGTTCGAGGAACTGAAGCGGGTGAATGCTCACCTAGCTAATCCGGACTATATCGTTCCCGGCATGAAAATCTTTTTGCCAATGGATAAGAAAAAGCCTCATCATAAGGGTGATCACACGAAACCGCATGAGAAGCCACACGAGAAGCCACATCATGAAAAACCGCAACAGGAGAAACCACATCAGGAGAAACCACACCATGAGAAACCTCATCACGAAAAACCGATGAAGCCGCCACATCAGGAGAAGCCTTCTAAGCCGGCGCCTCCACAAGCGAAACCGCCAGTGCATCAAGTGCCGCAGCTACCACAAGCTCCACCGATGCCGCCGATGCAACAGCAACCTGTGCCACAACCGCCAATGCAACAGTGGCCAGCACCCGCACCACCAGCGATGCCACAACAACCGCAAACTCCACCGGCAGCGCCTCATATGCCGCAAATGCCACCGAGTATGCAAGCACCACCGATGTGGCAAGCAGTATTCCCAGTTTGCGGATGGATGCCGATTTTCGATGCGGACTGCCATCCACATATGCCACAACAACCAATGCAGCAAATGCCGCAAATGCCACCGCCTGTGCAGGCGCCAATCAAACCGATGCCGCCATGTGAGTCACCTAAGTGGCAGGAGGAATCATCTCACCACCATAAGCCGGTTCCCGCACCAATGCCGGACGGTTGGCAGTTAATTGAATCGAGTTCATTACACATGAAACCAGCTCCGATGCCACAACCAAAACCGCCTGTCATGCAGCCGATACCGGAACAACCCGCACCGATGCCAATGCCGCAACAACCGACAATGCCGCCGAAAGCAGACATACCGCCATCCTGGTGTCCGTCAAATCAACAACAATGCTCGCCGAATTGGCCAGTTCAACCTCAATGGTCGACACAGCCGGAATGTATGCCAGCGATGCAATGGATGCCATATCCGCACATGATGCCGATGCCGATGCCACCTATGTGGCAGCAACCTCCTGGTTATCAGGGTGATTGTGGGTGTAATACCCCTCAACATCAGCCGATGCCAATACCGGAGGACTGGCACCGAAACCAGTAACCGCATATGGCAGACAATCAGCGATTTACCAAAATCAAAAAGAATGTCTGGAAAATGGAGTCTGGCGGAGCTATGTATTCCATAAAGAAGTACGCATCACTCGCACAAGCTGTGAAGGTTCGGCAAGTTCATCAATTACTTAGTGCACAGCATTTTCCGCATATCGCGCCAATCGTCGATAAGTCGGATCCGTTGCTGATTATGCAGCCATGGCTTGAAGATGCCAAAGCGGTCAACTTTAAAAGAAGAATTGATCGTATCGATTCATTCCGTGCGCTGCAAGCATTACATGATACGAAATATTCGATTGATTGGGAGTCGATTTCCTGTCTTCCGCATTATCATATGCTGGAGAAGTGGGAAGTCCGACTTGCGCGATTTGAAGAGTTACGGGAGATGTGTGAAGCATTTCTACCTTCTTCGACGATCGATCAACTGTTGACGTATGGGAAAGATTCATTGCAAATCGCGAAGAAACAACCACCGCCTGTTAGTTCTTTGACGCTATTGCATGGAGATGTCGTCCATCATAATATTTTGCGGGACACAAATGGAAGGATTTGCTTTATCGATTTTGATTTAGCGTGCCTTGGGACGGAAGAAGATGAACGGGTGTTGTGGATGCATCGTGTGTTGCCACAAATTTCGTATAATCCGACTTTTTTGATGGGGGAGCATCAGGCGTTGCAAACCTTATCCAACCAGTCGCTTGCGAAGCTTTTATATCCGAATGAAGTGCTTCGGGAATGGTTGCATTTATTGTCATTACCTTTCGCTCAACAGCAACGGATGGCCAGCAAACTCCTACATTTCACTGATACTGCACTCTCACATTGGCCGAGATTATGGTATGATGTAGAGCGAATGATGAAGTAGGAGGTTTGATCCATGGCAGGCCATTCAAAGTGGAAGAATATCCAGAACAGAAAAGGCGCACAGGATGCAAAACGAGGAAAGATCTTTCAGAAGATGTCGCGTGAAATTTACGTGGCAGCAAAGTCTGGCGGAGACGATCCAGACACGAATCCAGCTTTACGTCTAGCAATCGATAAATCCAAAAGTGTGAATGTACCAAATGATGTCATTCAGCGAGCGATCGATAAAGCAACGGGTTCAGGTGCGGACGAAAATTACGAAGAAATGATCTACGAAGGGTATGGACCAGGCGGCGTAGCGGTTCTTGTCTATACACTGACGGAAAATCGTAACCGTACAGGACCGAATATGCGCGTGGCGTTCAATAAAAACGGCGGTAGTTTAGGAGAAACGGGCTCCGTCAATTATTTATTTGAACGCAAAGGCCGTTTGTTTATCGAACGTACGGAAGAAACGGACGAGGACGCGGTTATGATGGCGGCTTTAGAAGCAGGAGCAGATGACATTGTGTCAACAGAAGATGGTTTTGAAATTCTGACTGATCCATCCGAATTCCTGAACGTAAAAGAAGCGCTTGAAGTCGAAGGTTTGGAGTTCGTTTCAGCAGAAGTAGATATGGTTCCATCCGTTTATGCGGATTTGACCGAAGAGCAACAAGAACAATTTATGAATATGATCGATGCATTAGAAGATGACGACGATGTACAAAACGTCTATTCTAATGCATCGGAAGAGTAATGAATGCTAGCCAGCCAACAACTTTACTTGCGTAAAAGTTGTTGACTGGCTTTTTTGTTATTGACAATGATAATGAGATTCATTATCATTTAACTTAGTTGCTGAAGAAAGTATACTCTTTAGTAGATTAAAAGGGGGAATAAGTATGATCATCGTAACAAATACAAATAAGATTATAAAAGATCGTGGACATGAATTGGTTACGCGTTTTGATAAAAAAGGAAAAGTGGAGCAAATGGAAGGGTTTCTAGGACTGGAAGTATTGTTCACGGATAATTTACCAGATTATGACGAAGTGACGATCAGCACGCGTTGGGAATCTAAAGAGGCGTTTGAGGCATGGACGAAAAGCGACGCTTTCAAGGAAGCGCATTCACATCGCGACGGACAGCCAGGATACGTGATTAGCAATAAAGTGTCATTCTATGATGTTAGAGTAGTGCGTGATCCAATCGTTGCGGTGTGAGTGTAATGAAGTGTTCAGAAAAAAATCACCCCTCACTATCTTGTTGCTAAGTGAGAGGTGATTGAATATTAATTATGCTTTAACGCCAGAAGATTTTGGCTGCGTCAAGAGACCGCCTTTTTCTTTTAAGTATTTTTCAATACCTTCAGCTGCACGGTATGATAGGGCACCGATTGTTGGGGTAGGGTGGTGACTACTGAAGTGTGGTAGTGCAGATCCGCCAACGACGAATAAGTTTTCCATTTCCCACAGTTGCAAGTAGTTGTTTACCGCAGACGTTTCTGGATCTTCACCCATAGCTACGCCGCCAATATAGTGCATACCGCTGTAAGTGTGGTCAAATTGGTCTGGCATTTCGTCCTGATCAATAATGTCCGCACCCATTGCTTCTACGATTTCGGTACATTTTTCAATACCGAATTTCGCGATGTTCTTATCTTGTTCTGTTAATTTATTTGTAATACGCAATAATGGATCACCGAACTCATCTTTATACGTAGGGTCCAAGTCCATAAAGTTGTGCCACCAAGGCATAACTGCTGCTGAGTACCAAACCGTTAATGTACGGAAAGCATAGAAGAGTGATTTCTCTTTAAATTCTTCACCCCATGTTGGTGTACCTTTAGGGACGAAGTTATTCTTAATCGCTGCATCTCCGTATTGACGAAGTTCGATACCGCCACCGTGAATGAAGTCTAAATCTGTGTGGTCGAATAGGTCCGCGTCATAGTCACTTAAAGCGCCACCTAATCCACCAGCACCCATGTAGTAGTTGAATTTCTTGTCATTAAAGAATCCTGTTGCACCTAGGAATGTACTGTTGAATTGTCCTGTAAAGTTACGGCCAATCGTTCCTTTTCTAGTCTCCGGGTTATAGATTTCACCGATATCCGATAGCATGAGCAGGCGGTTATTTGAGAATGTGAATGCCGCAAGAACGACAACGTCAGCTGGTTGTTCGAATTCTTGACCTGTTCTTGTATCCGTATATAAAACGCCTGTCGCTTTTCCGTCTTTATGCATAACTCTACGGACGAGTGAATTGGTTCTGATTTCACAGTTACCAGTTTTGCGAGCAGTCGGAATAACCGTTGCTAGAGGATCTGATTTTGAACCGAAGTCACAGCCGTACATTGTACAGAACGAACAGAACATACATTGGTTCAACGTTTCACCATCGGGATTCGTATATGTTTGAGACATGTTTCCTGAAGCCATTTGATAAGGGTGTAAGCCGATCTCTTTTGCCGATTCTTTAAACAACTTAATCGCAGGAGAAGCTAGCATAGGTGGGTTTGGATACTCATTTGATCTCTTGTCACCAAGTGGATCAGGTTCTCCTGAAATCCCAGCCGTTTGTTCCCATTTAGCATAATATGGTTCTAGTTCATCGTACGTAATTCCCCAGTCACGAATTTGCATGCCTTCTGGAATTTTGCCTTCTCCATAACGTTCGATAGTTTTTGAACGAATCTCGAAGTCATATGAACGCCAACGGTATACGGAACCTGCCCAGTGCATACTTCCGCCACCAAGGTCCGTCCCTGTGTTCATATCTTTTTGCAAGCGTACAGGTAGTGCAGCATCGCCTATTGAAACACGAGATGTAATCGTATCGCCTGTTAATTTTTCGATCATTTCATGTCTATTTGTATAACGTAACTCATCTTTAACACCTATAAAATCTGAACGTGTTTGATCTTTCCCACGTTCCAACATGACGACTTGATAGCCTGCTTTGGATAGTTCAGCTGAAACGATACCGCCAGCCCAACCACTACCAACGACTACTACGTCTACTTTATCTAATTTTTTAGCCATTTCCGCGTCCTCCTAAATTAAAGCCCTTGATAATTACGTAAACTTGAAGGCTCCATTACAATAAACTCTTCTTCTTCGATTTTATCTAAAAAGCTCATGATCGGCCCAGGGTATTCTTTCATTCTCCAAGCTTCCATATTACGATTTCCACCGTAAACAGGATCTGCATACACGCCTTCAATAGTTGTTTGACGTAACAAGCTAAAGAAGTCTGCGGAATCTACACCACTGAATTTCACTTCACCTTTTTCAAACATTTGTAAAATTTCATCTTGCTGTTCAGGTTCTAAATTAATAAAACGCTCATTAAATTTATCTTGTGACGTTTTCTCCATAGCGTTAAGCCCTTCAAGGAAAAACGTACCTCTCGTCATTTTCGTTTGATAGTTAGCCGTACCAGCTGGTAACTTCACAACAGTGGACGATGTGATGACTTCGTTTGTTTGACGTTTTTCTTCTTCATATACGTCTGTTTTTGTAATCGATGGGAAAGGACCGACCATATAGTCATTCGCATTTCTTCCCCAGTTGCTTGCACATTGACGGTCAATGAAATAAGGCACGCCTAGTTCAATTGCACCCATTCCGTTTTTATTCTCTGGATAGATTCTTTCAGTTGCAGCAGATAGCAACGCGAAGTCTTCATTTCGACTGAAGAACGTACGTGCATCAAACGTAACTTGCTTATCAGCTTGTGGCGCAACATCTTTTTTCGAATCTTTTTGGAATTGGCTCGTCAGTAAACCACCAAAGAGGGAGCCACCTAAAAGTCCACCAGCGACAAGACCGCCACTCTTCAAAAACTTTCTTCGACTTAAATCTTGAGTATCTTGATTGGAATCTTTGTTATTCGTCATCGTTTAGTTCCTCCTTCACATTTGTCATTGTAGTTACTTTATGGACTCGGATTTTTCTGAATCAGTTTTTTTGTCTTTGTTATCATCTTCCAAAATGTCACTTGTTGCCTTTTTAAATTCTGCAAGTGTTTTACCGACGGCAGAACCAATTTCCGGCAATTTTCGAGGTCCGAATAAAATTAGAATAATGACTAAGATAATTATTAATCCAGGTACACCGATGGATGCTAAACTCATAAAACTCCCTCCTTTTACATTATTTTTTACATGTTTACAATGTATTGGTAGAGCTCTGGCTAGTTTGCTAAATTCGTAAGGGAATTCTGGCCCTCATATATGATAGTGTTATTCGACAAAAAATGCAAAGTAATTCTACGAAGCTTTTTAAGTTGTTTCATTGCATGAATTAATGAAATAATCTGCTTTAATAATATAATAAAAATAGTTATGAATAGATGTAAAATTAGAAGTAGTCACAGTATTTAAAAGGCTAAGTATTCAATTCAAAAATGCATAATTTTGAAAACAGATGAGCAGGGTAGTGGTCTAGTTACAATTATGTGTATAATTTCATGCATAGTAAAAGATACACAAAAACACCATGAGAAATTCTCAAGGTGTTTTTGTATAGGCGCTCACTATTCAATTATTCTAGCGACTTCAGATTTTTAACAATCTAGCATTAATTGCTACGATCACAGTACTTAGTGACATTAAAATAGCACCGATGGCTGGGCTTAAAACTATCCCATAGTTGTAGAGAATTCTGGCAGCTAACGGTATGCAGAACTGTATTAAATGTAATTTAATTTGCTAGAATAGTATAGAAAGAATTTTAAAACGGGTCCATGGATTGCATGCGATTTTAAATCAAGTGAGACTTCACTAGTATTATATACATAACTAGATAATGAGGAGTGATCTATTGATAGTAAGAGAAATAGAAATATCGGATGCGGAGAAACTTTCCCGTCTAATGGAGTATGTAGAAGCGAGTTCAGATTATATGTTGATGGAGGCTGGGGAAAGAGAAAATGATTATGCGCAACAAATACACAGGATACAGCGTATAAAAAAGAGTAGTAATTCTACGATCCTAGTTGCTGAAAATGAACAAAACGAGTTAGTAGGATATTTATTTGCAATCGGTGGTGACGCGAAACGGAATAGACATTGCGCATATATTGTAGTGGGGATTACTGAAACTTTCAGAGGACAGGGCGTCGGCACGAAACTATTTATAGAGTTGAATCAGTGGGCAGCGAATCATCCTATACATCGATTAGAGTTAACGGTCGTTACTCGAAATGAAGCAGGTTTGTCTTTATATAAAAAGATGGGGTTTGAAATCGAGGGAACTAAAAAGCATTCTTTATGTATCGGTGAAGAATTTGTTGACGAATATTATATGGCCAAGTTCATAGACCCTTCTATCGAATAGACTAGTTACGTCCTCATTCCATTACGAATGAGGACTTTTCAAGTATGTGCATGCGTTTCTCCTTGTTTATTTACGTACTTCTAGCGTCTCCAACATCTGTTCAAATCGTGCGCCATGGCCTTCTTGTGCTTCCAGGAAATAGTTCTCCTTAATGAGCAATGTGCCATCGTTTACTTCCATCATGTAGATCGTCACAACTTCACTATCCGACTCATCTCCGGAAGTACCGTGTAATGAAAGTGCGTTGACTGGCGCAGAAATCGTTTTTTCTTCAAGCGGCATAGTATATTCCTGTTCCATATCTTCCATTACACTTTCTGGCGTTTGATCTTTGACGTATAGAAATGTCATATTCACCTCAGGATACCCTTCAGGCACTTCATCAATCGGCATGAGCTTGTCTTCTTTTTCACCGGTCTCAAACGTATAGCGTTCCGGATCAATATACAGTGAATACATGGCATCGCTACCTTCGACGAGGTCCATTGTGATAGTGGAGTCTTCTCCCTCAACAGATAGTACTACATCCATCGTAGATTCACGTTCAGGCAACGTCGTCGTTTCTTCTGGTGTTTCCTCGACTGGCGTTTCTACTGGCGGCTCCACTTCATCAGTTGGTTTTTCTGTTGCTGAATTACAACCGACAAGTAGTAGTGACATCGCAAAACTCGCATAGATTATTGTTCGCATACAGCTTCCTCCTTTAAAAAGACGTAGAACTGCTTTATATGTATACGTTTACATGCAAAGAAGGTTTCAAATGTCAAGCAAAATATTAGAAATCAAAACGAGCATGCGATATGATAAGTCCTGCAGATATTAAAACATAAGGGAGATTTATATTATGACAATCAAAGTAAAAGCAGTAATCGGTAGTACAAGTTCCACTTCATACAATTTAAAGTTAGTGAAATTCATGGCTAAACGCTATAAAGAAGAATTGGAAATTACTCCGGTTCTCATCAACGATTTAGAAATGTTCTCTATTGATATTGAAAGCGAACCAACTGTAGCAGTTCAAACATTCAAAGATGACGTGAAAGATTCAGACGCAGTGATGTTCGCAACACCAGAATATAACTTCTCTATTCCTGGCGCAATGAAAAATGCATTGGATTGGTTGTCACGTGGAGGCGACTTTACGTTACATGGTAAAACGGGCTTTATCGTAGGGTCATCGATGGGAGTTTTCGGTTCAGTAAGAGCGCAGATCCACTTACGCGAAATTCTATCGAACCCAGCATTAGCACCTAACCTATTGCCAGGTAATGAAGTGTATATTGGTGCGGTTCACACGAAAATGGACGAAGAAGGAAATATTACAGATGAAGCAACAATCGCATTCCTTGATACGGTTGTACAGAATTTCATCGCTTTCCATAAGAAACAACAAGCAATGGCTCACGCATAATTAGAATGAACGGAGCTGTCCAAGTCGTCATGACGTTAAATGACGACTGGTGACAGCTCTTTTTTGATGCGAAATAGTATGCGATAAGAAAACAAAAGGCTGGCAGAGGTGTTGGGGAAGGGGATTGGTGCTTCGGAGGGGACGCTTTCTGGAGGGCGGGCGGTGAACCACACCCCGTCGCTTCGCTCGCAGGGTGTTTCACCTGTCCCGCTGATCCTCCCAGAGTCGCCCCTCCTACGCTCCAATCCCTTGCAGTGTAAGTGGATGATACTTTATGTTGTGCATTGAAATTAATGTTGTAACAGGCATTGAACTTCAGTACTTGAATCTAAATAAGTAAGGGTAAAACAATAATTCATACACTTCCTACAGTGAGTGATCTAAGTATCCGTACTATCAATGTAGGATGGAAGCGGAAGCTGGCGGCGACTCCCCGATGGATCAGCCCGATCAGGTGAGACAACCAAAAGAGAGCGCAGCGAACTGGTTGGCTCACCGCGGGCCCATGGGAAAGCGTCCGCCAGCTGGAGCTTCCATCCAATCACACTCAAAAATTCTCTCACCACTCCAAAGTATTCGCTTTTGAACTTAAATTACTTAAAATACACACCTATTTTATTTATGCAAATTTCCGAAGGTCGTACAAGTAGAAAACCCGTTCGTATGCTATAATAACAGGTATACTTTAGGGGGAGAATACTTTGTACGATTACATAAAAGGTTATGTGACACGCGTGACACCGGAATATGTTGTGCTGGAGCAATCGGGGATCGGCTGGCAAGTGATGACGCCGAATCCATTTGCGTTCCATATAACAGATGAGGTTCAGCAAGTGTTCACGTATTTGCATGTGCGTGAAGACACGCAATTATTGATCGGATTTAAGACACTTGAACAGCGTGAACTGTTCCGCAAACTGATTACCGTTTCGGGAATCGGTCCTAAAGGCGCGCTCGCAATTCTTGCGAATGGCTTGCCTTCTCAAGTAGTAAGTGCAATCGAGCGCGAAGATGAAGGGTTCCTGGTACAGTTTCCAGGTGTCGGCAAGAAAACAGCGCGTCAAATGATTTTGGACTTAAAAGGCAAACTTCATGATCTATTTACGGAGATTGATTTGCCGGATTCGGAAGACACATTGCTTACGCTTGCTGAAAGTGACGAGCTCGACGAAGCATTGCTTGCGTTGACTGCGCTTGGTTATTCGGATCGCGAACTAAAGAAAGTGAAGCCGAAGCTCGAGAAAGAAGAACTCGATACAGAAGGCTATATGCGACTGGCGTTAAAGTTATTATTGAAACAAGGCTAATACGATGGAGGTGGTTCCAATGGATGAACGCATACTGACGAATGAAGCGACGGATTTTGATGATAGTTTTGAACAGTCATTACGCCCGCAATTATTGCAACAATATATTGGTCAGCAACAAGCGAAAGATAATTTATCGATCTTTATCGAGGCGGCAAAGAAGCGGGAAGAAAGTTTGGATCATGTCTTGCTGTATGGTCCTCCTGGGCTTGGAAAGACGACGCTCGCAACGGTGATTGGCAATGAAATGGGTGTTAATGTCCGCATGACGAGCGGTCCGGCTATTGAACGTCCGGGTGACTTGGCGGCAGTAGTGTCTTCGTTGGAGCCGGGCGACGTCTTATTCATCGATGAAATCCACCGGCTAAACCGCGCGATTGAAGAAGTGCTGTATCCCGCAATGGAAGATTTTTGTCTCGATATTATGGTCGGAAAAGGTCCGACTGCGCGTTCTGTGCGACTGGATTTGCCGCCGTTTACATTGATTGGTGCGACGACACGTGCAGGGGCATTGTCTGCACCGCTCCGTGACCGTTTTGGTGTACCGCTTAGACTAGAGTATTATGAAGTGGAATCATTGACGGAGATAGTCATTCGAAGCGCGAATTTATTTGAAGTGGACATTGATCCGTTAGCGGCTGTAGAACTGGCGAAACGCTCGCGTGGAACGCCACGTATTGCAAATCGTCTATTGCGTAGAGTTCGCGATTATGCACAAGTGCGCGGAAACGGGATCATTACACTTTCGATTGCACAAGAAGCACTCGATATGCTACAAGTGGATCATCATGGACTCGACCAAATCGACCATCAGTTGCTCCACAGCATGATCGAACGGTTCCGTGGCGGTCCAGTCGGCATTGATACGCTCGCTGCAAGTATTGGCGAAGAATCGGTGACGATTGAAGATGTCTATGAGCCGTATTTATTACAAATGGGATTTATTCAACGTACATCAAGAGGTCGGATGGCGACAGAAAAGGCTTACGAGCATTTCGGTTATCCGCTTCCTGAGTGACAGATAGGAGTTAGCATGATGGAAGTAGAAGACTTTGATTTTGATTTACCCGAGCATTTAATTGCACAAACACCACTTTTGGATCGCACAGCGAGCCGTTTACTCGTTATGGGACGTGATAACGGTATCGTCACGCATAAGCATTTCCGTGATCTAGTGGACGAACTAGAAGCGGGGGACTTACTCGTGTTGAACGATACGAAAGTATTGCCGGCGCGTTTAATCGGTACGAAAGAAGAAACCGGTGCGACGATTGAAGTATTATTATTAAAAGAAACAGGGGACGACCGCTGGGAAACGTTGGTCAAGCCTTCAAAACGAATAAAAGTAGGAACGATCGTGACGTTCGGTGACGGCTTGCTGCAAGCTGAATGTACCGCTCTTGGTGAACAAGGGGGTCGCGAATTCAAATTTAGTTATGACGGTATTTTCTATGAGTTGCTCGATCAGCTCGGACAGATGCCGTTGCCTCCATATATTACCGAGACGTTGGAAGATCAGACGCGCTATCAAACCGTTTTCGCAAAAGAGCGTGGATCTGCGGCAGCGCCTACAGCTGGTTTGCATTTCACGGATGAAATCTTGGATGCTTTACGGGAAAAAGGCGTGCAGATCGCTTTCATTACGTTGCACGTTGGACTTGGTACATTCCGTCCTGTTAGTGTAGATACAATTGAAGATCACACGATGCATGCGGAATATTATGTGATGACAGAAGAAACAGCGGCACTTGTTCGCGAGACAAAAGCCAATGGCGGCAATGTAGTAGCGGTCGGTACGACGTCTACACGGACGCTTGAAACGATTGCTTCAGAGAATAACGGAGAAGTGGTCGCAGCGAGTGGCTGGACTTCGATATTCATTTATCCTGGGTATGAGTTTAAAGCAATTGACGGGCTCGTGACGAATTTCCACTTGCCGAAATCGACGTTGTTGATGCTATTGTCGGCATTTGCTGGACGCGATCACGTCATGAGTGCATATGAAGAAGCAGTGAAAGAGCAGTATCGCTTTTTCAGTTTTGGGGACGCGATGTTGATCCGCCCTGCTACAAGAAAGGAACGAGATTAATTGGCAGCTATTACGTATGAACATATTAAAACATGTAAACAAACGGGTGCGCGACTTGGGATTGTCCACACGCCACACGGTTCATTTGAAACACCTGCTTTCATGCCGGTTGGAACACAAGCTACAGTAAAAACGATGTCTCCGGAAGAATTAAAGGCAATGGGTGCAGGCATTATTTTAAGTAACACGTATCATTTATGGTTACGTCCAGGAAATGAAATCGTCAAAGAAGCAGGTGGATTACATAAGTTCATGAACTGGGACCGTCCGATATTGACGGATTCCGGTGGCTTCCAAGTGTTTTCTTTAAGTAAATTCCGTGATATTAAAGAAGAAGGCGTTCATTTCCGGAATCATATTAATGGAGATAAATTGTTCTTGAGCCCTGAAAAAGCGATGGAGATCCAAAACGATTTAGGTGCCGATATTATGATGGCATTTGACGAATGTCCTCCATTCCCTGCAACACATGAGTATATGAAAGCTAGTGTCGAGCGTACGTCTCGCTGGGCAGAGCGTTGCCTAGAAGCACATGGTCGTCCGAATGATCAAGGATTATTTGGTATCGTGCAAGGTGGCGAGTTTGAAGATCTTCGTAAACAAAGTGCGCGTGATCTAGTATCGATGGATTTCCCAGGCTACGCAATCGGTGGATTGTCCGTCGGGGAACCGAAAGATATTATGAATAAAGTGCTGGACTATACGACACCATTACTTCCACAAGACAAACCACGTTATTTGATGGGCGTTGGATCTCCAGACTCATTGATCGACGGTGCAATCCGTGGAATTGATATGTTCGACTGTGTTTTGCCAACGCGTATTGCGAGAAACGGTACGTTGATGACAAGTGAAGGGCGTTTGGTTGTTAAAAATGCGAAGTACGAACGCGATTTTGGACCGCTTGATCCGAACTGCGATTGTTATGCGTGTAAAAACTATAGTCGTGCGTATATTCGCCATTTAATTCGTGCGGGTGAAACATTTGGCATTCGTTTGACGTCCTATCATAACCTGCACTTTTTGCTGAATTTGATGGAGCAAGTACGTCAGGCTATACGTGAAGATCGTCTCGGTGACTTCCGTGAAGAGTTTTTTGAGCAGTACGGTTTTAACAAACCGAATGCAAAAAACTTTTAAATCTTGTATAATAAAATTTGATGCTTTAGGAAGGGGGAAAATTAAAAATGATGGAACAATACGGTGGTATTTTCACACTAGTCATTATGGTGGCTATTATGTGGTTTTTACTCATTCGTCCTGCTCAGAAGAGACAGAAGGCAGCGAAAGAGATGCAAACTAGTTTGAAGCGTGGAGACGAAGTAGTAACAATCGGTGGTATTCACGGAACTGTGGATGCAGTTGATGAAACATCTATTTTCTTACGTGTATCGGACACTACAGTTTTGCGTTTTGACAAGCAAGCGGTAGGTAGAGTTGTAACAGCGTCATAATAAAAAGCGGTTATCTACTGGTATGTCCATAGATTGCCGCTTTTTTGTATGCGGGTGTATAGAAAAAAGATCTGCCGACACACTATGTGTGAAGGAGGCAGATGTGCAGTGCATGATTTATGGATCATCGGCTTACGTACGGTCTTTTTATATGTGTTTCTTCTGGTGATATTACGTATTATGGGAAAACGGGAAGTGGGCGAATTAGGTGTC
This sequence comes from Sporosarcina sp. P26b, assembly GCF_002743245.1. Classification (NCBI taxonomy): domain Bacteria; kingdom Bacillati; phylum Bacillota; class Bacilli; order Caryophanales; family Caryophanaceae; genus Sporosarcina; species Sporosarcina sp. P26b. Next base: position 57,495 of record NZ_PDYW01000003.1, read on the forward strand.
ATGGATATTGTGGTCTTCATCATCATGGCGGAAGTTGCAGCTATGATAGTGGAATCACCTGATAAACCGATTTTTGAAGGGATTCTTCCCATCCTTTTGTTACTCGTTATTCAATATATATCGTCGATGATTTCATTGAAAAGCAAGAAGTTCCGTGATTTGGTCGACGGGGATCCTACCCTAATTATTAGGCATGGAGAGATCCAGCAAGATGAAATGCGTAAACAGCGATATAATCTCGACGATTTGTTTCAACAATTACGTGAAAATCAAGTAGGCTCGATTCATAATGTAACGTTCGCTTATCTCGAACCTTCCGGAAATTTATCCGTATTCACAAAAGACGGTGATTTGCCGATTGTGGGACTGGTGCTTGATGGTGATATTCAGCCAGAGCATTTGGAATTGATTGGCAAGACAGAAGACTGGTTGCTACAAGAGTTACATGCTAAAAATATCACTGATTTAAGCAAAATTTTCTATTGCTCGTATGAACAAGGTGAAATAAGAGTACAACTCAAACATGATTAATAACGTTTAACTAAATTCCGTAGCATGATAAAGTCCTGCGCTTTGATTTGTCTAGTCAGTAATAATAAAGCGAACAGCACACCTGACGTAATGGCGCATTCGACAAATAAATGTTGCGAACCGATCGGAATGAAAATCGGACGGATGACGACGGTCAGTAAAAATACAATATAGGTCATTGCGAACATCGAGAATCCTGTGGCGGTCGATTTGTTTTTACGCAGTGTCGCGATATGTAGGAAAGACGTGATGAGTACGCCGAATCCGATCGCTAGTACAGCACCTGTTTCTTGAAGACCAGGTTGCGATGCTAAAATGAACATGACTGCAAGCTTCGCGATCCCGCCATAGACGGAGTTCATCATGCCGGCTTTTGCGTCACCGGTGGCCTGCAAAATTGAATAAAGTGGACTTTGAATATAATAAAAGAAAAAAATTGGCGCGAGCATCGTCATATAGCTGCCGCCATCTACAATATGAAATAGCTTCTCGGCGAGTTCTTGGCCGTGAATATAAAATACAGTAGCCGCAAATGCACCTGTCAAAGCGGATAAACGTAATGCCAAGTGAATTCTTTCTTGCAACTTTTTGACGTTACTCGAAGCAGCTGCACCGCTGACGGCCGGTACAAGCACGACGGATAATGCATACGGAATGAATGCCGGAAACAATAATAACGGAATAAGTACCCCTGAAATGACTCCGTACAATGAAGTGGCAGCTACCGTTCCGACGCCTGCCATGGAGAGTGCGCGTAAAAAGATAATAGGCTCGAGAAACCATGTGAAAGTTCCAAATAGACGACTGCCTGACGAAGGAAGTGCCACCTCTAGAATGGGCTCCATCGGATAGCGCGGTTCTTTTTTTTGTGGTTTTGGCTCCTTCTTTTGTTGCTGGCGGTATTTGTACAAAAGATACAGTACCGACACGACTTCAGCTACGAGTGTCACAGCCATCGCATATGCCGCGTTCATCATCGGATCATCAGGAGCTAAAATGTACGGAAGCATCCACGTGATCAATAAAATACGGAAGATTTGCTCGATGACTTGTGCCCATGCGGTTTCCTCAATTCGTGAAACCCCTTGAAAATATCCTCTGATTAATCCACCAATTGAAGCGATAGGTACGATGGCGAGGCCTACGTATAATGCAGTGGAAGTTGCGCTATTACCGAGTAAAGTTTCGGCTAGAAAAGGGATAAACAGAATACATGCTGGAATGAAGACTGCGCCAGATAAGATCGTAATAAATGTGGCAGTTCTCATAACTTGTCGTAATTGTACAGTGCTGCCTTGCGCTTTTAGTTCCGCTATCACCTTAGCTATTGCAATTGGTACGCCAAGCTGTACTAAGGAGAGGAAAAAGATGAATGCCGGGTATGCGGTCATATAGATTCCAACCGTTTCTTCTCCCGCTACTCGCATAAATTGAATTCGATAGACAAAGCCGAGTAATTTCGATAAAAACACGGCCGCCATCAAAAAGATTGTCCCACGTATGAATGACGACACCCTGCACCACTCCTTCTGTTTTGCCGCTCGTTCAATTACTTACATAATGCTTGGGCAAAACCCAAATATAGTTAAGTGTATGTGATATAATCAAGTTTATTCCGGAACAAAACGCGAGGGGGGGAAGCGGCATTGGATCAACAGCTGACAGACTTATGCAGACAGTTGCTCCCTGCACTAGAAAGTAAAAAAAAAGAATTGATGTTTTACGGCTACTCGGAGATTACGGAAGAAGATTTATTAGGATATTTGGTAGCGAAGAAGTGGCGGAAAAAGGATGTTTCCACTATGCGTTTCCATGAAATGATTTCAGATGTCCTGGCAATTACCGCGGCGCAGTTCATGACCCATACACAAACAGAGGCTCAACGCAATAGCGAAGACGTCTTGGAATTGAGCGAAGAGGAATGGTCTGTGTTATTTTCGCCCAAAAAAACTGATTGATTTGCGATTCTAGTCATGAAGTATTTGACACAGACAACCGACTGTTTCATAATTGGTATGTTGTACAATGAGAGATCGAAAGTACATAACAGGTGCTATGCCGCTCTAGTATATGAGGGGGAAAAGGAAATATGAAAAACAGAGGAAGGATCGTCGCGTTTTTGCTGCTTATCGTTATTTTGGCATCAACGGTATTTTCCACGACGAGTCCGATTTTAAAAGATGTCAAGCTAGGTCTAGACTTGCAAGGTGGTTTCGAGGTTCTGTACCAAGTGAAGCCATTGAAAGACGGACAGAAGATCACGGAGTCGACGGTTGCCGATACGGCCCGCGCTTTGACGAATCGTATTGACGTACTCGGTGTAAGTGAGCCAAGTATTCAAATCGAATCGAACAACCGGATCCGCGTTCAGCTTGCTGGGGTAGAAGATCAGGAATCTGCCCGCGAATTATTATCCACTCAAGCTAATCTGTCGTTCCGTAATGCGAATGATGAATTGATGCTAGATGGAAATGATTTGAAAGAAGGTAAAGCAAAAGCCAATTTCGATGAGAACAACAATCCTGTTGTCACATTGGAAATGAAAGATCCAAATAAGTTTGGAGAAGTTACATCTCAAATTGTACAAATGAAGCCAGACAATATGTTGGTCATCTGGTTAGACTTCATTGAAGGCGAAAGCTCCTTTAAAGAAGAAGCCATGAAACCAGAACCTGCTTTTATCTCGGCTCCTTATGTGTCTAAAACGATCAACTCTTCAAATGTCGAGATCTCAGGTAACTTCTCTATTGAAGAGACAAAGAACTTGGCGGGTATTCTAAACGCCGGTGCATTACCTGTTGATTTAGAGGAAATTTACTCGACTTCTGTCGGTGCACAATTTGGTGAGCAAGCACTTGATAAAACGATATTTGCTGGAATTGTCGGTGTCAGCTTGATCTTTATCTTTATGGCACTCTATTACCGTTTGCCAGGGCTTATCGCAGTTGTCACACTCTCTGTTTATATCTTTTTGATTTTGCTAGTGTTTACATTAATCAATGGTGTATTGACACTACCAGGTATCGCGGCATTAATGCTCGGGGTCGGGATGGCAGTCGATGCCAATATCATCACCTATGAGCGGATCAAAGAAGAATTACGTGTCGGAAAATCGGTTAAAACGTCCTTTACGGCCGGAGCGAAGTCTTCGTTCACCGCAATTCTTGATGCGAACGTCACGACACTCCTTGCGGCAGTAGTATTGTTCATTTATGGTACAAGCTCTGTTAAAGGTTTCGCGACAATGTTGATTATCAGTATTATGGTCAGTTTCTTAACAGCAGTTTGGGGATCACGTCTATTGCTTGGTCTACTCGTTCACAGTGGATACCTCGACAATAAAGTCAGTTGGTTTGGACTGAACAAGAAACAAGTTCACTCAGCGGATGAAGGCTATGAAACACTTGATTTGACTACGAAATTCGATCGTTTTGATTTCGTTCATTCAAGAAAACGTTTCTATACATTGTCCATTGTCTTGTTGTTAGTCGGAGCGATCATGCTCGGGGTCTTCAAGCTCAATCTCGGAATCGACTTCTCCGGTGGTACACGTGTTGAAGTACTGGCTGAACAGCAGCTGGATGAAGCAAAAGTAACGAAACAGCTTGAGGATATCGGTCACCCAACGTCAGACGTCGTCATTTCAGGCGATGAGAAAAATATTGCGGTGGCTCGATACAAAGAAGACTTCTCACAAGAAGAAGTCAATAAAATTAAAAAAGAAATGTCTGCACTTTATGGCGCAGAGCCAAATGTTTCGACGGTTTCGGATACAGTAGGTAAAGAGCTTGTGCGCAATGCGATCTATGCATTAGCCATTGCAGCACTCGGTATCATCATCTACGTGGCGTTCCGTTTCGAATGGCGTATGGGTCTTGCGGCCATTATCGGTTTACTGCATGATGCGTTCTTCATGATTGCGATCTTCAGTATTTTACGATTGGAAGTAGACATTACATTCATCGCGGCGGTTCTGACGATTATCGGTTACTCTATCAACGATACGATCGTCACCTTCGACAGAATACGTGAGAACTTGCAGCGCTCGAAGCATATTAATAACGACGACGAGTTGGCATCCATCGTCAATAAATCATTGCGACAAACACTTGGACGTTCGGTGAACACGGTTCTGACAGTTATTTTCGTCGTCGTGGCATTGATGGCACTTGGTGCAGAATCGATCCGACCGTTCTCGATCGCATTATTGATCGGTTTGATTGCAGGTACGTATTCTTCCATCTTCATCTCTGCTCAACTTTGGTTCGATCTAAAGAGAAAGCAGATTGCAAAGAGTGGCGGAATGAAAGTAGAAAAAGAGAAAAAGCAATGGGGCTCAGACGAACCTGTTGTGTAATACGTTTGAACTATATAAAAAGCAGGGTATACTTCGGTATATCCTGCTTTTTTTGAATGGAGGAATGAAGCCTATGAAATTTCAGTGGACAGTGTTATTCGGTTTGTTATTTGCTGTGTTGATCGCAGTGTTTGCGGTGTTTAATGTGGAGTCTGTACCGGTGAATTATTTCTTTGGTACAGAGATGATCCCACTTGTGTTAATTATTTTAGGTTCGGCTTTGCTAGGTGCGATTATTAGTGGGTTCTTTGCTATTTATAAGTCATACCGAAATAGTCGCCGTGTGAAGGAGTTGGAGAAGCAGTTGCATTTGAAAGAGGAAGAGTTGACTGCGCAGCGTAGGCAGATGCAGGAGATGGAGGAGCGTATCGATACGTTGATGGAGCCGCCGTTGGTTCAGGCGGAGATTATTCCACCGAAAGAGTTATATTGAGTTCGTGTTGCCACAACAGGTCGTGCTTTGCGACTTGTTGTGGTTTTTTTGATAAGTGAGTGAGGGTAGAGTTGAGTTTTTGATGGTTGCGTAATAAGCGACATTGGTAGTTGTTCTTGCAAGTGATTTTTCGATTGGGGATTGAATGGTGGTAGTGGTTCTGCTGACGATTTGAGTGGGGCGGTCATTGACCCCACTTCGGTGTTGGTGGAAGGCTTTCGTGAGGAGATTGAGACAGCGAGGGCGCCTGACTTAGTCTCCTCGCTACGCCTACCACTGGCAGCACCTTCGTTGGAATCAGCCTGTGCCTGGAACGCTGATCATCGGAGCCATCCGATTCCCAATCTCCTCATATCGTTTCCTTTCAGTCTCCACCTACATTAGCTATAATAAGAACAGAGGAAGTGAACGCATTGATACAATCCAAAAAAAGATGGAAAATCGATCGGCCTGATGAAGAACTTGTCAACCAGCTAGCGAAAGACTTGAAGTTATCGACTATGCTGACCAAAATACTTGTCTCGCGCGGCATCACGACAAGCGAACAAGCAAACGCGTACTTGTACATGGACGAAACCAACCTACACGACCCGTTTTTATTCCATGACATGCAAAAAGCTGTTGACCGTATTAAGCAGGCCATCGACACACAACAACAAATTACAATATATGGAGATTACGACGCGGGTGCGACACGTTTCTAACTGAAAAGGTTAGACACTAGGGAGTCGAATAAAATCCCTAGGAGAACTGATTTCTTGATAGGTGGAATGATTGGGTAACGCCTTGAAACGCCTACTCTGATACTCCGACATGCCTTCTAAATGGTTAAATCAAAAGGTGTGAAGCTCGGTGAAGTCGGCAGAGAGATACCGTAAGTTAGGGAAAGCATAGCGAGTACCTGACACGAAAGCTGTCCAGAGGTGGACGGTGTATCCTATATGCCGGGAGTCCATAAAGTATCTATGGTTAGAATGTGCTGCAGAAGCACTGACGAATCTCTGAATGTACGGGTCTAGACGTAGTTGTCACAGAAATGTGACAGGTGGCAGTGCCATCGTATGTGTGGGCGAGTAAAAATCTGGCGTTATGAAACCCCATAACTTGTTATAGGCAAGTTCAAGCATACAGGACCATAGGAGAAACCTAAGGATATATGTAAGGATAAAGAAATTGGAACGTGGAAAGCGAAGGATGTGGAGGTATTAACCTACCTACGAAGCAGTTCGGTATATAAAGGGGCGACCTATTAAAACTGATTTACCATTCGTGAGAGTGGAGCCATAGTACCTTTGAAACCATGATAATAAGTGGTGGAGGAATAGGCTCTAGTCGGAAATTTCAAAGACTTATAAATGCATAACAGACACAGATTCGAGTATGACTAAAAGAATCACCACTTGAGAGAGGGGTTGATGTCTGTGGCAAATTCACAAATCGTTAAACATGTTAAAAAGTCCAAGCTCAGAAACGCAGAGTATTATCACATGCAAGATACATTTGACATGTTGCATGAACAAAGCAAAAATGACAGTTCTTTTAAAAACTTAATGTCCATGATTAGTTCAGTTGAAAACATTAAGTTGGCGTATCGAAATATTAAGAAAAATACAGGCAGCAAAACGGCTGGCGTAGATGGTCGAACAATCGATCATATTTCCGAGCTGACCGAAGAGCAATTTGTTGGTTTTGTTAGAAACAAACTGCGAGATTATAAACCGAAAGCAGTTAGACGAGTAGAAATACCAAAGCCAAATGGAAAAATTAGACCTTTAGGAATTCCCGCTATTTGGGATAGGATAGTCCAACAATGTATATTGCAAATTCTTGAACCCATAGTGGAAGCAAAATTCTCGGGGAGAAGTCATGGATTTAGACCGAACCGCTCAGTAGAGAATGCGATAGCTCAAAGTTATCGTCTTATGCAGAATTCAAAAATGTCATATGTAATTGATATAGATATTAAGGGATTCTTCGATAACGTGTCCCATGCCAAGTTGTTAAAACAAATGTGGGCAATGGGTATTCAAGATAAGAATTTACTCACTATTATTTCGAAAATGCTTAAAGCAAAAATCAAGTTGCCGGATGGTCGAATCATTGAGAATGAGAAAGGTACGCCACAAGGTGGCATCCTATCTCCATTATTATCTAATATTGTTCTTAATGAACTTGATCGTTGGATTGAAAGCCAGTGGGAGACAATCCCTATCTGCGAAGATAAAATAATCAGACGTGAAGATCGTGGGAATTCCACGGACAAAGGAAATCAATATAAATCGTTACGTAAAACTAACTTGAAGGAATGTTATATTGTTCGATATGCAGATGATTTCAAAATCTTTTGCAGTAATCCTAATCACGCCAAACGATTATTTTTTGCAGTACAAAAATGGCTGAAAGAAAGACTTGGTTTAGAAATAAGCGAAGACAAATCAAAAATAGTGAATCTCAAAAAGAGTTACTCAGAATTCCTAGGGTTTAAGATGAAGTTAATTCCAAAAGGCGAGAAATGGGTTGTGAAAAGTCATATGTGCGACAAAGCAGTTCAACGCACAAAGAAAAACTTGAAGCAAATCATAAACGGTATTCGATATGATAGCGGTGTTAACGACCAAGCAAGAAAAATAGCACTCTACAACTCGACTGTAATAGGACTTCATCAATATTTCCGTACCGCTACAATGATTTCCGAAGACATGGGGAACATTGCATACGAAGTGAATGCATGTATGAAAGACCATCGTATGAAAAGGCGAATTAAGAAAACAGGTGTGATAACATCTGATTTTATTAAGAAAGAATACGGGAAGAGCAAACAATTAAGATTTATATCACGAGATCCGCTACTTCCAATTGGATATATTAAACATAAGAATCCGATGATGAAGCGTAACACGGTTAATGCATATACAAAAGAAGGCAGAGAAGAAATTCACAAAAATCTGACGACTGTTGATATCACTATACTTCGTTTTCTGATGGAGCATCCAATTCCACAGCGAAGTATAGAGTACAACGATAATCGTATTGCATTATACTGTGCACAAAGAGGGAAATGCCACGTAACAGGGCAAATGTTAAACCCGATGACGATTCATTGCCATCACAAAGTACCACGGTTGCAAGGTGGTACTGACCAATATAACAACCTCTGTCTCGTTGATAAAGACATTCACATCTTAATCCATGCAAAAGATGAAGAAATAATCGCAAAGTATAAAAAGTTAATAACCAACTCACAAAGCCTTAATAAAATAAATACGCTACGAAAGAAACTGGAACTACAGCAAGTAACACTCTAATTGGACGATTAGACATACCAACGAACAAGTGAATTCTGTTAAGTTATGTAGATTACCAAAGTTTTGAAATTTTTCGATGGAACGCCGTGTGAGGTGAAAGTCTCACGCACGGTGTGAAGTGGGGGAAAAGCCGGAGATAACTTTCAAAGGTTTACCTATCACTATACGGCGTAACAAGCGTCACTGTGCTAACGACAGCACTTGAACGTCTCGGTGCTAAAGTGAACTTTGCCATTCCGAACCGTTTTGAACACGGTTATGGACCGAATAGCGACTACTTTGAACAACTACATATAGACGGAACCGAAGTGCTCATTACCGTTGATAACGGAATTTCAGGCATTGAGCAAGTCGCATTTGCGAAATCGCTCGGCATGACGATCATCGTTACTGATCACCACGAAATGGGCGAAGTATTGCCTGATGCGGACGCAGTCATTCATCCTCGTCATCCTGAAGGCAATTACCCGTTTGGAGAACTCGCGGGGGTAGGTGTAGCGTTCAAACTCGCTTCTGCGCTACTTGGAGAGCCACCACTCGACTTGTTAGAATTTGTCGCAATCGGCACCATTGCAGATTTGGTTCCGCTAGAAGATGAGAACCGGTATATGGTGAAGGAAGGGATTCGCAGATTGCGTCGCACGCAGCGTTCGGGAATTAAAGCATTGATGCAAGTGAGCGGACATGACCAGAACGCATTATCGGAAGAAACGATTGGCTTTACGATAGGTCCACGCTTAAATGCACCTGGGCGACTCGGTGATGCGGACGTCGCTGTGGAGTTATTGAAGTCTGACAATGATCAACAAGCGCTCGGAATTGCGGAGTCATTGAATGATTTGAATAAAGAAAGGCAACAATTGGTGAAAGAGATCGCAAAAGAGGCGGAAGAACAAGTGGAAATTCGCTATGGCGATCAAATTCCTCACGTTTTAATCGTCGAAGGTGAAGGTTGGAATCCGGGTGTTGTCGGCATCGTGTCGTCGAGGTTGACGGAGAAACACTACCGTCCTTCCATCATTTTGTCGCTTGACCATGAGACAGGGATCGCAAAAGGTTCTGCCCGCAGTATCGAAGGCTTTGATTTGTATAAGGAATTGTCTAAGAATGCATCGATTCTGCCACATTTCGGCGGGCATGCGATGGCGGCTGGAATGTCATTGAAAATAGAAGATGTCGAATTATTGCGTTCGAATTTGAATGAACAGGCGAGAGACGTGTTGACGGAAGAAGACCTTCAGCCTATTTTATCGATCGATGTACCGCTGTCGATGAATGAAATTGATATTGCGTCCATCGAAGCGCTTGAGAAAATCCGACCATTTGGTATGGGGTTCCCGAAGCCTGTTTTCTTGCTTGAAGATCTAGATACGATATCTGTCCGCAAAATCGGTACGGCGAAAGATCATCTAAAACTGGAAATGGGTGATCACGGTGAGCGACTGGACGCGATTTATTTCGGAGCGGGTGCATTGGCAGATGAAATGGCACCACAGAGTAAGTTGAGTTTGACGGGTGATTTGCAGATCAATGAATGGAACGGCAATAAGAAAGCGCAGTTGCTTGTTGGTGACGTAAAATGTGACGAATGGCAGTTGTTTGATTATCGTGGAATTCGTGAACCGGCTAGATGGTTGCCGATGATTCCAGATAAAGCGCAATTCATTGCGTTCAGTGAAGAAGCCATTCAGCATTTCGCACCATTCTTTAAAGAAGTTCCGATTGCTTTGATCGGACGCGATGAAGTGTATCCGTCTTCCGCGATTGTTTTGCTCGATATGCCACAGGCGAAAGAACAGTTGAAGCTAGTGATGGAAAAGACGCTTGCTGACCGTGTCTATCTACATCTACATGTGCATGATTCGATGTACTTCGAAAAGATGCCCGACCGCCAACAATTTGGTTGGTATTACAGCTTTTTGAAAAAGCGGGAGACATTTGATATGTACAATCAAATCGAAATGCTTTCAAAACATAAAGGTTGGAAAAAAGACGTAATTAAGTTCATGACAAAAGTGTTTTATGAACTAGAATTTGTTACACTAGAGAATGGTAAGGTGACGATGCTAGAATCTGCCGGCAAACGTGATTTGGCAGAAGCACCATCCTATAAAAAACGCCAACAGCAAATTAAACTAGAAGAGTTATTGCTTTATGCTCCGTATCAGGACTTAAAGAAAGTATTCGATTCTTTACGTGAGACAGACGCTGTTGAGGAGGAAAAACTGTGGACTTAAAAAAGTTTGTAACGACTGTAGACGATTATCCGAAACCGGGTGTCAGCTTTAAGGACATCACGACGATCATGGATAACGGAGAAGCATATAAATATGCGACAGACCAAATTGTCGAGTATGCGAAAGGATTGGACGTAGATATTATCGTGGGGCCGGAAGCACGCGGTTTCATCATCGGATGTCCTGTGGCCTATGCCCTTCAAATCGGTTTTGCGCCGGTTCGTAAGCCGGGGAAATTACCTCGCGAAACTATTTCGGTCTTCTATGATCTGGAATATGGACAAGATGAACTAACGATCCACAAAGATGCGATCAAGCCTGGACAGCGTGTACTCGTTGTCGATGATTTGCTTGCAACTGGCGGTACAGTGGGTGCAACGGTCGAATTAATCGAGAAACTAGGCGGCGTAGTGGCTGGCTGTGCATTCTTGATCGAACTGACGTACTTAGAAGGTCGCAAAAAGTTGACGAATGAAAACATCAAGGCGCTTATTACGTATTAATTCCTAACGAATCCTTCGCTAAACGCGGAGGATTCTTGTTATATGGGCACTGAGTTTGATTCGCTTTAACGATAAATGATATTATACATATACTACTAAAAAAATTATCTAAATATTTACGGAATAGGTTGAAAGGGGTAACATAATGGCGAAAAATCAAGACCTGACAGAACAAGACGTATACGACTTGGTCGCCAAATACATGAATGAAGAGCACGTCGAATTCATTAAGCGCGCGTATGTCATGGCGAAAAAGTCTCACGAAGGACAGTTTAGAACTTCAGGTGAGCCGTATATCAACCATCCGATTCAAGTGGCAGGCATTTTGGCTGAACTTCAAATGGATCCAGAAACCGTTGCGGCAGGCTTTTTGCACGACGTGGTAGAGGATACGGAGATCAGCCGTGAAGATATCATCCGCGAATTTGGTGATGAAGTCGCGATGCTCGTGGATGGCGTAACGAAGCTCGATAAATTAAAATTCAGATCCAATGAAGAAAAACAAGCGGAAAACCACCGCAAAATGTTTATCGCGATGGCACAAGATATCCGTGTCATTCTAATTAAATTGGCGGACCGCTTACATAATATGCGGACATTGAAGCATGTTCCTGCTGCTAAACAACGTCGTGTCTCCGAAGAAACACTGGAAATTTTCTCTCCACTTGCTCATCGTCTTGGAATTTCCACGATTAAGTGGGAGCTCGAAGATATTGCATTACGCTATTCCAATCCGCAACAGTATTATCGCATCGTGAATTTGATGAAGCAAAAGCGGACAGAACGTGAACAATATTTGACAGACGTCATGAACCAGATGCGTGTCGAACTGGACGAAATGGGTATTGCGGCAGAAATGCATGGCAGACCGAAGCATTTGTATTCCATATATCAAAAAATGGTCATTCAGAAAAAAGAATTCAATGAAATTTATGATTTATTAGCAGTCCGTATTGTGGTGAAAAGTATCAAGGATTGCTACGCGGCGCTCGGGATTATCCATACGCTATGGAAGCCGATGCCTGGACGATTCAAGGACTATATCGCGATGCCGAAACAAAATTTGTACCAGTCAATTCATACGACGGTCGTGGGGCCTGCAGGAGATCCTCTCGAAGTGCAAATTCGTACAGAAGAGATGCACAGAATTTCTGAATTTGGTGTAGCGGCACATTGGGCGTATAAAGAAGGTAAACCAGTGGCAAAACTGGATAGTGATATTGATTCGAAATTTACATGGTTCCGTGAGATTCTTGAAATTCAAAATGAATCTTCCAATGCGCAGGAATTTATGGAATCATTGAAGTTCGATTTATTCTCGGACATGGTCTATGTATTTACACCAGACGGGGATGTTGTCGAATTGCCGCAAGGATCGGTGCCAATCGATTTTGCTTATCGTGTGCACTCCGAAGTCGGTAACCGGACGACGGGTGCAAAAGTCAATGGTAAAATTGTTCCTTTGGATTCGGCGTTGTCGACTGGCGACATTGTGGAAATTTTGACATCGAAACAATCATTTGGCCCAAGTCGTGATTGGCTGAAACTGGCTCATACTTCTCAAGCGAAAAATAAAATTCGCCAGTACTTTAAAAAGCAATTACGCGACGAGAACATCGACAAGGGTAGCGAAATGATCCAGAAGGAATTGAAAGCTGAAGAGTATGACGTCAAAGAAGCGTTGAGTAAAGAAAATATGCAGCGCACGATTGATAAATTCAGTTTCACTTCTGAAGAAGATCTCTACGCAGCAGTCGGATCAGGCGGCATTACCGCACAACAAGTTGTCAATCGACTAGCTGAGCGAATGCGCAAGGAACGCGTGAAGCAAGAAACGATTGACAAAATCGTTTCGGATATTCATACGCCGAAGCCTGAGAAACAAACCGAATCAGGCGTAATCGTCAAGGACATTGATAATATGTTGATTCGTATTTCGAAGTGTTGTAATCCTGTTCCAGGCGATGAAATTGTAGGCTTCATTACACGTGGACGCGGGGTTTCTGTTCACCGTACCGATTGTCCGAACGTTTTATCCGAACAAGGACAGCAAGAGCGAATTATCGACGTAGACTGGGCGGTTCAGGATGAGAAGGTTAAAAAAGAATTCCAAGTTGATATTGAAATTTCAGCGTTTGACCGACAAGGCTTGCTGAATGAAGTGATGATGGTCGTGGCCGATATGAATACGCCGATTATCGCGGTTAGCGGTAAAGCAGATAAAGACGATATCGCGCATATCCATATGTCGATCAAAATCCAGAACATCACTCATCTACAGCGTACCGTCGAGAAAATCAAACAAATTAAAGATGTGTATTCCGTAGAACGCGTGATGAACTAAACAGGAGGTGTGAACATGCGAGTCTTATTACAGCGTGCGAAAGATGCTTCTGTAACAGTTGACGGAGAAATTACGGGTGCCATTTCAATAGGTTATGTATTGCTTGTTGGCATCACGCATGATGATACTGAACAAGATGCCAACTATATTGCGAATAAAATTGCGGGCTTGCGCATTTACGAAGACGACGAAGGAAAATTGAATCGTTCGATCAATGAAGTCAATGGCGCGATCTTATCGGTTTCCCAGTTTACTTTGTATGGCAACGTACAAAAAGGCCGTCGTCCAAGCTTTATTGACGCAGCGAAAACTGATGTAGCAGAACCGTTATGGGAATACTTCAATGAACAGCTGCGTAGTCACGGACTCCACGTCGAAACGGGACAGTTCGGTGCGATGATGGACGTGCAGTTGACGAATGATGGTCCGGTGACGTTGATGATTGAGTCGAAGTGATGAGGTGGTGTGCGTGTGATAAGTCTATGAGCAGTTGCGTGGCGTGATAGAGCGCTTGGCTGAATTCTATGAGCGAATAACAGGCGCGATAGAGCGGTCACGACGTTTCATAGAGCACTCACGAGTTCGAATAGAGCGGATGAACAGTTTGTATGAGCATTCGCTAATTCTCCCCATCACATATAATTCGTCAAACGAGTTGACAGTATCGGCGGTTGCGACTAACATAGATAGTAATCGAATTAATTCATACACCGATGATGTGGAAAATATCTTTACTACAGGCTGGAAAGAGAACGGGGAACTTGGCTGAAATTCCCTGACAGAACCGTAAAGCGAACAACACCACGGAGGATTCATGCTGAAAGTAGTAGGCATGGACGGAACCGGCCGTTATCCGGATTCGAGTGGGCACAATTGTGTCAATTTGGGTGGAACCGCGGAAGCTACAAGCTCTCGTCCCTGTTTTATTAGGGATGGGAGCTTTTTTGTGTTTTCTGGAAGTTCACCCGTTATCAGATGATCGAAAGGAGTTTTACTTATGAATTTTAAGGTTCCCCGCGGTACACAGGATATTCTTCCTGACGTTTCTTGGAAGTGGCAACGCGTTGAAAAAATTGCACGTTCGATTTGCGACGTTTACAACTACAAAGAAATCCGCACACCGATTTTTGAGCAAACTGAATTATTCCAGCGCACAGTTGGAGATACGACAGACATTGTGCAAAAAGAAATGTACACGTTCACGGACAGAGGCGATCGTTCGATGACATTGCGCCCTGAAGGCACAGCACCTGTCGTTCGTTCATTCGTCGAACACAAAATGTTTGGATACGCAGATCAGCCTGTGAAGCTATATTACACAGGTCCGATGTTCCGCTATGAGCGCCAACAAGCCGGCCGTTATCGCCAATTCGTCCAGTTCGGCGTAGAGGCAATCGGTAGCGCGGACCCAGCAATCGATGCAGAAGTGATTGAATTGGCAATGAACATTTACAAAAAAACCGGTCTATCGGACATCAAACTCGTGTTGAATTCACTTGGAGACAAGGAATCACGCGACGCGCACCGTGAAGCGTTGATCGCACACTTCAGTCCGCGCATTGAGGAATTCTGTTCAGACTGCCAAAACCGTCTGGAAAAAAACCCATTGCGCATTCTCGACTGTAAAGTGGACAGAGAACATCCATTGATGACAACAGCTCCGTCACTCGCTGATTATCTTAATGAAGAATCAAGCGCATATTTCGAGAAAGTGAAAAACTACTTGAACATCGCGGGCATCGAGTACGAATACGACCCGAATCTCGTACGTGGACTTGACTACTACAACCACACGGCATTCGAAATCATGAGCACGTCTAAAGGCTTCGGTGCGATTACGACTCTTTGTGGTGGCGGACGCTATAATGGGCTTGCTGAAGAAATCGGCGGCCCACCTGCTCCCGGGATCGGCTTCGCCCTCAGCATCGAGCGACTTTTGCTGGCGCTTGATGCAGAAGGAAAGTCCTTCACGGACGAACCGTCACTCGATGTTTACCTCGTCACACTAGGCGACGCAGCACGCGAAAAAGGCTTCGAGATCCTTAGCAAACTACGCGACAATGGCTTGCGTAGCGAGATGGACTACATGGACCGCAAGATGAAGGCCCAGATGAAGTCCGCTGACCGCTTGCAAGCGAACCACGTCATCGTCATAGGCGAGGACGAAGTGAACGAAAACGTCGTCCAGCTAAAGAACATGGCAGACGGAGAACAGAAGAAGGTTGCGGTTGATGAATTGATTGGGGAATTAAAGAAGTAAGAGCAGGAAACGTCATGGGGATTTCCGTTCCGAGCGGACGCTTTCCTGCGGGCATGGCTTGAGCCTCCTCGGCGCTTCGCTTCTGCGGGGTCTCAAGGCTCATGCTATTCCCGCGGGAGTCGCCGCTCTGCACTCCAATCCCTACTTTTAGAGGGGGAAGTACTTCGTTACTGTTCTTGAATTTAAATAAATTTAAAAAGTACATTAAGTCACTTATGAACTTCAGTGATGTCATTAACTAATCATAGTCTCCACATAGGATTGGAGCGTAAGAGGGGCGACTCGCGGAGGATCAGTCCGACAGGTGAGACAACCAAAGGAAGCATAGCGACCTGGTTGGCTCACCGCGGGCCCTCGGGAAAGCGTCCCCTCTGAAGCGCAAATCCCATGCTCAACACCATGTAGCTCTCTATATTTAATAATATTTACAAAATACAATCCAAACATCAGAAGGGTAGTGTAGCACTATGCAACGCACACATTATTGTGGGAACTTATCAGAACTACAAATCGGAGAAGAAGTCACGCTTAAAGGTTGGGTGCAGAAGCGCCGTGACCTTGGTGGTCTGATCTTTATCGACGTCCGCGACCGCGCAGGTATCGTCCAGACGGTATTCAACCCGGACATCTCCAAAGAAGCACTAGAAATTGCTGAAACACTTCGTAACGAATACGTCATCGAAGTAACGGGCCTCGTGATCGAACGTCAAGAACGCACAAAGAACAAAAACATCGCGACAGGCGCAATCGAAGTTCAAGTGGTTGAAGTGAAAGTCATCAACGAAGCGAAGAACCCACCATTTACAATCGAAGACGAAACGGATGTAGGCGAAGAAACGCGTCTGAAGTATCGTTACCTCGATCTTCGTCGTCCTGAGCTTGCAAAAGTGTTCAAAATGCGTTCGGACATCACGAAAACGGTTCGTAATTTCTTGGATGATGAAGGATTCTTGGAAGTAGAAACACCGATCCTGACGAAATCAACTCCTGAAGGCGCGCGTGACTATTTAGTGCCAAGCCGTGTTCACGAAGGTGAATTCTACGCATTGCCACAGTCACCACAGTTATTCAAGCAGTTATTGATGGTGTCTGGTTTCGACCGTTACTACCAAATCGCTCGTTGTTTCCGCGATGAAGATTTACGTGCAGACCGTCAACCGGAATTCACGCAAATCGATATGGAAATGAGCTTTATGTCAATCGAAGAAATTTTGGAGCTTAACGAACGCTTAATCAAAAAAGTGATGAAAGACGTCAAGCAAGTAGATGTGGAAACACCATTTAAACGTCTTCCATATGATGAGGCAATGGGTCGTTACGGTTCAGATAAGCCGGACACTCGTTTCGGAATGGAATTAACGGATGTTTCGGAGATTGTTAAAGATTCTTCATTCAAAGTATTCGCTGGCGCAGTTGAAGCAGGCGGACAAGTGAAGTTGATCAACGTTAAGGGTGCTGCAGAAAAGTATTCCCGTAAAGACATCGATGCCCTTGGTGAATTTGCGAAAGTGTACGGCGCTAAAGGAATGGCTTGGTTGAAAGTGACGGAAGACGGCTTTAACGGCCCGATTGCGAAATTCTTCGACGGTGAAATTGGCGAAGCATTGAAAGCGGCTGGCGACGGAGAACCTGGAGATTTATTCTTGTTCGGAGCTGACAAGAAGTCAGTTGTAGCCGATTCACTTGGCGCATTGCGTCTGAAGTTAGGAAAAGAATTGGACTTAATCGATCAGTCTCAATACAACTTCCTATGGGTAACGGATTGGCCGTTATTCGAGTACGACGAGGAAGATGGCCGTTACTACGCAGCGCATCACCCATTCACGATGCCTGCTGACGTGGAAGAATTGAAGACGAGCCCGGAAACTGTAAAAGCACAAGCGTATGACTTAGTATTGAACGGCTATGAGCTTGGTGGCGGATCATTGCGTATTTATCAGCGTGACGTACAAGAAGCGATGTTCAAAGCACTTGGCTTTACCGATGAGCAAGCGCGCGAGCAGTTCGGATTCTTGTTGGATGCGTTCGAATATGGAACACCTCCGCATGGCGGAATCGCGTTCGGTCTTGACCGTATCGTGATGTTGCTTGCAGGATCTACCAACTTACGTGACACCATCGCGTTCCCTAAAACAGCTAGTGCGAGCGATCTATTGACAGAAGCACCAAGTTCTGTAGATGACGCCCAGCTGAAAGAACTCGGGATTAAAGTAGTCGCTGAACCAGTAAAAAAGTGAGTATCTAACTATTTTCAGAACACTTTATACAAATTGATTGAATTATAAAAACGTGTGTGATAAGATGAAGTTAGTAGAAATCCTGAAGTGTTCGTCATTTGTAAATTAGTTTTGACCCAACATCTTATCGTCGGGAGTTCAACGTTATAGCTTGGATGACATGCCTTTAATCGGGACGCCAAAAGAGTTATACAGGACACCCACCTGCTATTAGCGGGTTCAAAGCGATATTCAAAGACGGCACAGTCGGGATTTCACTTAACTTTAAAATTTCAACCTTCTTGCGGAAGCGAGGAGGTTTTTTATTGCCTAAAATTCAGTTAGTTGCGCGAATACAGGTGGCTGTTTTAGGATAGAGATAATACAATTTACGATAAAGGATGCGGTATAGATGTTACATCAATTTTCAAGAAATGAATTGTCAATCGGTACAGAAGGCGTGGAGCGAATGAAAGGCAAGACTGTGGCCATTCTAGGTGTGGGGGGAGTCGGTTCATTTGCTGCCGAAGCATGCGCGCGCACAGGTGTTGGACGAATTATCTTGGTAGATAAAGATACGATCGACGTTACCAATATCAATCGTCAACTGGTCGCCTATTTGTCTACTGTCGGGCGTTCGAAGTCGGAAGTCATGAAAGAACGTATCTTGGATATTAACGCCGAGTGTGAAGTGATCGATCTACATATGTTTTACACAGATGAAACAGCGGAAGAATTTTTCTCATATAAACCCGATTATGTTATCGATGCATCGGATACGATTAGCTATAAAATTCATTTGATTCAGCAATGTCTTGAACGCGGCGTGAAAGTGATTTCGAGTATGGGTGCTGCGAATAAAACGGATCCGACGCGATTCCAAATTGCGGATATTTCGAAAACGCATACTGATCCACTCGCGAAAGTAATGCGTCTTCGTTTGCGCAAACTTGGTATTCCAAAAGGTGTGCCGGTCGTATTTTCTGATGAAAGTCCGATTGTCGTGCGTGAAGACGTCCTTGAAACGGTCGGAAAAGCGGATGCATCCATTCGAAAAGCACAAATGCCTCCAGCTTCCAATGCATTTTGTCCGTCTGTGGCTGGTTTAATTCTCGCCAGTTGGGTATTAAATGATATAGTGGCAGATATTCCAGTAGAACGTGTCAATGATGCCAAATAAAGGAGAGATCGAATATGAAGACAACTGAAATGATCATTAATGGTAAGCAGATCGGTAAGGAGTTAGAAAAAATCGATGTAGTAAATCCTTCAACTGGTGAGACAATCGGTGCAGTGCCTAAAGGAGGCAAAGCAGAAGCTACGCAAGCAGTCGATGCCGCTTCTGCAGCGTTTTCAGACTGGGCAGCGTTGTCAGCATATGAGCGCAGCGCCTATTTAATGAAATGGCATGCGTTGATTGAGGAAAATGAAGAAAGCGTAGCCGACACTATGACGACTGAGCAAGGCAAGCCGTTAGCCGAAGCGCTTGGCGAAATGCGTTATTCGAATGGTTACATTAGCTGGTTTGCTGAAGAGGGTAAGCGGATTTATGGTGAAACCATTCCGGCTACACAATCGAATAAGCGATTGTTCGTGCAAAAGCAACCAGTAGGTGTAATCGCGTCGATTACGCCATGGAACTTTCCAGCGGCTATGATTGCGCGTAAAGTCGCTCCGGCTCTCGCAGCAGGCTGTACGGTCGTCATGAAGCCAGCTTCTCAGACACCGCTTACTGCAATCCGTTTAATAGAGCTAGCGCAAGAAGCAGGTATTCCGGATGGTGTTCTTAACATCGTAACAGGTAGTGCGAGTGAAATTGCAGAAGCATGGCAAGAAGACGGTCGTGTGCGCAAGCTGACGTTTACAGGATCTACTGAAATCGGTAAGACATTGATGAAAGGTGCAGCCGATACGATGAAGAAGATTTCATTGGAACTCGGTGGGCAGGCACCGGCGATTATTATGGCGGACGCGGATCTGGATAAAGCAGTAGATGGCGTTATCGCAGCGAAATTCCGTAATGCAGGACAAACATGTGTTTGTGCCAACCGTATTTATGTTCATTCATCAATCGTTGAAGAATTCACAAAGCGCATTGCAGAGGAAACGAAGAAATTGAAAGTCGGCGACGGC
Organism: Sporosarcina sp. P26b; assembly: GCF_002743245.1. Lineage (NCBI taxonomy): Bacteria > Bacillati > Bacillota > Bacilli > Caryophanales > Caryophanaceae > Sporosarcina > Sporosarcina sp. P26b. Next base: position 77,814 of record NZ_PDYW01000003.1, read on the forward strand.
AAAGAAGAAGGCGTCGTAATTGGTCCGTTAATTGACCAAGATGCAATCGATAAAGTGGATGAGCATGTACAAGATGCGAAATCTAAAGGGGCAACAGTTGTTACTGGCGGTGAACTCATTAAAGGCTTATTCTACCAACCGACTGTCTTAAAAGATGTAACAGACGACATGCTCTGTATGCAAGAAGAGACATTTGGCCCGGTATTGCCAATTACCACGTTTGAAACACAAGAGGAAGTAATCAAGCGTGCAAATGATACAGTATTTGGACTAGCGTCATACGTCTTCACGGAGAATATCACAAAAGGTATTCAGATTTGCGAAGCGTTAGATTATGGTATCGTGGGTCTAAATGACGGCTTACCATCTGCTCCACAAGCTCCATTTGGCGGCTTTAAACAAAGTGGTCTTGGACGCGAAGGCGGACATCAAGGAATGGATGAATACTTGGAAGTAAAATATATTTCATTAGGCTTATAATAAAAAAAGAAGCAAAAGGGAAGAGTTCGACTCATCCCTTTTGCTTCTTTTAATTGGTTTTGAACTCACGTAAAATGCTATTTCCGTCTAGTACTTTAAAATGTGCAGTCATCGTCCGGTCGTTTACACTATCCGCTGAGACATGATGACCGAATTTTGGAACATAGACGCGGTCCAGTCCGAAATTCACGATATAATGGTCGTTCTGACGGTATTCTCGTTCCGTCGTTTGCGCCAACCATCCCATTAGATACACGCCTTCCGCAGGCTTTTTATTGCTCAATGAAACGACTTGATGCACATCTCCTTTTTGTTCCAATACGCCAAACACTCGTGTTTGACCTAAATCATCTGGTTTCATTAAAGCGGTTATCAAACTAGGAGTCATGCGCTCTTTCGGTACTTTTTCCACATCATAGCGCAACATGACATAGTTTTCGTTCGTGTCTTGCTCGGTGATGGTTTCAGATTGAAGATAAATATCCGCTCCGTTTTTGAGTGTGGTGAAGTAGGGAACCGTGAGACTGGCTAGGATGAGCAGGGGAACGATGAAGAGAATCGATATACTGAATTTACTATGCTTAGGGCCCATTTCAGAGTCACCGCCTTTCTGCAGTTTCATAAAAAAGTTTCTTCTTATGTACAGATAGCATGTGCAGTTTAAGTGTATTTTAGTAAGTATTTACCCAAATTTTTTATTTCAGAAACCTTTCACATCTGTTTGTATGGGGAGAGTGATTTACGTTTTGTTGCATTTGAGCGTACTTTGCTGCGTAGGTTGTGGTTTTTGCAGGTGGTTTTTTTGGGTGGAGATTGGAGTTTGGTAGTAGTTTAGCTGGCGTTGTAAGTGTATATGGCCATTCAGGTCCTCTAAGAAACGCGTCCGCCTGGAACACAGATCAACGGTGCCTTCCCACTATCCCATACGCTATCTCCTAACAAAAAACTGCCGCAAAAGTCATATGACTCTCGCGGCAGTACTTTTATTAAATCAATAATCCGAACAACGTACTATCCTTATTCACTTCTTTATAAGGGAAGCCGTTCTTTTCCATTCGTGCAATCAGCCCATTATAGTCTTCTTTGCGCTTAATCTCAATTCCAACAAGACCGGGGCCGCTTTCTTTATTATTCTTCTTCGTATACTCAAACATCGTAATATCATCCTCAGGCCCAAGCACACCATCAAGGAACTGACGCAATGCACCTGCACGTTGTGGGAAATCGACCAAGAAATAATACAACAAGCCTTCATAAATCATCGACTTCTCTTTAATCTCCTGCATTCGTCCGATATCATTATTACCGCCACTGATCACACAAACGACGCACTTGCCTTTGATTTCATTCTTATAAAAATCAAGTGCTGCAATCGGAAGGGCGCCTGCTGGCTCCGCGATAATCGCGTGTTCATTGTATAGATCAAGAATTGCGGTACATACTTTCCCCTCAGGGACACTGACGATGTTTTCAAGATATTCATTGCAAATTTCATAATTAAGCTCGCCCACACACTTCACGGCTGCTCCATCGACAAATTTATCGATATTGGCTAGCGGCACGATCTTTTGTGCATCAATCGACGCTTTCATACTAGCGGCGCCTGCTGGCTCTGCCCCAATCATTTTCGTATGAGGCGACAAGTTTTTGATGTACGTGCTGATACCAGACATCAATCCACCGCCGCCGATACTTGCGAAGACATAATCGATCGGTTCTTCAATATCATTCATAATTTCGACAGCCACTGTCCCTTGGCCCGCGATAATATCCTTATCATTGAAAGGATGAATGAAAATACGCTTTTCTTTTTCCATTAATTCGACTGCACTTTCGAAACAATCATCGAAAGTATCACCGACTAAAATGATTTCGATACGATCGCGTCCGAACATTTTCACCATATTAACTTTCTGTTTAGGGGTCGTTTGTGGCATAAAGATTTTGCCGTCAATGTCCAGGTTCGCACAAGCGAATGCTACGCCTTGTGCATGGTTTCCTGCACTCGCACAGACAATTCCTTTTTTACGAGCTTCTGTTTCAATGCGTTTCATCTTATAATACGCACCGCGCAGTTTAAAGGAACGGACATGCTGCAAATCTTCGCGCTTAATATACACGTGGCAATCATACTTTTCCGATAGACGATCATTCTTCTGTAAAGGCGTGTGCGCAACTATGTCTTTCAGCAACTGGTTGGCAATTAAGATATCTTCTACTTGTACACTTTGAGTTTCCATTTTTTTCACCTTCATCACTTATCATCTAACCTCCGTTACTGAGTCAACGTTTACTCATAATAACATGAAAAAAACTGATTGAACATAAGAAAGTTCTAAATTGTGTGTTTATTTTATGAAGTTTGATAAAAAGGAAAAAGTCTTGTAGATGTAAGCGGTTACTTGATTGGTGAGATTTCTAACATATCCATTTCATTATTCATTTAATAAATTCATGCAAAAATTTATCAGCTTTTTGTGATGAAATACTAGTAAGTACATTCACTAATAGGGAAGTCTTTTCTTAGTTATACGTAAATAAGCATTGTTTAATTCACCGATGCAAGGGAAAACTAATATATGAAGAACTAACACATCAGAAAGGAAGCGTTTGTTCATGCAGAAATGGGATAGTAGACCAGAGAAGCCTGATAACATGCAATGGACGGTGTTTGTTATAACTCTTGTCATCATCGCGGCTGTGATGGTATACGGCCTGATGATGTAAAGTAAAAAAGTGGTATGTCAGTACAGTGACATACCACTTTCTATTTTAAAGCACATAATCTATCATTCGTCGTGCTCTTTTGGAATTCGTCGCGAAATAATAGCTTCTGTCTGAAATGAATGACAACTCAGACTACTCTGTTATATATTAATAACAAGAAAAGAAGCTGTATCAGTACAGAAGAATACTAATTAACCGAATGGAGGAATGAACGATGAAAAAGAACACAGAGCAGACGAGACAAATGGTGGAAAAGGTTTGTACAGAATGTGGTAACCAATTCAAGGAAAAGCAAGAATCTGTAATGTACGAATGCGAGCGTTGCGTCGGACGACATGAACATTAATAAAGAATCCTATGCTTCTAATGGGGCATAGGATTTTTTGCACGAAATAGCATGACTATTGCCAAATACATAGCAAATACAAAATCCCTCGCCTGTAAAAATTAGCTGAGGGATTTTGTAATATAGAAATACTCTATATTCAGCTCATGATAAAGTAGTATTCACCAATAATAGGTTGATCTCTTCGATATTAGAGTTTGATCTTATACTAACTAAGTTAAAAAACGACACCAAGTTGATCGAAGTGGAAGGCGGCGACTCGGGGAGGATCAGCTCGACAGGAGAGACAACTAAGAGAGCGAAGCGAACAGTTGGCTCACCGCGAGCCCTCCCGAACGCGTCCGCCTGGAACGTAGATCAACTTTTCTCTCCCCGTCCCCATTTACAAAACATGAAAAGTAAAATTCCTAAATCCGATTACAGAACTTTAGATGTTTAATGTTTTAGAAAAACTGAGAGTGGTATAGAATGATAAGGTGTATTTAGTCTGTTAGAGAGGAGGATGTATGTATGGCGTACATTGGTCTACTATTGATCGCAATCTCACTATTGATTGTCGCCATCTACCTTTCATTGTTACTGACGAAGTCTTCAAACTTATTGCTGACAGTCATGGGAACGGTAAAAGGGGTAGAGGCAGAGCTGGACAAAAGCATGGAGCAATTATATGGAACCTTAAATGAGACGGAACAACTGGCAACAGATGTTCAAGTGAAACTCGCTGCAACGACACCTTTATTTTCTACTATTGAAAATATCGGACGGTCAAGCCAGTACTTGAGTGAAGAAGTAAACAAACGGACAAGACAGTTTGAAGAGGACGGTTCTCTTCCGGGAACAGAAAAGTTCGTTCAAGCCATTCAATATGGAGAGTTCGGCGCTCAGGTTTATAATTCATGGCAACGCGGCAAAAGAAGTACAAAAACTACGTAAAAGGAAATGAGGGTTGAGAATGGATCTCGTTGGAATTGGCGTTATACTGATTGGTATTGCCTTCGTCATTTTAGCTATCTATTTCGCTAAAGTACTACAACAAGTTGGAAATATCCTACACGATGTCGATGAGACAGTAGGGGCACTTCCGAAACAACTTGACGGTATCTTGGATGAAACAGGAAACTTAATCAAAAACAGTAATGATTCATTAGCAGATATCAATACAAAAATTGAAAATCTCACACCATTGTTCCAAGTAATCGGGGACCTTGGCGAATCTACACATCAATTAACTTCTTCACTTGTGGACGTGTCATCATCTGTCCAACAAAAAGGAGAGCACACAGACACATCAGAGCAAAACAAAAAACTAGGCAACATCTACGGTTCAGCCATGCTAGGTTACTACATCTTCAAAAAGCGTAAACAATCCGTAAGTACAGCAAAAGACCACGCAGAGCAGAACCAACCAACAAAAAGACTACCAGCGCCAGACTCTATCTAAGCGCTGGCAAAGACTGAAGACCAAACCTACCCAGGCTTGATCTTCAGTCTTTTTTTTGCTTCTAACCTAGTGAGTGGGGAAGTAGAAACGTCATTGAACTCACTACGGCGCTAGCAGATAGCTTCCGTGAAAAGCCAAGGACAGGTAAGGGCGCCTGTCCCTGTCTCTTCACTACGCCTACTGCTTGGGAGGCGCCTTCGTTCGGTTTAGGTAGGACAGATAGTGTTTCGCTTTAGAATAGAATCAGATTGAAAGTGGGAAATTGACTAATGTTTTATCTTTTATTATTTCTCCACGTTTGCTTCTTTATCCCAACCCACAAAAAAAAGAGCCATTCACAAAGTCTCTGTAAGACTCTCTGAACAGCTCTTCCACTTATGGTCGCATCTTCTTAAGCTCTTTGCGCTGCTGCATCAAATAAAACGCCAGCGTCGCCACACCATACAACCCTTTATACTCTTTCTCTCGGACAAACTCACCCGCATGGCCTACACGATCTTTAAAACGAATCGTCGTATCCAGTGCAGCCGTCGTTACCTCACGTGAAGCCTCACCGACATCTCCAACAATCTGGAAAACAGGAGTGACTTCATAAATCTGCTTGTTTACATTACTGATCGTATCATTTGTCGTATGAAGGATCTGCTGTGTCTGACCCGTAACTTCCGCTACCGTTGACGGCAGGGTATCGGTCGTCTTCTTGACACTCTCCAACACCTCGGTCAACTTCCCGAGCGGTTTGATCAACACGATTGCGACAATTAGTAGCGCGATGCCAATTAGCAGTACGCCTATTCCTAGTACCCAATCCATCAAGTTCACCTCTCTCCGTTATTCTGCTTCATTTTGTAATACATCTTGGACGCTACTTCAGACAATGCAGTCGTCTGCTCCATCAACTTGGCATACTTGCCATGAGGCGCTGATACTTGATCCGCCATTTTAGCGATAGAGTTCTGCACGTACTCGGTGGATTCACGAAGTTCTTTCGCTGAAGCCGCCAATCCGTCAACCGATTGCAGTTTTGCATTCGCATCTTCTGCAATTTGGTTCGTCTGCGTCATGAGCTGATCGGCTTTATCCGTAATCCCGCCCACTTTCAGTTCTACACGTTTCATCGTTTCTTTTACATCTGTCATTGCTTCTTTGACCGCTTTGGCTGTTTTGATAATAGCAATTGCGATAACTACTAAAGCCGCAACGGCGACTATGGCACTAATATACAAGAGCACCTTCAATCTAGTCACCTCCACATAATAAGTGCGTTTCTAACCTTGAACGTCTTACTTACGTTTAAACGGGTAAACGTTCTATATCCTTGTCATTCCACAAATGAAAGTAATCTAAACACTGGCATGCTAATTAACTAGAAATACTCTACTTTTACATCGTATATGTGAGTAAAGTACCTCAAATGTGATATAATTTTTCAATCAGACGTAGAAGGAGTGAAAAAAATGCCTTGTAAAGGTTGCATTGTCCGTGATATTGATTATGAAGTATCATTTGAAAAATGTCAGCAACCCGCACTGATCGTTTCAATAGAAGAGCATTTGAAACGAGCTCACATGCTGGTGCGCCAGGAAGACCAAACATTTCATGTAAAAGAACAAGGGATAAAAGAATTATACGACTTTTGCGTCGATCATGCAGTAGAAATGGATTCTATTCAGTTTCGTCTGGACCAAACCGACTGGCGACCGTTCACGGAAGTCATGCAAGTCGTCGAAATGCAGTGGATTGACCAAGTGATTAAAGATGAACAACTAACGAGCCACTATCAGCCTATTGTTACACCGGACCTTGAGATTTATGCTTATGAATTACTCGCACGTTTCTACCATAAAGACGGTAGAGTGATCTATCCAAATGAAATCTTCACCGCAGCAAAAGAACGCGGTAGGTTATATGCTCTCGACAGAGTCTGTCGTCTGACGGCCGTTCGGTATGCAAAGCGTATTACGCAAAAAGCATTCATTAATTTCATTCCAACGTCTATATATTCACCTGAGTTTTGCTTGCGATCTACTATTAAATTAGCGAATGATTTGGAGATTGACCCATACCGTTTGATTTTTGAAGTAGTGGAGTCAGAAAAAGTAGAAGACATGGACCATTTAAAAACCATTTTGGAGTACTATCATTCAAGAGGATTCGAGTATGCGCTTGACGATGTAGGGGAAGGCTATAACACGGTTGAAGTATTGTCTTTTCTTCGTCCGAACTATATGAAGCTTGATATTAAGTATGTGCAAGGTGTCGCTACTGATCCTGCTAAGCAAGTTATAGCAGCGAAGTTTCTTGAAAAAGCGCTAGCGGTAGATGCGATTCCATTAGCGGAAGGGATAGAAGAAGTAGAAGATTTTGAGTGGTTGAAAGCGAAAGGATACCAATTATTTCAAGGTTATTTATTTGGTAAACCTTCAGCAGTTCCACTAGCTGAAATCTTGATATGAAGCATACGTGTGGACGGGGTTAATTAGTTTACATTGAATTTAGTTTAATGTTAAAATAAAATTAATAAGGAGATGATACATATGAAATTAGACAAAAAAGTGGCAATCATCACAGGCGGAGCAGGAGGCATCGGATTAGGAATCGCTACGGCATTCGTAAAAGAAGGAGCGACTGTTGCGATCGTTGACTTGAACAAAGAAGCAGGCGAAGCGGCGATTGAAAAATTGCAGAAAATCTCTCCGCAATCGATTTTTCTTCAAGCGGACTTAACTGCACGAGAAGAATTACCTTCCATTGTTGAGCAAGTTGTAACGAAACTCGGTAAATTGGATGTTTTAGTTAACAACGCTCATGCTTCACGTATGAAATCTATTGAAGAGATGACACAAGAAGACATAGACCTGTCGTTCAATACAGGATTTTATCCGACGCTCTACTTGATGCAAGCGGCTCTTCCGCACTTGAAAGAGTCAAAAGGATCCGTTATTAACTTCTCATCCGGTGCAGGATTAAACGGTGATGTGAACCAAGGTTCATACGCTGCGGCGAAAGAAGCTATCCGCGGGATCACAAGAGTGGCGGCGAATGAATGGGGAGAATACGGTATCACGTGTAACCTTATTTCACCAATTGCTAAAACACCAGGCATTGAGCATTGGGGTAAAGAAAATCCCGAAGCTTATCAAGCGATTCTTGCGAAAAATCCACTTGGACGCCTTGGTGATCCAGAGAAAGACATCGGTCGCACCGCAGTATTCCTAGCGAGCGAAGACGCTTCTTACATCACCGGTCAAACGATGATGGTCGACGGCGGATCTATCAAATTACGTTAATACATTATTCAAAGCTGTCCTGATTTTATGGGGCAGCTTTTTTGTATGGAAGAATGAGCGAGTTCGCAACAGCCTTTACCAGTTATCTAGCTATACCCTTGCCAAAACAAAAAAGCTGCTCCGTAGTGGAACAGCTCCCCTCAAACAAACGTGTTATTTAACTTAGTGTAAATTTGGATTAAACTATTTCGTTCAGCTTCCGATAAGTGACTAAAGAACTCCGAACGCACTTGCATTCCACATCTCTGTGCTTCACCTAAAATTTCTAGGCCCATGGGAGTTATTTTCCAATACTTTGTTCTGCGGTCTTTTTCATCATTCCGCAACGTAATAAACTCGCTTTTAATGAGCTTTGACGACAAATGCGTCAATGAAGCGGGTGTAAAGCCTAGTGTCTCAGCCAAGTCAGAAGGACGTTGCTCACCTTTGTTATGTAACTCTAGCAACACAAGGATATGGGAGATGCCTAGGGACAGCTTAGATTCTTGCTGGAAACGGATCAGCATTTTATTCGTCACTTGATCCATTAAATGTACCAAATTAAAAATTGTTTGTTTTTCATTCAAAAAGAACGCCTCCCTTTCCTTCAAGAAACTTTATGTTTATATACTATTCATCATACAATATTATATACGAAATGAAACAGTTGTGACACGATAATAATACCTACGTCTTGCTTATTATTTTATATTTAAAGAGTTTTTCATTTTCTTCTTTTTAATTGTAGATTGATAGCGTATGATAAAGACAACGAATGAACTAGATGAACTAAATAGGAAGGTGGGCATAAGGTTTGATGAAAGTTAAAGATTCGTTAACATTTCAGCTAGGTACGATTATAGCTGGAATCTTGGTGGTGATGTTAGCCATTACATCACTAGCTACATATAAGACTGCTTATGACAAATTATATGACGCTGCAGGAATTGAAGCATATGGATGTGCCAATATTACTACTGGATTGATTCGACCGGGTGATATGGACAAGGCATTAGCTGGTGAGGCAGATACACAAGATGAGATTGGTAAGACGTTGAACTGGACAACTGAACACAAGAATATATTTGAAACACAATATATTGTGGATTTGGACGGAAAACTCATTGCGCTTGACGATAATTTGAGGGCGAAAGGGTTTAAACCGGGAGATCAGTTCCATTTGGACAAAGAAGCGATTGATGAGTTACTTGAACACCAACATCCAACCTACTCTCAACCTTACGAGTATGGCGACATGAAGCGACTTTCAGGTTATGCGCCTATTCATAAGGATCAGGATACTAGTAAAGAAATCATTGCAGTAAGTGTCATTGATTTTGATGCCAACATTGTCAAACAACGTACATGGGATGTCGTACGCGATGGGATTTTACTCAGTATCATTCCGATGTTGCTGGCTTCAGTCGGAACAGGCTTCCTGATTCGCCGGAAAACGAAGCCGATTACGAGTTTAATTGAGCAGGCGAAGAAAATTGCGGACGGCGACTTGGCGGTTCAACCGACAGAAGTGAAATCACAAGACGAAGTGGGCGACTTGGCTCGTACACTGAATCGGATGACGGTGAACTTACAAGATATGATTGCGACGATGAATACGACTTCGCAGCATTTATCTGAAAACGCGGGAGAAACTTCTGCATCACTTTCTGAAATGCGTGAAGCGATCACGATGGTTGCGAATAATATTGAAGAAGTTGTCACAGCGGTTACGGATAGCACGTCGTCTGCGGAGCACGCAACAGGTATTCTGACGGGATTAGCAAGTGGTTTGGACAACACGAAGCAAAGTGCCGATTCCATGCTAAATAATTCCAATGAAACGATGAAGATTGCACTAGAAGGCGCGAAACGTGCGGAAGAAATTCGTGACGATATGGAATTAATTCGAAATGGTTCACAGGAAGTAGGAGACACCATCCAAAACTTGGTTGAATCTACGACGAAGATCCAAAATATCACGGGCTCCATCGCAGGAATCGCAGCTCAAACGAATTTACTCGCATTGAACGCATCCATTGAAGCGGCTCGTGCAGGTGAACACGGTAAAGGCTTTGCGGTAGTTGCGGAAGAAGTACGAAACCTTGCTGAGCAATCCAATCAGGAAGTACTTGAAGTAGAGAAGCTGGTAAAAGATATTTCGGATCGCATCCAGCAAGTTATTACTTCTACATCAGAAAATACGAAACATATCACGAAAGGTACAGAAACGGTGAAGCTAACGTCTGAGTCTTTGAGTAATATTTCCGTAGCAGTTGGAGAAACTGTCAAAGAAATTAAAAACATCTCGAACTTGATGACGTCAGAAGCTTCGAAATCAACAGAAGCTGTTCAGTTGATCGAGCACTTGACACACTCTGTACAAAATATAGAAGATATGACGAATAATATTGCAGCAGCTGCCGAGCAAACGACAGCAAGCATCGAAGAAATCTCAGAACGTTCCATGCAGACCAATCAAATGGCGCAGGAACTTGAAGTGTTTGTCGGTTCATTCAAATTACCTAAATAAACACTCGGCCATCGCTTTTCAAGCGATGGTCTTTTTTACTATTGATTTTCGAATGTACGTTCTGTATACTACGAACATACATACGCTTAAGAAATGGGGAATACGTGATGGAAAGGAATCGAGATAGAGGGAAATTGAAGTGGACCTCGCTAATGCTGCCTGAACACCTCGAGAGACTGCGTGATTGGCAACGAGAGGACCACTATATAGAACGACTCGAGTTGACTGACTGGGAGCTACAAACGATGCAGGAGACGCTTGAAGTAGCTTGGCGCAGACGTTGTGAGACATGGATCAAAACGTGGCATGATGGGGAAGTCCGCTTTCATCAAGGGGTGATTGAAGCGCTCGATTTGCAAACGATGACAATTGTACTGCGCGATCCGTTCGGAACAGAAAGAATTCATGTGGCGGATGTGATGGATGTTCGGTTATCAAGAGAAGCTGACGGATTGTAGACAAAAATAAAAGCCGTCTGCGAAGGCAGACAGCTCAGTCTCTGAAAAATGCTTTTTCTACGTTGTACTTGGCTTGCTGTGTGTTGATTACGTACGTTTCGTAGATTTCGCGTTCCATTGGATCATCGATGATAACAGCGGAAATTTTCGCTACTTCTTCACGGTGATTACGCAATGGAGACACTTGGTCTTCAAAATGCTTTTTCAGACGTGGACGTAATTTTCGTGCTTTTCCTACGAATAACAACTCGTCGCTTTGGTTGAAGAACAACAAAAGGCCGCCTTTATCCCGTGGAATATCATGAAAATCGATGAAACCATAGATTGGCTTGATCGGTGTTTCATCCGGTCCCATTTCTTGTTTTCTGCGAACGATCGTTACGTCCGGTTTAGGTAATGTAATATTGATCATTTTACTTCACATCCTCATATCAGTCAGTGTTTATCCTATCATATGACAGAAAAAAAAGCGAGAAACTTTCCATCCAACCCTTGCATATAGTAGACAAATGTCTGGGGAAGGATGAAACGATGAAAAATCCTGCTGTTATAGAAACGTATCATCTATCGAATACGAGGCCAAAAGTGGATGTGTATTATCCTGTCATCACGAAACTAGATGATCCAAAAGTCCAGAAGAAGCTAAATGACGTACTCTTCAAGGAAATGAATAAATTACTTGTGGAAAATAATTATTATGAATCAAGTCTTGTGGAATTGGTGGCAAATTACGAAGTCAAAAATAACCAACGTGATATTTTAAGCATCAACTTAATCGTCTACTCATTCACAGGCGGAGCGCATGGTATGACATACGTTAAATCGCTGACGCTCGATACGAAGACGGGAAGGCAATACAATTTGCAAGATTTATTCAAGCCGGGCAGTCCATATGTCCAGAAAATCTCGGAATATATTAGACGTCATATTCAGCAATGGAAAACGCCCGTCTTAGAACCATTCACTAAAATACGTCCTGATCAGGATTTCTATATAGGTGATACTAGTTTGGTTGTTTATTTCCAATTGTACGAAATTTCTCCTTACGTGGCAGGTTTCCCTTATTTCCCGATACCGTTACTCGATTTACAAGAAATCATCAAACCGAATAGTCCCGCAGATCGCATGTTACCATTTATCGGATTTTGAGAATAAACTGAATAAACTATTGTATGGGCTTACATGACGAAATAGTGTTATAATTTCAATATACTAAATATACAATTGAGGTGGAAACTATGCTAAGAGATTTCTTTATCGGTTTATCTGAAAATCAACTATTGAATCAAGCTGCCCAAAAATACGGCTTCCAATTAGGAGCCCAACAAGTGGTGGCAGGAACCAACATCGAAGAAATGATCAAAAGTGTCAAAGAGCTCAATCAAGCAGGTATTTCATGCACGATCGACAATCTGGGTGAATTTGTGTTCGAAAAAAGCGAGGCCATCGAAGCGAAAGAACAAATCTTAGCCGTAGTGGACGCAATCCAAGAACATCAAGTGGATGCGCACATCTCACTCAAACCATCACAGCTTGGCCTCGATATTGACTATGACTTTTGCAAACAACAAATCGAAGAAATCGTTGAACGTGCAAGCCAAAACGAGATCTTCGTTAATTTCGACATGGAAAATTACGACCGACTAAACCCGACGTTTAAGCTACTCGATGAATTGAAGGTGGCGGGCTATAAAAATATCGGTACGGTCATTCAAGCGTATTTCCACAATGCGATGGACAATACGAAAAGATACGAAGATACACGTCTTCGTTTAGTGAAAGGCGCTTACAAAGAGTCGCCTGATGTCGCGTATATGGATAAAGCTGATATTGATGAAAATTATATAAAGATTATTGAAGAACATCTATTGCATGGAACGTTCACGTCGATTGCGACACATGACCACAATATCATCAATCATGTGAAGCGATTTGTGAAGGAGCATGATATTTCCCGTAATCAGTTCGAGTTCCAAATGTTATACGGTTTCCGCAACGAGTTGCAGTTGCAACTGGCGAAAGAGGGCTATAACTTCTGTACATACGTACCATTTGGCGAGGACTGGTACGGGTACTTCATGCGAAGATTAGCGGAGCGTCCGCAGAATATGAATTTGATTGTCAAGCAAGTGTTTAATAAGAAAACGAATACGGCGATTGGTTTAGTTGCTGGAGCGTTTGTGCTTGGGCGTTTGAGCAAGCGTGGGAGTGGCGAGAAGAAAGATGGCGGCTGGATTAAATATCGGTGATTGGATTTAGGACAAAGTGAGTGGGAGACGAGAAGGCTGCGCCTTGCATTTCGATCAACTAGGGTTCATCTTTGAATATGGAATCGTGGATAATGGATTAGGGCGGGTGCGTGTTTGCGTCCGTATCCGCTCATAGATTTGCGCCAGTGCTCATAGAATGGGATTGACCGCTCTATCGCACGTGATATTCGCTCTATCCGCGTCCGCGGGTGATCATAGGTTCAGTGCAAGTGATCATAGACGATCCACGACCGCTCATAGAACACCGCTTTTTTAGGATCTTGGACTAAATGAGTCGGGAAACCACACTTAGTTAGTCAATAACTTCAAATAAATCCGGATATACAGACTACGTAAACTTTCTATATTATTATCAAAAAACACTGTTCTTTCCCGCAGTGTTTTTTTGCACTTGCTTTACATAAAACATGGGAAATAGTAGTGTTATAGATAATTAAAGAAATCTTCACTCTTTACCACACAAAAGGCAGGAGGAGAGTTGATGAAAAAACTTTTGGTAATGGCTCTTTGTGCACTAGTGCTCGTAGGATGTAACACGAACCGGACGTTGTCTTATGAAGAAGTAGCGATAAAGGACTTGAGTAAGAGCGATCAGGAATTCTACGAACAAGCACAAGTTGATAATGGTGTGTACTTATTTTTCAACACGTCGGAAGATAAACTGATCATTTATTTTAACGCTTCTCATGAAAATCAAGAAGATTATGCCGCAGAATTTGCAAACTTTGACGTAGAAGGCGACGGAGATACATTGCGTATACTGTATGATAAAGATCAAGACAAAGGTCAATCAAAAACGTTTCAAGAACAGACACTCTATGAAATTCAGTTAGACAAAGAGTATGAGACGATTGAGCTGTTTGAGAATGGAGACATTGCAGCGTTCACTTCTGTATTTTCATGAGAACACTAGAATGATTTGAAATGAGGGTGACTATGAACATTATCGAAGCAAAATTATCTGACGCGCCAATTATCCGTGACGTGATGATTCGCGCCTTTTTGATATACGAACATGCTGAACCGCCAACGAGTGCGCTGAAAGAAACGGTAGAGAGTATTACAGCTGCATTGAAAGATGGGGAACAGGCGGTTATCGGTTATATAGAAGAAGAACCCGTTGCGATGGTTCGTTTTCGATTGGAAGAGGAGAGCCTCTACTTTTCTAGATTTTCTGTCGTGCCAGAAAGACAAGGTCAAGGCATCGCGAAAGAAATACTCCGCTTTTTAGAGGATTATGCGACACAACAAGGGAAAAGAGTAGTAGCATGCAAAGTGCGAGCAGATGTGCAGAAAAATATCTCGCTCTATCAATCGATCGGCTATCATGTGTGTGAAGAATCCGTATTACATAGAACGGATGGTACGTCAATTGCTGTAGTTTCTATGGAGAAATCACTCTCCTGAGCAGTAGAACGTCTTGCAAGTGAAGGAACCAAGTGATGTATTGCAATCCGAGGCTGGTATCTAATCTGTTTTCAAAAAAGAAGCGGTCCACATAAGTCATGAAAGGAGGAAGTACATATGCACAACAATATGTTTTTATCGTTTATATCTATTTTCAGCCTATTGATCTACATTATCCCAATCGTATTCCTGATTTTTAGTGTATGGTTTGCGTTGAAACTTCTTAAATTACAAGAACGGAAAAATGAAATCCTGCAATCGATTGCAGACAAATTAAATAAGTAGATGAACAATTTTTCAACTGAAGGAGAAACGTTTTGATAAAAAATATAACCGCACTTATAAGCGCAGTGGTGCTGCTTGCCATCTGTATGTTTTTATTTTTCCCCTACCCGAATAACCCGCTCATAGGGGCGACCATTACCTTTATGTCGTTTCCTATTCAAAACGAAGATGGATTCGTGTGGAAAGGGATAGTGGCTACTACTATATTCTTGATCGCAATGGCATTACTGATTTATGGGTTGAAGAAATTTTATGTAGTGGCGGCTGTACTGGTGTTGTTTTTGTACGCACTGCTTCCAGGCTATCTCGTGACGGCATATCAGGAAACGATCGCGAGTGGAATTGGCGCGATTTCGTACGACCAGAACGGTGAATGTACATTTGATACAGTAGAAGATAATGTACGAATGAAGGGGGAGTGTGAGCTGACATTGAAAAATCACAGCAGCAAACCCGCAACATTCGAACTGGAGTTTATGGATACAGGATTTGGCTCAGAAGGATCGAAAATGGAGTCACTGATGAATATAGGAGGGCCTTACACGATGACAGTGGAAGGAAATCGTACAGAATTCATTGAGCTCAATGAAATTCTCGATATCTCGGATGTGAGTAATCATATCTATAGTGGATCGTCATCAGACGTGCATTTCAAGCTTATCGAGAAAAACAAAGAACGTATTTTTTAATTAATAGATTCTAAGATGAAATAATAATTGAATATAACCCGTAGTAGGGTATTCAATAAAATAGATAAGGAGAGGATCTTATGCTTCGGAAACTATTTTATATTACATTTTTGGCAGTTATACTGGCTGCTTGTCAGACCGCAGATAAGAACAGTACATCGAACACGCCACAAGAGGCACTCGAACAGCTTCATACAGATGAAGGTTATGCGGAAGTTGTGAAAATATACCGCACGTTGGAAGTCGATAATAATAAAGTAATCAGTGTCTATAAAGGGACATTAGATGACACAGAAGAAATATTTATCGCAAAGTTGAACAGAGAGAAAGATGATACGTGGACAGTAACGGATGCGATTGGAATCGGCATGCCTTCTGAGGAAAATCTAGGGGAGAGTACTAAAACATCTTCGTTTGAAGCAGGCTTCACAAAGAAAAATAATGCACCGAGCCCTAATACTAAATTGGTTCAGACGGATGACAAAAAGTATAGAGTCTGGGTGAAAGTAATCGAGTAAAACGAAAAGACCGCCTACGCGGTCTTTTTTTCATTGTCTGTAAAGTAAAATAACAAAATAGACAACCATCGCAAGCAAGCCAAGTGGTACACCGACTCGCGCCCACTCCCCGCTACGGATATTGAGTTTACCGGCTGCAATAATATTCGGGATGTTTCCGGGAATCAACATCCCACCACTGATCAGCAAGCCGAGCAACAGCGCTTGGATCGTTGACTCGTCCATCGCGGGACTGATTTCCGCGGCAGCCAGTGTTGCATTGTCAAGTACAGCTGAAATCATATTGATCCAGTACAGTGTCAAGGGCTGCAGGTCAAGCAAGTACAGCGTGATCAGCGGCTCAAATCCTGCGCCAAGTAATGTTAAAGCTAATACAAATACATATACTTTTACACTGCGTCCAAAAATACTTATGTATGACTCTGCCGCTTGTCCGGAAGAACGGAACAGCGAACGGTTGCGTGGACGAATGATGAGGAAAGCGAGCAGTCCGAAGACGAAGACACCAGCTAGGATATCTGTACCGAGTAAGTTCATTAGATAGTAAAAGTCCTCGTCGAGTTTATTCGTCGCAATCGTTGAAAGTGGCTCGCCGATTGGCGTCAGAACAGCACCCATGCCGATTGCGTAACATGCGAGTATCACAAAGCGGATTTCTGAACGTCGATCCATCTGCAAGACGGACGCAATAGCCACGAGAACTAGCGCTGCGATGATGGCAGTAATCACGCTTGAGATCAACCCTAACATCATAATAGTCAATGCCAGAAAAAGTCGGAATGGTAGAATTCGACTTACTGAAAGCACAGTCTTCTCAAACGGTTTACGTATCCAGCGAAAAAGAATTCCTGCTACAAGAACGGCAAGCGTAATATGCAAGGGATCGCGTACCGCCTGCATCCACAACTCCCATTGCAACACGCCACTGACAAATGCCGCAGCGCATCCCATAACGAATAAAAACATTTCCAAATTACGTTCGATCTTCGGAACGGTAAACGGCAATAAAAGTACTAATCCCAAAATTATGAGCAATCCAGTGACCATACGTATCTCCTTTCGGCAATCTTTCTTCTACACTGTATGCAAACCGCCGATTCATCTTGCATACAGTCTGAATAGAATAGTAAAAAGAGGAGGACACGCATTGGAAGTTTCAGATATTGTATTAATCCCCGTTATTATCGGATTAACGGAAATTTTAAAGATGTACGGATTGCCGAAGAAACTGATTCCGATTTTTTCTTTACTATTAGGCATCGGTGGCGGAATCTTCTACTTGTTTCCCCAGGATTGGAAGTCTGGGATACTCGGAGGGATTATTATGGGGTTGTCGGCAAGTGGGTTGTATTCAAGTGGAAAGACGATTGTTAGGAAGCCGCCGTGTGATGAGGAAGAGGAACAGTAATTTTTACAAAAGTAAGCCCTTTGTTTATGTCGTGAATGGACATGAATGAGGGGCTTTGTTATTTGGTGCGTATATGATTGCCGAAGATGCTGAAGTTCATCATGGTCTTTACTGTCGTCGTTTGCTGTTTGATCCTATAATTTTTACGTTTTAAGAACGAGGTGTATATTCTATTTTAAAACTGTATAATAATACTAATTATGGATTTTATCCGTAAGTTGTTTAATAATGCAAGAGATGAATGCAGAGTAAACATCTATTTCTCTAATTGTGTATAGTGAGAAATTTAATATGTTTGAAGAGGTGATGTAAAGTGAAACGTTATTTTGGGGGCATTATAGCACTAGTATCACTCACATTATTACTGATTTATGATTTCTTTCCCAAGTTGATTCCTTTTATAAATATACCCAAATCAATACTTGTTGGACTCATACTATTGATTACTGTTATTAGCCTTTTTATGAATCGACCTCAAAAAGAGGATGTCTCAAGATTTAATCCTTTGTGGCAAGTTATATTACTTACGTATTTCTTTTCATTAATTATAATCTTTACTCTAATGGGCGGTATTTCACAAGTTGGTTTATCTTTATCGAACCCTTTTCTATGGATTGTGTTTTTCATAAGTATTTTTGATATTGTCAATGGATATAAGAAAATAAGAGCTGATCTTCTGGGAGTAAAAAAATCGCCTCGCGAGGAATAAATGTGAGAGCGGCTTTCCGCTGATTTACGACTGTGATATACTCGGCCTAGTTTAGCAGTTTCGGACTCATGATTAGGTCGGAATATAAAGGGGGACTCGCATTGGAGATTGATAAAAAGCAACTTATTATAGAGGCAGCCAAACTTTACTATCAATTTGATTATACTCAGCTCGCCATTTCAAAAAAACTAGGCGTTTCGAGGCCGACCGTTTCGAGGCTTCTGCAACAAGCGAAAAAGAATGGCTATGTGAAAATCGACATTATCGATCCTTTTCATGATAATAATCAATTGGCGAAATCTTTGCAGCACAAATATCAAATCGAAGAAGTGAATATTGCGTACTCGGCAGTAGAAGACGAGGGAGATGTGATTCAAGCCATCAGCACGGAAGCGGCGGATTATTTGCATCGAACTATAAAAGACGGCGATATCCTTGGCGTGACGTGGGGGCGGACGATGTATCGGGTAGCCAACGCGTTGAAGCAAAAAGATGTAAAAGGAGTCGAAGTCATCCAGCTAAAAGGCGGTATTGGCCTGTCGGACGTTAATACATACGATTCTGAAACGGTTTATAAATTTGCGGAAGCCTTCCATACTGTTCCGCGTTACTTGCCACTCCCTGTTCTGGTCGACACGCCTGAAGTCAAAGAGGTGATTGAATCGGACCGCTATATGCACCGTCTCATTGAACTTGGAAGACAGGCGAATATCGCCATGTTTACGGTAGGTGCGGTCGATAGCGAATCGCTACTATTCCGTCTTGGTTATTTGACGACTGAAGAAGAACAGCAACTCCAACAAGAAGCGATTGGCGATATTTGTTCACGCTTTTTCAAACGTACAGGCGAAGTTTGCAAGACCACCGTCAGTGACCGGACGATTGGGATCCGGCTGGAAGAGTTGAAGCAAAAAGAAAAGTCTATTCTTGTGGCTGGCGGAAACCGCAAAGTAGAAGCCATTCACGGAGCGCTTCAGGGTGGTTATGCGAACATCTTCATAACCGACCAGTACACAGCACAGGCTTTGTTGCTCCACCAATAGTAAACTAGGAGAATCCACTTATTTAAAAGTGTGATTCTTTTTTTTTATTCGGAATGAACAATGTTTCACTTGCATTGCACATCTGCTCAAAGTCTGTGATATACTATACATAAAGTCAGGTCGCAATGGTATCCTAAGGAAAATGGTGTGCAAGAAGCAAAGTGTAAGCGTAACCAACATGCAAGGGAGGAAATATGATGAACTTTGTATTTTATATAACTGGATTGTTGCTCGTGTTAATCGTGGGCTTGATTGTCAGTGTAGACCGCAGGAAAATTCGCTATAAACCGATTGTGATCATGCTGATAACCCAGCTTGTCTTGACATTTATTTTGTTAAATACAAAAGTGGGCGTAGTCTCCATTGGCTTTGTTTCAGCTTTATTCTCGAAGCTAGTTGATCTTGGGGTAACGGGAGTCAACTTCGTGTTTGGCGGATTGGAAAATGAAGGAGAATACGTATTCTTCTTGAACGTTTTATTGCCAATCGTGTTCATTTCCGTGTTGATCGGTATATTGAATCAATTCAAGATCTTACCGTTCATCATTAAATATGTAGGAATCGTTCTAAGTAAGTTGAATGGCATGGGGAAAATGGAGAACTACATAGCCGTATCCTCTGCGGTTCTCGGGCAGTCCGAAGTGTTCTTAACTATCAAGGACCAAATGGATGATATTTCAAAAAGACGTTTGTATACGTTTTGTACTTCCGCGATGAGTGCAGTCAGTGTTGCCATCGTTGGTGCATATATGGAAATCATCGAACCGCAGTTTGTCGTAGTGGCGATTGCGCTCAATATTATGTCGGCACTGATTGTCGCAAGTATCATCAACCCTTATGAATTATCGGAGGAAGAAGATACGCTAACGATCGAGTCGAAAAAGAAGTTGTCATTCTTCCAGATGATCAGCGAAAGTATTATGGATGGTTTTAAAGTCGCGGTTATTGTAGCTGCCATGCTGATCGGTTTCATCGCATTGATGAACGGAATCGATTATCTCTTTGAAATGATGTTCAACGTTTCCTTCCAGACTATCTTGGGGTATATCTTTGCGCCAATTGCCTTTGTAATGGGCGTGCCTTGGGCAGACAGTGTACAAGCCGGCAGCATCATGGCAACCAAACTTGTCACAAACGAATTTGTGGCGATGTTGAGTTTTAAGGAAATTTCGGCTGGTCTATCAACGAAAGCAGTAGGTATGATATCGGTGTTCCTTGTTAGTTTTGCGAATTTCAGTTCCATTGGGATTATTACAGGAGCTGTCAAGGCGTTGAGTTCAAAACAAGGAGACGAAGTGGCAAGAAACGGTTTGAAATTACTTTTGGGTTCAACATTGGCTTCAGTCCTTTCAGCGACTGTCATTGGCCTATTTCTATAATAGAAATGAAACATAAATTTAAAAACAGGAGTGGTGGATGCTATGCGTATGGTAGATATGATTGAGAAAAAACGAGATGGACATGTGTTAACAAATGAAGAAATTTCATTTGTCATCAATGGATATACGGACGGATCAATTCCAGATTACCAAATGTCGGCGTTTCAAATGGCGGTATATTTCCAAGGGATGACGTTGGAAGAAACTGCGCAGTTCACAATGGCGATGGTAGAGTCAGGCGACCAAGTCGATTTGTCTGCTATTGAAGGCGTGAAGGTGGATAAACACTCTACAGGCGGAGTTGGCGATACGACAACACTCGTGCTTGCGCCACTTGTCGCTGCACTTGGTATCCCGGTAGCTAAAATGTCGGGCCGCGGATTGGGTCATACGGGCGGAACACTTGATAAGCTAGAGTCCGTTCCTGGTTTCCATATCGAAATTACAGACAAAGAATTCTTCGATCTTGTCAATATGAACAAAATTGCGGTGATCGGACAATCCGGCAATATCACTCCTGCAGACAAGAAGATTTACAGTCTGCGCGATGTCACGGCAACGGTCAGTTCTATTCCGTTGATCGCAAGCTCGATCATGAGCAAGAAGATTGCGGCGGGATCGGATGCAATTGTTCTTGATGTAAAAGTCGGAACAGGCGCGTTCATGAAAGACCTCGATATGGCTCGTGAACTGGCGGGAGAAATGGTGCAAATCGGAAATAAAATCGGTCGTCAAACGATGGCCGTAATTTCGGATATGAACCAGCCGCTCGGTTATGCGATCGGAAATGCTCTCGAAGTCAAAGAAGCCGTCGAAACATTGCAAGGCAATGGACCAGAAGATTTGCACGAACTGTGCTTGACGCTCGGTAGCCATATGGTTCGTTTGGCAGGAAAAGCGGACTCGACGGAAGAAGCACGAAAAATGCTCGAAGAAGTTATTCAAAACGGCAGAGCGCTTGAAGTATTTAAACTGTTCTTGCAATCTCAAGGCGGCGACACATCCGTCATTGACGATCTATCAAAGCTTCCTACGGCCAAGTTTACAATAGACGTGCCAGCTAAAGAAGCGGGATATGTATCTGCGATTACTGCGGATGAAATCGGTACGGCTGCAATGCTTCTAGGTGCGGGACGCGCAACAAAAGAATCCGAAATCGATTTGGCGGTTGGGCTAGTGCTGCATAAGAAAATCGGTGACTTAGTAGAAGTGGGCGAATCTCTCGTGACGATTCACAGCAACACGGAAGATATCGAAGACGTAAAAGAAAAGATCTATCATGCTTACGGAGTTTCGGCTTCTAAAGTACAGCCTGTAACACTTGTGCATGACGAAATTACAAAATAATTAAAGGAGTGGTTCATAAATGAATAAAGCACAAATGATCGACCATACATTATTGAAAGCCGACGCAACGAAAGACAAAGTCGCGGCGCTCATACAAGAAGCAAAAGACTATCAATTTAAATCAGTGTGCATTAACCCGGGCTGGGTTTCATATGCCGCTGAACAGCTAAAAGGCAGCGATGTGTTGGTCTGCACGGTAATCGGTTTCCCTCTTGGAGCGACTACTTCTGCAGTCAAAGCATTCGAAACTAAAGATGCAGTGGCGAACGGAGCAGGAGAAATCGACATGGTCATCAACATCGGAGCGCTGAAAGACGGAGATGACGAATGGGTTGAATCAGATATTCGTGCGGTAGTCGAAGCGGCTAACGGTACATTGGTCAAAGTTATCATCGAAACATGCTTGTTAACAGATGAAGAAATCATTCGTGCATGCGAGCTATCCGTCAAAGCGGGCGCCGATTTCGTCAAGACGTCAACTGGGTTCTCAACAGGCGGAGCAACGGTAGAAGACGTCGCTCTTATGCGGAAGACAGTTGGCCCAAACATTGGTGTCAAAGCGTCCGGCGGCGTGCGCAGCGGAGAAGATTTCGATGCGCTAGTCGAAGCAGGAGCTACACGTATTGGTGCAAGCTCGGGTATTAGTATCGTAAAAGGCGAAGTCTCAGACTCGAATTATTAATAGTTCCGTTACAGGACTGTTCTGCATAGATGCAGGGCAGTCCTGTTTTTATGGAACTTACTAAACTTGAATGTCTCTAGCAATTGACATTGTACTTCTCACTTCAACTTGAAAAATTCCACATATATGCCGCAGTGATAAACTACGACAATCATTAGCTTGTCTACTATTGCAGAGCTTTCCGTACTTCAGGAACTATTTGAGGAAGTATATGTACCGGAAATCATCTATCAATAAATGGTAGATTGAATAAGGACTATGGTAGAGAAGAATTAAAGAAGTATGTCAAAGAGGATCAATTTTAACGTCTACAAATAAAAAGAACTCAATGCTTTTGAACGGTTTATAATAAGCCACTCCCACCTAGAGGGGGAGGGCGCTAGATTACATAAATAATTCAGATCACAAGAGAAGCTTTTAATCATATACCTACCGATATTATACTGACGCTACCGGCAAACTGTTTAATTGCGAAAATGCATAAACCATTTTTTTCGCAAACTGAAGCGGCGGTTCAACTGACTGGGCATGAATGTACATAATTTGCGGTGGGTCAGTAAAAAGCCAATGATTGTGAATAGCACTTACAATAATACCTTGTTGTGTCAATGCGAATAGATACGCCGGAATTTCCTCTTGCAATACAGCTATTTCAGAGATATTTAAAGCATTTCCTTGGTTATCTAGATCGTAAAACTCAACACTAACTCCTAAAATAGAAGAAGCATCCTTCCCCATCATTTTAACACCAAATGTGCGATGTAAAGATACGGAGCAAGTATGATTCTTTGTTTTGCTCTTTCCGTTTAAAATGTTGGCAAAATCATTGCAAATTGAATTGAAATTCACATTACTATTCATCGCTTCCCTCCCAAAGTATCCTATGCGTAAACCTATAAAAAATCCACCGAATGTAAATGTCTAGAGCAATTGTTAACGTAGCTCAATAAAAAATAATTGCCCAATTAATAGTGGCTTGTGTAAGAGGCTGTGTAGTTATGAAACAATAACGAGCCATTCACTTCAATAGAATTACGTTATTTTTGAAAACATTACCAATACAGATCGTCTGACATATGAATAAATGGTAATGTGAATATTCTAAATAGAATGAGAGATTAAGTTGAGACAGATTTTACTATTGGTTACTTTAGTATTTTTACTGTTCAATCTTTGGGGGCAATTCTTAAACTAGGATTTGCGCCGGCTAAGCAATATTTCCGGATTAATAAATGGAGGTTGTTATTTGCAATCCATAATTGAATTCAGCCAAAAGAGGCATTAACGGCAGAAGGTTAGTGCCTCTAAAGGTTATTAATAGCTTAATGGGCAGGACAGGATGAACGTATGAAAAAAATATTAGTTATGTTGCGTAATATCCCGGTGCTACTTTGATTTTTGTAGCAGTTAAATTTAGTGAGAAAAACGGCGGAAAAGCACTTTGATAACTATATAAACGAACACAGCTATCAGGGGGATATATTATCAAGGAAATCAATTACGATTTGAAACTCGAAAATATTTATATTGCCAATTATTTTTTATACTCAGCAACATTTGCTCTTTTTCTTTGTTCAATTTCTTTGGTAAGAACTTCATTAATTTCATTATAAGATAGACCAGATTCTGCATTCAGTTTTTTACTTCGTCTATATTCGTTCCAGCTACCGTATATTTTTTCTTATCCATTTAATAACCTCCTTTTAAGTTCTATTTCGGATAGGCATCTATTTACTACTCTATACGCTTTAAGACTGGTATAGAGCATCTTGCGTTAACCTTGACTTTGTTTATGTTTGGGATTTTCGCAAATCACCATTACCTTTCCGCCTCTATTGATCACTTTACATTTTTCGCAAATTGGCTTGACAGATGGTCTGATTTTCAAGTTTATTGCCCCCTTTATACTCGAGTTTAATATTAGTGAAAACATCTAGGTACTACAATCTTTAAATTGAATACATAAATATGATCTCCTATTTATCATTTATTATGTACACGGATTTGAAAAAGAGCTTTTAGATATTAAAACGCTAAAAACAGAACCCTACCCCAGTTATACGGTCTAGTGATTTTACTCCGCAAAGTCTATCTGCTTAGTAGAAGTTATATAGAGAGTTTTGATTCTTCGTCGAGCAAACGACGAGTATACAGGAATCAGGTGAAAAACCTGAGCGGGCCGGTCACTTTAATGGTAAACATATACATAGGTTCCAAAATAATTAATAGTCTCTTATTTTTAGACTAACACAAACACTTTATTCAACAAATGAACTACGATATCATTTAAAAATGATATCTGATGCACTAGATGTAGTCGATTTTAATAAACTTAAGCCTAGTGATGAAGCCTCTAGTAATTATTATGTTATTGGAAAATACGATGTTTACAAATATGAAGAACTATATTTGGACATTGATCTTGATTATGAGGAAGGATAGAATGAAAAAGAAAAGTATAATGATGTTGATAGGAATAATAATGATTTTAGCTGCTTGTTCAGAAGAAAATGTCAGTAAAGATAAAGAAGATCAAAATAAAGTGGATACTATTGATTGCAATTTAGGATCAAAATAATTTATTTATAGTAGGATTTAAAAAAACGATTGGACAACTAAACTGCCCAATCGTTTTTTATTAAACTATATTAATTGCCTTAGTTAAATCTTTAAAACCAATAAGTCGATCTAAAGATTTAAGCATATTATTTAGTTGTAATGCTGAAATCCCGACTGCGAATTAATGCAAAGAGAGCACCAAGTCCTAACAATGTTGCTGCAAGAACAAATGTGATCCTGACATCCCAAAGCTCCGCAATAGCTCCAAAGCTTATTGAAGAAATACCGAATAACAGTGATATTAAAGCACTTTGAACGGCATAAATTTTAGGGAGTTCATCAGTAGTCGCGGATTTTTGAAGAATTGTTTCACTTACGATGCCTTTTAATTGTTGAATAATTCCATTCAGAATCACAAGTAGTATTGAAATCCAGGGAATGGTTGTTACTCCGAAAAGAAGAGTGACAAGACTAATGCCAAACGACAATAGAATAAGCAAGCGTTTCAGATTGTTTTCAACCACAATTATAAAACGAGTGCAGATGATTCCTCCAATTATCATACCCAAGAAGAAAGCTGTGTTAATGTAACCCCACCAAGCTTCTGTCTGACCTAGAACTTCTATCACAAAGATATAGAGAATAGAAGCAATCCATACAACATTGGCAATCGCTTCAAAGATGATGAACACATGTAGACTCCTGAAAAGCGGATTTCTCCATACAATCTGCCAACCTTGGGTTAATTCACTACCCCATTTACCTTTAATCTCTTTTTTCTGGAATGGAGTGGGATCGTCAATACCGAACATCATCATCGTTGCAAATATATAAAAGCCTACTGTACCGATAATAACAAATTGTCCACTCGTCAATGCGACAACTACACCTCCGAGTGCCCAGCCTCCTAAGTTCATGGTTTCAGAGACGATAGAGAAGAAACTGTTTGCTTTTACAAGTTGCTCTTTTGGTACCAACCGAGGCAGCATAGCATGACTTGCCGGCGATGCCCAGCCATCCAAAAACGCAATACACCCCACAAACGTTAGAATGATGAATAAATTGGTCGTCGTTTCAGAGATTAATAAAAGCGATAGAACAACCAATAGAATGGTCTTACTTGCTTGTGAATTAACGAGCAATGTCTTTAAAGGAAATCGATTGATCCACCATGGCGCAATAATACCACTTATAAAGCGACCGAACATATTAATGAAAGGCACCAGTGCTAATGCAAAAGGCGACTCCGTAAGTGTGTACAATAAAGAAATAATCCCGACAATATAAAAAACATCACCTAAATTAGCCATTGATTGGCCAATCCATAAAAAACGAAACGATTGATTTTTCATTCTTACTACCCCTTTACTATCAAAATTACATCTGATTTCTTAGGGTAGTTTTACACTCGTAATATTCCTCCTTTAAATTAAGAAAAACATCATATATAGAACACGAAACGTTTACTAAAGGAATTGCAAACTAAAAGAAGAGTAGTAAGAATGAAAGGGACTTCACATAAATCAAATTATAACAACAGTTAGAATATATTTCCATACTATTAGAAGTTATTATATACTGAAACAAAATACGCCATTACTTTCCAATCAATTAGAGGGCGATGTTGTTTTCAATTGGTTGATGTTGATTTTGTAAAACCCAAGATGACAAAGGCAAGGAAATGGGGAAGGTCAATGAAAACATTCATTCGAATATATATTAGTAGGATACATGGGGGATTACGTTGAATTGCAGAAGGAAGATTTACAACAGATTCAAAAAGAACGTATTGGAAATAGCAGATGATGATAGAAAGAAGTGGTGAAATGACAAATTATTATTATATTGCCTCAGATAAAAAGTTGGAAGATGGTAATGCGTCTCTACAATTTGTAGAGACAGAAGAGTGGATCATTCCCGGTTTTGATTATCCCGTTCAACGAGAAATTATAAATGGTGTAGAAAAACAGTGGGAATTGCGTGAGTTACTCCAGTATATCCATAATAATACTGCACCTTATGATGTATGCACCGTTCAGATAGCACACGTAATAAATCCAACTGAATTAACGATACAAAATAAATCAAGTATATTACTACATGAAATTATTGATCCTAAACAACTCCTATTAGCGGAAGGGCAATTATTGACCATAAACAAAGTATAAAGTCTTCAGATTAATATGGTCAATTTTTTCTTTTAGTTCTTTAGAAAAGACGCAACCCAATTTTCAATATCTTTCCGGGTAGCGGATAGAGTGATTCCAAGTTTTGATTCAGTTCCCATATACGAATTAATATAGCCAGTATCCATGAAAACCGTGAACTCATAAAAGTTTTCATCATGAGGGTCTTGTGAATAAGAGAATGAAACGCCTGGTGAAAGCACACTTAAAGTTCCATTATTCTTTCCATCCATTTTCTTCAATTGTTCAAGTAATGTTTCGATATCTTGATTGAGCCAAACAAAGTTATGTGAGTAATTCAAGAATCCGTAAGAGAAGGTTAATTTGAATTCAATTTCGAAAAGGCCATCTTCTGGCTCTCCAATTTTAAATACTTCATGTGTAACTTCTGTTTCGCTAAAATCAAAACTTTCATCTTTTAGTGTATATTCCATAGTCACGTATCCTTTCAATATGAAGATTTCTGTGAAGTGAACTAATGATCGTGTGACACATGAAAAATGATACTATAAAGATCAGAAAAAATGAATCAAGATATCTTTTTATAATAACTTTGTTTCTTGCCATTCAATTAAACTAACGTAGCTTGGTTGTAACACTTAAATAGCAAAGTGTTATGACAAAAATGTCAAATGACTTTAATTCAAATGGGCAAATAGGTTTTTACGAAGGGGAGAGCTAGATGAGTGATTTTTTCTTAATACTTATGGGCGTTTTTATTGTGGTTGCAAATCTTATTGGTTTTATATATTACAAGAAAAAGAAAAGCCTATACTATGCAGCTTTTACCGTATTACTTTCAGCAGTTTTTTTGGGGGCAATCGGTGGCGCAGTAGCACTTTTTGTTATTCGTGATGCTTTTGCGATATTTTACGGCATGCAGATAGGATACTATTTATTAATAAATAGCGCCATCGTTTTATTTATTGCCATTTTAGCAACTATAATAAAAAAATTATCAACACCATGATATAGTACTTGATTATATTTTAGAAGTTGTATTCGATCTACATAAAAACTAAACCCATTGATATATATGATTGTTAAATGAAGTATCCTATTTTGCTTTTCATAGTGGGAGTTGAATGAACTGGTTAAAACTATAACTTTCTCATTTGCTAGTAATGCCTTTAAAGGAACTGAGGCAACAGAGACATTTACTTTTGAAGAATTAGAAATTAATGAAAATCTGAATGAAAAAGAATTGGAAATTGAAATTGACCGGATTTATCAGGAGTGGATTTGGAATAAGCTAAATGTATCGGGAAGTATCGTTATAGACGAACCCAATAGATGTCAATAATGCTTGTTTAGTAAATGTTAGAGACAACCGCGAAAGATTATAAAAAAATATGTGACTTATTTAATTTTTGTCCGTCTAACAGGGTGAGGAGGGATAGAATGAAAAAAAGTTTAATGATGTTGATAGGAATAATAATGATTTTAGCTGCTTGTTCAGAAGAAAATGTCAGTAAGGATAAAGAAGATCTAAAAAAAGTGAATACGATTGATTCAATTTATAAAAATGGAGATATTTCCATTTCTATAGCAGTTAGCCAAAAGAGAGTTGATCAGGGAGAGACACCGATTGTTAGTATAAAAAATGAAGGTGAGACACCGGTGGATTACACAGGGCCAGGAACGAGCTTGGAATACTTCCAAGATGGCAATTGGGTTGCAGAGGATGTAGTCATAGAGGATAAGTTGAATGTATTAGAACCTGGAAAAGAAATCGAGCAGAAACTTTCGTCATCCTATATACAACAAAAAGGTGTTTATAGGATTGTCTTTACATTTCATGCCAACCAGAATGAAGAAAGTAAAAAAATAGCGTTTACGTTTCATAAGGAGTGATCAAAATGGAGAATTCTGTTTTGTGGTCAAAAAAAATTATACCAGTTTATTTTGTAGTAGCTTTTTTAAGTTTTTTGCTCTTCAATAATTACATACAAGCCAATATATTAAGTACTCTATTAATCATTCTTCCTGTTATTGGGGTAGGAATAGCTAGTATTTTGTTTAATTCAAAAAGAAATTAACTCATTTAAAGATAATTAGCTGCAAATGGTGTGGATGTTGGAATAAGGATTTGAAACCGATCAACAATAAGGCCATACTATTAAAACATGTAACTTTTGTAACTTATCTCGGTCTAATAATATTAGGAGGATAGTATGAAAAAGTATAAGCAAAGACCTAGTGTGAAAAGTATCTTGATTGTTGTTGCTGTAATGATGTCTATTGGAATATTCACTTTAATCAATTATGTCCCCCAAGATAGTACAAAAGACAATCAAGATGAGAATGTGGAAATCCCAGCTATTCAATTACCTAAAAATAATACAAATGCAGACATGGTCGGTTTAATTGTGTATAACGGAAAGATTTATACCCAAACAAACACAAAGATAAATGACACAGATGCAAAAGCTCTTAAAGACGAGAAACTCGGAACTACAAAAGGGAATATTGATGAATGGAGCAAGCAAAAAGCCTATGACAAAGAATTAGCTTCTACAATTGGTGAAATGGATGTTTATTCTGTGAAAGGCTATGACCAAGATTTTAGATTAATGGTTTATCATATGCAGGATGGAAACCATTACGCAGAGTTTTTTGAAAACCTTAACGGAATAACAATAAGCAGTGGTGAGGATATATTTGGTAAATTAAATCTGGTGGGAAATATACACTCTGCCCAGTGGAGAGCTTTCAGTGATTGGGATCACGATAATGAAAATTACAAGCCAATTTTCGATATGGACGCACTAAATACTTTCTTAAAAGAGCTGAACAAAACAAAGCCCTATCTTCGTGAACAAAAGTCAGACCCCATAAATAGTTCCCGAAACAATGAAGAATACAGAGAGCTAGCGTTAAAATTACATGATGGTTCAACGGTTAAACTTACTCTTTTAAGAGATGGATATATCTATTATGGAATTGCAGATGTTTATTTTGAGATGAATGAAGGCGTGTTTTCAATGTTTTGGAACCAACTTAAGTAAAGGTAATATTCAACATTCGGGGGCAGTTGCTTGGTAAAAATTACGCTGTTAACGGGCGGTTTAATTAAAGAAGAACTCGATCTAAGCAGAGAGCGAGATAAATGCTTTGAAACGTATAATCAGCATTTAGGATGTGAGGTGTACTGGCAATGATTGATTGGCGTTGGGCTGAAGTTGATACACTAGAAAATAAAGGGGAGTGGAATGAAGCAAAATCACTCTTGATAAAAAAATGGAACCAAAATCCTGATGATTTAAAGACTGTTATTCGTCTTGGCTTTTTTTGTTGGTATGTTCTAACAGAAGAGGGACCAGTAGAGATTCAGGATGTAGACTTTGATGAATTAGAGACTATACTACGTAAGGTTACAGATTTTGGATTGGTTAATTGGTGGACAAATGAGGATTTTTTATGGTGTTTTGGTTTTATGATTTCATTATTCCCATATTATTTTGGAGAATTTGAGCATTGGGAAGAAAAAGGGGTTTCCATGTTAAAGCGTGCTTATGAAATTTGTCCAGATGAACCAGTGTATAAATATTCTTACTTGGGATCTTTTCCGAATTCAGACGAAAATCTTAAAGATGAATTTCAAAAGCTTTATGTTGTTCTTGAAGATAGATTTCAAGGAAATGGAGTTTTATCGGAATACTTTAAAAGCGTTTGGAATTGTTGGCATGAGAGTTGAATTAACGAATGCGGTTATTGAACACCGATCGCTTGCTATAGGAACCACTTTGCTAAATAAAATGCTGTAACTAAAATAGAAAACACAGTCTCATGCGATGACAAAATCGCGCAATGTACTTACACCGTCTATTGATTTTACCCTGCAAAAACTATATGCTTAGTAGCAGTTATATAGAATATTTTGGTTCTTCGTCAAGTAAACGAAGAGTAAATAGGAATCAGGTGAAAATCCTGAGCGGTCCGGCCACTGTAATGGGAAAATATATCCCTAAGTCAGGAGACTTGCCAAAGTATGTAAGCATGACGCCTTCCGGTAAAGGGTGAATTGTGTATCATTCAATTTGCGCTGTCTAATTATTGAACATACATGGTCCCCATCTCTATCAGGAGGTGGGGACTTTTTTAATGAATTAGTCACTGCGTATAGCATGCCTTTACTAGAAAAGAAGGGATGGATTGAATGAGAAAAACGAAAAACACCTTCATGAAATATCAAAACATAATCTATTACAGTCTCATATTCTTACTATTATTTAGCACGATTGCCTATGCAGCCACATCGACTGAAGAATCCGCTCCGTTTGATTTCAATGAAAAAGTAGAAGCTTCTACGCTGAAGTTAGCTAGCGGTAGTGGTGGACTACCTGATGCGGAATCCGATCAAACGACAGATAGTAAGACCGATCAAGAAAACTTGTCAAGCTCGCAACAACCGACAACTCCGGACAAATCGCAACAGAAGCCGGAAGAACAGCCGCGAGAACCAAAAAATACCGAGCTGGAATCGCAGAATAAGCCACTCGCTAATCCTGAGACTACTACACAGGACACGAAACCGGCTCCAAATGACAAAGTCCCTGCTGGTGGCAACACGACACCTGCTTCCGGTAAAACAAAACCGAACAACCATCCAGATATCGAGATCGTCGACATCGCGGATCAGCAAAATCGCTATTTTACAACAAGTATCACCAATAATGAAACCGTTACCGATCCATTGTACAGCGTCACGGTAAATCACTTGGATGAAACACTCATTGCCCAGGAAATGAAAGTTACGGTAAACGGTAAGAAATTGAGTGACTATAAAGGGGTTCTTTTATTAACAGAAGGCACGAACGATATTCAATTCCAAGTGATCTATAAACAATCGGACAATAAACTTTTGCGCGTCAGCCAGTCGTATCACGTGACCTTAAACAGTCAAGATATCGTGATCACAACCGAACTAAAAGACCAAACGGTGACCGAAGACATCATTTCATTCACGGCAACAGCTACGCAAGGTGAACAAGATGCCAAGCTCAAGGTCTTCATGAATAACAAAGAACTTAAACCACTGACTGGCAGTGCCTATAAAGCCACGCTAACCAAAGGAAAAAATACGTTCAAGCTTACCGCGCAAGTAAACGGAAAAATAGCGGAGCAAAACTATATTGTGATCTACGAGAAAGAAAAAATCTCGATCAAGTTGAACACTGACTTAAAAGACCAACAAGCTAACAGCGCGGAGTTTTCATTTTACGCAAAAGCTACTGCGAATGAAGCAGACGTATCACTCAGCATCACAGTGAACGATCAAAAGGTCGAATCGGCAGACGGTATGAATTATGTTGTGCAGCTGAACAATGGAACGAACGTTGTCAAATTATCAGGAAACTATCAAGACGAACAAATTGAACGACAGTATAAAATTTCCTACAACGACCCGAACGTCAATGAAAAACCACAAGTCGATCCCGATGCACCGAAGCTCGTGACCGATCTCAAGTCCGGCAGCAAAGTCAAAGGTGATATTAAAACGATCAACGTTTGGCCAGTGACTGCTTCTGGTGAACGGATCAGAGGGAAAAACGTCCTTGTGCAAGTGAATGGTGAAAACGTGCCATTCACTTGGGATGACAGTGCAAAAACGAGTTATAAACTGACGTTGCAAACTGGACAAAACACCGTCACCATCAAAGTGTGGGACGACGAAGACCGCACAGTGACCGAGACATTCATGATCACGTCCGTTGCACCGGCGGAAGATGGCATTATCGGACAAGTGACGATTAGTCTAGAAGCTTCCGTTCTCGGTGTTCCGTATTTGATCAAACCGACGAAAATGGATATTCATCAAGGGGAAAAAGGGTCGTATATCCTCGACCAATTCATGCGAGAACATGGCTATGATTACGGCAAAACGGGAAATCTCGACAGCAGTTTTTATTTACGGGACGTCAGTAAGCCTGGCATGCTAAATCATGTAGCGATTCCCGACGATTTATGGGAAATAGTAGAGGAGGTTTCCACTACTTCAAATCGCGATGCGTATTCACCGGATAGTCTAAGTGAATTCGATTTCGCGAATGGTTCCGGCTGGATGTTCAGCGTCAATAATGATTATCCGAACTACGGCTTCTCGGATGCCTATTTCTTAGATGGAGATGTAGTGAGAGTGCGCTATACTCTTCATTACGGAAAAGACATTGGTGGGCATGAAGCGTCAGGAAACGGCATGAATGATAATTGGAAGAAAGAATGGTAATGAAAGAGAAGTGACGGAATGCGACAATTAACTGCGTGGCTTGTGACGATTATGATGACGGCGGTAGTACTCCTGCCGTCTATTGCGTTCGCGACACCGGAAAAAGAAGAATCTCTGCTGCAGACGATAGAAGAAATTATTGCGTGGAAAAAGCAAGATGAACAAATTGACGAATCGGCTCCGCTACTCAGCAAGCCGTTTCTAGCGCACGCGGGAAATACGAATGGTGATTGGTATCCGGTAGGCCTCGGCCGCATCGGCTATCCTGACGATTACTCCGCGTATCTAGCGGTCATCAAGAACAATGTTATTGAACGTTATAAAACGAGTGAAAAACTTAGTGAAATGAAAGCGACAGAGTGGCACCGGATTTCACTGGCGATTCTTTCAGCTGGCGGTGACCCGACGGCAGTATCCGGCATCAATCTTATTGCGGACGGTACGTATAACCGTGGATTGACGACGTCACTCGGTGCACAGGGCATTAACGGCTGGATTTGGGGGTTAATTACACTTGACAGTATGCGTTATAAAGTGCCAGAAGACGCGGACATGAAAAGAATCGAAATCATCAAAGAAATCATTTCACTGCAACTCGAGGATGGCGGATTTTCATTCTACGGGAACGAAGCGGAGCCGGATATGACTGCGATGGCAGTACAGGCACTCGCACCGTATTATCAAAGTACCAAAGAATTCACGTATATTCAGAAGGATTTGGATGAAGAAGTAACGAAAACGATGCATATGATCATTGACGAAGCACTCGAAAAATTATCGAATATGCAAACGTCGTCTGGCGGCTTTAGTGCACAAAATGACGACAACGTCGAAAGTGCCGCACAAGTTCTCGTCGCGTTGACGTCTCTTGGCATTCATCCCGAAGAAGACGAACGCTTCGTAAAAGGCGATCATTCATTGCTTGATTTCATCATGAGCTATCAACTGGACGACGGAGGCTTTGTCCATGCGAAAACGTATAACGCGGACAATCCGTCTTCGTTGCCAGATGAATCAAACTCGATGGCGTCCGAGCAAGTGCTCTATGCGCTCGTATCGCTCTATCGACTCGAAAATGGCTACCGCACGATGTATGATTTCCGTCCTGAAAACCCAGTCGAAATGAAGCAGCAAATGCTCGAATTGATGGAAGACATTCAGGATATCCATGACAACACAGACGCTAAAAAACTTCAACAATTACTTGATACATATGAAAACTTCCCGATAGAAGAGCGCTCGTATGTCTACAACTTCCATAAGCTCGTAGAAGCCGCAGAGAAACAGTCGATCGAAATTGATTTACCTGCGTTTAGTGAAAACTACGACGTCTATACGAAAGGAAACGGTACGATTGCCCCAATTTATCAGGAGCAAACTGCGCCACGAAATATCAATGAACGAGATGTAGAAAAAATCAACGCCATTCCAACACCGCTTACGACAGAACACTATATCGACGTCGTGTCGCTAATTGATCAGTTCGAACAAGCGGACAATAAAGACGATTATGAAGCAGAGCTCGCACAACTCTATCGATATAAAGAAGACATGGAGAAGATCGAAGCCGAAATACAAAGTATTAACGAAACGGTGCTGGATCAACTGTATCCATTCACTGATTTGACAAGTAAAGACCGTGACAATGTGGATGCGATTTTGGAACGATTCAACGCATTGGCTCCATACGATCAAGAGAAAGTCTTAAACTATGAAGATCTTAAAAAATCGAAAACGCAAATCGACAATGCTGTTCGTGCGAAGCGAATTTCATGGCTACTTGGAATCGTGGCGACGGGGTTGATCATTATAATTCTATTAAGAATTCAAAAAAGAAGGCGTCAGAGAGACTAGAGGGATATAATGAAGAAAGATCTATTAGTCGTAGCATTCATCCTCTTTATTGTCGGATGGCTCATTACGGGAACGAAAATCCAGTCGGTAGAAGAGTATTATTTGACACATGTCGACGAAATTACCGAAGACTCAGAGACAGTGACGCTCGAAATACGCAGTGATGCCGTTCTCGATTCAATGGACCAGTTAAAAGCCGGCCTTGAGAAATATATCGAACCGGACGGCGAAATCCTTGCGAAATCGGAATATGTTTTACGTAGCGGGGATACCGCGTTTGATCTTCTCGACCGCGCGACTCGCCACCACCGCATCCCGATGGAGTACCAAGGAGCCGACTATAATATCTACAACAGTATTTACGTTCAAGGCATCAACTATTTGTATGAGTTTAATTGTGGGCCGTTAAGTGGTTGGATGTATAAAGTGAACGACGAATTCCCGAGTCAGGGGGTTAGTCAATACAAACTGCATGACGGCGATGAAGTCGAATTCTACTACACATGTGATCTAGGACGGGATCTGGATGGCTACATACCTCAAACAAAGAAAGAAGGAAACTAGATGAGCGCATTTTCGAACTTTCATCCTGTATTGCTACTTGTCTATATGACCGTTGTCCTCGTCACGATGTTCAGCTCGTTTCATCCGATCATCGTGGCGCTTTCGCTCGTCGGCGGTATTCTGTATTTTTCCATGTTGCACGGAGTACGGGCGGCAAGTAAAGATCTACTGTATTACTTTTTCGTCTTTCTATTCATTGCGCTCGCGTACCCATCGTATGTGCATAACGGTTTCACTCCCTTGTTTTTTCTGAACGACCATGCGGTGACGCGGGAAGCTGTAACGAAAGGTCTCGTTCTAGCGGGGGCCATTGTCGCGACGTGTTTTTGGATGAAGAGTTATTTCGAGATTTTCACGACGAATAAAATACTTGCTGTAGTGACGAAAGTGTCTGCTAATCTCGGTATGCTCGTTTCGATGCTATGGCGGTTCATTCCTACATTTAAAACGAAATGGCAGGAAAAACACATGGCGCAGCGTGGGATTGGTTATTACAAAGTATCCAGCAGATTCGTGAAATTTCATCGAGCGTTCGCTTTATGGCGGCAGACACTTGTCCAGACGGCTGAGTTCGTCTTTGTGAAGCCAGACGTTATGAAAGCACGTGGATATGGTATGACGAAAGCGAGGACGCAGTATGAAATCATGCGTTTTACGAAGCGTGACGGTGTGCTGACTGCAGGACTCGTTTTATTTCTTCTCTATTACATCGGGTACTTCACGCAACACCAAACACAGTATTACCCGGAAATTAGTGAACAGACACTAGGTACAGGGCATTATGTCATTATTAGCTTACTGATGCTGTTGCCGTTTATCTATGAAGCGAAGGAGAGTGTCAAATGGCGATACTTACAGTCGAAAATCTAAACTTCTATTATGAAGAACAACAAGTCTTGCGTGACGTCTCCTTTTCGATTATGCCAGGGGAGTTCGTGACGTTATTTGGTCCTACGGGCTCTGGAAAGTCGACGTTACTCAAGATGCTGAAGCAGGAAATGCGACCTACTGGTAAATTGAGCGGCAATGTGTATTTCAGCGGTCGAAAACTCGATGACCTGCCCGCTACAATGACGGCGACCGCGATCGGCTATATGATGCAAAATCCCGACGAGCAGATGGTCATGGAGAAAGTTTGGCAAGAGCTCGCGTTCGGCCTCGAGAACATGGGGGTCGCGACGGAAGAGATGCAGCGGAAGATTGCGGAAGTGGCCAGTTTCTTCGGCATTCAGAACTGGTTACATGACAGTATTAGCGACTTATCGGGCGGGCAGAAACAACTCGTCAATTTAGCGGCAGTGCTTGCGATGGAGCCGGAAATTTTATTGCTCGATGAACCGACTTCTCAGCTCGATCCGATCGCGGCTTCCGAGTTTTTGACGTTGCTTGATAAAATCAACCGAGAACTCGGCATGACGATTCTCATTGTCGAACATCGGCTAGAAGAATTGTTGCCTGTCTGTGACCGCGTATTATTCATGGAAAACGGCTCGCTTCTGTACGATTCGACGCCGAAGTTGATCGGTCATTCGTTACTCGACCATCCGATGCTTGACGCACTCACTGCGGCGATGCGTGTCTATCATAAGCTTGGTTTTCTGGAGAACACGCCGATTACTGTGCGCGAAGGGATGGACTTCATTCGGCGCTACCCACCCGCTGTACCGCCGATGGATCCGATGAGGAAAAAGCATCCCCCTCTCATTACAGTAAAAAATCTGTATTTCCGTTATAACCGTAAAAGCGATGATTTGCTTGCGGATATGAGCGTGACGATTCACCGTGGAGAAATTTTCACGATCGTCGGAGGCAACGGGGTCGGCAAGTCGTCGTTCTTAAAGTTGCTTGCGGGATTGCATAAGCCGTATGCAGGTAAGATTCTTATGGATGACGTCGTGCCAGCTAAGTGGAAAGGTAATATCGTTTTATTGCCGCAAAACCCGCAAGCGTTGTTTATGCACTCGACAGTGAACGAAGAACTGTTGGCTGCTGTGCAAAAATTGCCGAAAGAGCAAAGAGAATCCACTGTTACGGATATGATGAAACAGCTACAAATTGAACAGTTAGCAAAGAGAAACCCTTTTGATGTAAGTGGCGGTGAGCAGCAAAAGATCGCATTGGCGAAATTATTGCTGCATAATCCAGCTATTTTATTGCTCGACGAACCGACTAAAGGAATGGACGTCATGTCGAAACAAGAAGTGGTTCAGTTGATTCAAACACTGCAAAAACGCAATATCACGACGATCATCGTAACGCACGACATAGAATTTGCGGCAGAAGTGTCAACACGAGTCGGCATGCTGTTCGACAAATCACTGATCGCGATCAATAACCCGAAGACGTTCTTTACGTCCAATCGATTTTATACAACCGCGGCGAGTAAAATCGCGCGAGGATTATTTCCATTTGCTATTACAGCGGACGATATCGTGGAAGCTGTGAACAGCAACAACAGGAGGAACTGACGAATGAGCAATCAATCAACACACGTACTCAATGAAATGAAAAAAGTAATTAACGGGAAAGACGACGTCATCCAAAAAGTATGGATGACGTTTCTAGCTGGAGGACATGTACTGCTCGAAGATTTACCGGGAGTCGGGAAGACGACACTCGCAAAAGCATTCAGCCGGGTCGTCGGACTTGATTCAAACCGTATCCAGTTCACACCAGACGTTGTGGCATCTGACGTCATCGGTTTCACGATGTTCGATAAAGAAAAGAATGAATTCGTCTTTAAAGAAGGTGCCGTCATGTGTAACTTATTGCTCGGAGATGAAATCAACCGGACGTCTTCAAGAACACAAGCGGCATTGCTTGAAGCGATGCAGGAAAGACAAGTGACAGTCGATGGTGTGACGTATCCATTGCCCGCACCGTTTCACGTCATTGCAACGCAAAATCCGTACGGCACGATCGGAACGCAGCCGTTACCTAGCGCGCAAATCGATCGTTTTATGACAAAATTAAGTGTCGGATATCCTGATTTTGAAGATCAAGTCGAGATGCTGAAAAATCGACAGCAGACCGATCCGCTATCTTCACTGGAACAGATCATCACAAAAAACGAATTACTTGCGCTTCAACAGCAAGTACAAAACCTCTTCATTCACGAAGAAATCTTGCGTTACGTCACGGCACTTACGGAGAAAACGCGAAACCATCCGTCAATTCATCAAGGAATTAGCCCGCGTGGCGCACTCGCACTCTGTCAGATGGCGAAAGCACATGCCTTCCTGCAAGACCGCGATTACGTCATTCCAGAAGACGTCCATGCCGTGTGGTTACCGACGAGCCGACACCGCGTCATCCTATCGAGCGTACCAGGTGCTGAAGCGGAACAAGATGCGCTACTCGAAAAACTACTGCAAAGTGTTGCCACGCCCGATCAAGCAATGCTTGCGACATTTTAAGGGCTGATAGTATGCTGTTTACATTACTGATCAGCGTCGTCTGGCTGCTGTTCACGCTCGCATTTTTCATCTTTACGACGACGCATTTCGCGCTACTGTTCGCAGTCGGATCATTCATTGTTTGGCTGTGGCTCGTGTTAAGTGTTTACCTCGTAAAAGGAAAATTACATTGCGAGATCATAGCAACGAATGAACTATATAAGAATGATCAGATGGGCTATCAACTACGCGTAGAAAACACGACTCGATTACCCGTCACACAACTACATATCCAACTCGTCATCGAGCACGTATTCACAGGCAGGCAAGAAACTCACGAGCACATCTTATCCATCCCCGCGAAGAGTGCCGAAGAATTTGCATTCATTCTGCCGCAGAAATATATGGGACAAGTGACGATAAGAATGAAACAGATGACCATCAAAGACAGTTTCGCATTCTTCCGTTCGGTGCAGAAGATCGATACGCAGTCCACGATGTTGATCATGCCGAATCCGTATTTCTTGAAACTTCAACGCATCGAGCAGAATCAGCATGTGCTGCAAACGCCAGGTGCGATTCCGATGAAGAAAATCGATGGCGAAGAGCTTGCGGAAGTATCGGTGTATAAACCAGGCGACTCGGTCAAACAAATTCACTGGAAGTTATCGAGTAAAGTCGACGAGCTATTCGTCAAACAGCATGAAACGCTCATAGGGGATGCGGTAATGATGACGGTTGATTTCACGTCGTTTACAAATCGCGTCGCACTCTATAATGAATTCATCGAAACGTTTTCCGCGTTGTTGTATTCCTATGTCGCAGGCCATCATGAAGTCCAGCTTCTAGTAGATCACACAACAAGTGAGCAGTTGACGATTAAAAATGAACGCGAAGCCGCACTGGCGATAAAAGAAGTACTAACAAAAAGTGCATCCGCGTTATCGATGTCGGATGAACAATGGAAAACGTTGAGAAGAACGTATCCAAATTGTATCGTGTTGACAACAAATAATGCGCGCAGCACAGAATATCAAACGATCGTGATCTCGGAGAATAAGGAGGGATCCGCTGTATGAAATGGCTCAATGGAGTAGTAGCGTATAGTGTGCTAGTGGCGGCCTTCCTTGTGATCCGTGCGATGTTGTTTCCAGAAATTCATATCGGACCTGCACTGGTGCTCGTGTTGCTGTGGATGGTCGCGCGCATTCAGTGGACACAACGTGGTGGCGACGCCGTATTAATCGCAAGTGTCGTCTTCAGTTTAATCTTCCTATCGAAGTACGTGGATGACGTGAAGCGGACGATCAACGCGTTGTTCGTTACACTTGCAGAACACAATCATATTTATATGGATGTATTGTCTGTAAATGAAACAGACTCCTGGCTGAACGGTATGATCCTCGGTCAAATCGCTTTATTGGTCGGTAGTGCTATCTATTACGCGATTGCCAATCAAAAACGTTGGATCGTCGTGACGCTAGCACTTGTGATTTGGTCGATTCAAGTACTTCTAGGTACGTCTCCATCATTGATCCTGGACATTTTGTTTTTCGCAGTGTTGATTTTGACACTGTTGTATATGAATCAACTTTCATTGCGTTGGTGGAAACGGGTGGCGATCTTACCTATTTCATTGGTCGTGCTGATGTTTGCTTATACGGCAATCAACCAAAACGGCAATGGAGAATTTACGGGCAGTTCAAAATGGGAAGACACTGTACGTTATCAAGGGGAGAAAGTACGCTATTTTAAAGGCGGGGCACCTGTGCTGACAGGCGGCAACTTCAATCGGCTTTCCACGTTTACACCGGACGACCATACCGTGTTAAAAGTCGTGATGGAAAATCCGAGTCCACTGTATTTGAAAGGATTCGTCGGTTCGACTTACACACCGGTCGGCTGGAAGGAAATCGAGGGCGACGCATATAGGAAAGAGAAGTCGTTGCTTGAAGCGCTAGAGAAAGAAGATTTCACCGGAGCGAAACAGTTAAGCTTGGCTGCAAAAAGTAGTTTGCCAGAGAAGTACGAAGAAGCGAAACTCATCATTCAAAATGTCGGTGCATCAAGTCGATA
This sequence comes from Sporosarcina sp. P26b, assembly GCF_002743245.1. Lineage (NCBI taxonomy): Bacteria > Bacillati > Bacillota > Bacilli > Caryophanales > Caryophanaceae > Sporosarcina > Sporosarcina sp. P26b. The sequence continues at coordinate 119,665 of NZ_PDYW01000003.1, forward strand.
TATGTATGCACCGTATGAATTGGCAGGGATCGATACAAACCTCATCCGTACGAAACAAGCAGACGCGCTGCATGCGACAGGGATCTTCGGCAGACGCACAGTAGAAATGAACTATATGTTAACGCCCTACACCGATTATCCACAAATCGCTAATGCGTTATATGCAACAAAAAACACTGACTATTTACGTCGTGAAAGTCATTACAATCAATATGTCTACAATGAATATCTTACTGTGCCGCAAGATAGCTTGAATGTGTTGCGTAACCATTTAGACGAGAACGTACTCGATTTAGAAAGACGTTTACCATATGAACAAACGATTCAAGAAGTGGAACGTTTCTTAGCACAGTCGATGAGTTATAACGAACATGCCGAACCGATACAAGATCAGGATTTTGTGACGGGCATATTGGAAGAGTCAAAAGAAGGCTACTCCGTTCACTATGCGACGGTCGCGACATTAGCATTCAGAATGCTCGGCACACCTGCGCGTTATGCGGAAGGCTATATCGTTGGGCTGGATGACGTGAAAGATCTTCAGTCATTCAGTGAAATCAACATCAGCGAGAAAAACGCTCATGCGTGGACAGAAATCTACGTCGATATGGTCGGCTGGGTGCCGATTGAAGTGACACCGGGGTATGCTGAGAAAATGCCAGAAATCAATAAAAAAGACTATCCAGCTTCGGGCGCTGATTCACCGGATGTCACTGGCGGAGGTGCAGCTGAACCTGAACCGAATGATACGACGGAAGTGCAGCAAGATCAGGACAAACCAGAAGATGCAAAGCAAGTGAATCCAAACACGGTGTTGTGGTTCTGGTTGAATATGATCATCGTTGTGATTCTATTCATCCTGTTTGTATGGTACGTCTTAAGAAAGAGAAAACGTCAGCACAAACTCCAAGTTAAAGATCATCGAGTAGCTGTTGTGAACCATGTCCAGCTCATGGTGCAAATGTTAGAAAAAGAACAAGTTGTTGCGAAACTACCTTCATTTAAAACAATACCTGACGCAGTTGGGGGAATTGATCCGCAACTTCAACAAGACACAGAAGACAGTTTGAAAATTTATCAAAAAGCCAAATATAGTCCGCATAGTGTGACCAATGAAGAACGCGCAAAGGTAGAGAAGTTATTTGCGCAAGTTTATGTGGCGGTGAAGAGATCGAAAAAAGGGTTGAAGAAATTGCGATTTGTTTTGCGTCATCAATAAATAGGAAGTAGAAGAAAGCATCGCATATTGCGGTGTTTTCTTTTTTAAATAGATAGAGCAGTAACAATAGGAAGAAGGCCGGGACATAGTTCTATGAATTCGAAACCGTCAAAAAAGTGAAACCTACTCTACTATATAAACGTAAGAATACTAGAGTGGTCCATGTTCTTACTGGAAGTTAGTTTTTCATTAAGAACATGGGTGTTGGTTAAAGAAGGATAGGAGGGGATCGTCATGCCACGTTGCACTAACTGTAACAACAAGTGGAATGTATTAGACATAATCGCACTTGGATTTTTAAAGAAGGGAAAAGACTGCCCCAATTGTGGTGGCAGACAATACATCTCAGCTGAATCGCAGAAATTATTAACTTTGGGATGGTTAAGTCTACTATTTGTTCCGTTTTTAATTTCGAAAATCAAATTAAGTGGAAAAGATGAACCACTTTGGTAGTTCCATAAATGAAGGCGCCAACTGGGCGAACATTGCCAAGCAAACAGATCCGATGATCGAGGATTTGTACAAAGGAAAAATAAGGCGGTGGTTAATATTACTAATAAATACTTTAGCTACAGCGATGTTGATTTTAGGGCTAGTAGAGTTCAAGAAAGCTATTAAATGACGGTTTGTTATTCAAGTAATGGATATAATTACGTCTCTGTCGCAAACAGTGAAGAGACCTTTATTGGAATTAGAGTGTCAGCTATGCAAAACTTTGTTCTCATAACAATTTTCATATTTCTAGACGAAATGCATAACTGGAATAAAGCAGTCTTTTCTTGTATTGGAGCAACTCTCGATCAAAGACTTACACCTGTTAAGCAATCGGACCATTTAGTTTAACAAGGATTAGTTTTTAGAAGTGAGAATAAGTAAATATAGATATATACAACTGGGAGGAGAAAAATTGGAGGAAAACGATAGGAGCACTTTATACTTTAATATGTCCATTGGTACACTAGGACTTCTCATCATTGTAGTAGGATTAATCAAATATGTTGAAGCCGTTGGTGGGGATTCTTCATTTGCATTGTTAGGTTTTCCTTTAACAATGATTTACTTAAATTATCTTGAAGGGAAAGCTGGTATAGGTAAAAAAATATTATGGATTAAATCTATCATAGCGATTTCTTTGCTATTTATAATTTACATTTACTTATTACGATAAAGGGCGCAATTCTTGTATTAGAGATCTGCACCTATTTCAGGAATAGACCATTTTGTGGGGGTGTGAAAATGAAAGAAATAATGGGATTATACGTTATTTTAATTGCCATATATTTTGTGAACCTAACAAATATCACATTGTTTAATGCCGAATGGAACGGTATAGCGATGTGGCTTAGTACAGGGTTATTTATAGCTGGCACTGCTTATTATTTAATGAGCCGAGAGTCCATTAAAAAAAAATAGCGATTACTACAATCGGGGGGATAACAGAACAAGAACTGTGCCTAAATGGGACTATTTGAATAAATAAAGGGGCGTTATTTATTGTCGAAAGGATTACTTCATCACGTTGAGATATATGTTTCGGATTTGAAAAGAACAATCAATTTTTGGGGTTGGTTTCTTGAGGAATTAGGATACAGCTCCTTTCAAGAGTGGAAAAGCGGACAAAGTTGGAAATTAGATGATACTTATCTAGTTTTTGTTCAAACAGAAGAACGTTTCCTTGACGTCCCCTATCATAGATCTAGAGTGGGATTAAATCATTTAGCATTTCACGCTGCTTCACGTCAACACGTCGATGACATAACAGAGAAATTGAAAAGTAAGGGGATTTCTATACTTTATACAAAGAAGCATCCATTCGCTGGTGGAAAGGACTATTATGCTGTTTATTTTGAAGACCCAGACAGAATAAAAGTGGAGCTTGTAGCCCCTTAATAGTTCAAGAATAGAGGGCAATAACGAAACATGACATGTTGTGCTTTAAACGAGCTAGATTGTTGCAGACGCACTAGGCTATTAACAAGTGAAAGGGTGAATTTTGTGTTAAATATTTTCGTGGGATTAATGATTTTCATATCACTTATTCTTCTTTTTCTCGGGCTAAAGAGTAAGTCCAGATTAACTATATTTTTTGGTGCAATTGCTTTTATTGCGCCCTTACTTTATTTCAGCTTTAGAAATTGGATAATTTTGTTACCGTTAGTTCCCGTAATATCATTTGTAGTTTCGGATTTATTAATTAAAAAAAGGAATTCAGCACGGGGATAGTGGGTATGGCTTTAGATATTCCATGCCGTTAAAAGGCCAGACAAAAGAGATATAGGAGTGATTTATATGCCAACATGCCAAATTTGTCATAATAAATGGAGTTGGATACAAACAATAAAAAAGACTTCCACATTGAACCCTGCCATGACTTGCCCTCACTGCGATAAAACACAGTATCAAACGCAAAAGTCTAAGGGGAAAATGGGTATATTAACTTTGATTGTTTTATTGCCATTAGTTATTCAATTGTTTTTTGACATTCCGGGGACTATAATATTCAGCTTATTTCCTATTTTATTTATTTTGGTTCTGATTCTGTATCCATTTATAGTGAAGTTAAGTAGCCAAGAGACGTACATAGGGGAGGAGTGAGATTAGTATAGCGCCAAGGGCAAGCGCTATTCACTTGATTACACAGAAAAAAACCATCTAATGCAAACGGAGAGACTCCGACAGCTTTAGATAGTTTTTCTTTAGTCTATAAACAACAAGATGTGAATCTTGTTAATTCCAATACGCACTTGTATCTTCAACCATCACTTTCGATGATTGCAATCCGCCGCCATAAAACCATGCTTCTGTGTCCAGATAAATAATATGGTCATTCTTGTACGCAGTTGTTCTTTTCACAAGCTCATTTTCAAATATTTCCTTCGTGCTATCATGCGCGGTATTTAGCACTGCACTACGGTCAACCACAAAGATAATGTCTGGATTTTTGTCCGTTATATATTCGAAGTTAATGGATTGACCAAATCTCGCTTTTTCAATGTTTTCATCTACCGCTTTATATCCAGCGACATCATGGATGAATCCACCGTAACGAGAACCCGGCCCGTAAGCACTTATTTTTCCTTCATTGACCATGACAATTAACGTTTTCGCATCTAGATCTTTCGTTTTCTCTTGAACAGCCTCGACTTTTTCATTTAATTCAGCTACTTCTTTGTCGATTTGTTCTTTTTCATTAAATATATTCGCAATCGTTTCCATATTGTCTGTAAATGAATCGATATAGTTCGTGAAGTCGACACTCATATAAACGGTTGGCGCAATACTCTTGAATTCGTCATACATTTCAGCTTGACGATCTCCGATTATAATAAGGTCTGGTTTCATTCCATCAATTGCTTCAAAATCCGGTTCCACTAAACTTCCGACATTCGTATACTCAGATCCAGCGTATTTTTTTAGATACTCAGGTACCGCATTTTGTGGAACACCTGCAACTTCAATGCCTAATGAATCTAAAGTATCTAAAACACCAAAATCCAATACTACAACTTTTCTGGAACTTTATTCAAAACTACTTCTTGATCATCAAGTTCATGCTTAATCTTGATTTCAGTCGATTCCGTGCCTTCTTGAGTAGTGCTAGACGATTTGTCTATTTGTGTATCCGTTTCATTCGATCCGCATGCGGAGATCACAAGCATACAGGCAAATATGAATACAAATAATGACCATTTTTTCACGATAATTAACCTCACTTTTGATGAATTTACGAATGACTCTACCTTACATGGAAATACGGATAGAAAACCATTTGCATGTTGCAAAGTATGTATATATGTTTTATTAACTCGTCCTTTCTTTGTATAATAAAGCTGATCCCTACAAGAAATCAAGTAGAGGAAGATTGTTTTTAGTATACAATAAACAAGTGATAATGACTATCATTTTCAAGTGGAAGGAAAAGGGATAGTAGCTTTTAAAAATTTCTAATGAATCGAACTCAATAATAGGAGGTTAAAAGATGACGGATAGGTGGAAAACTGAGGATATTATATTTGATAGCTTGTTCGAAGCGGATGTGTGGGCCGATTCAATAGCAAATGAAATGTATGCCAGATTGTATGATGGCTATGACACGTGTGATTATAAAATAGCGTATGCATTAGCTTTTAGGCTTGCTGCGATAGAAGAATTCAAGGTGATTACAGAAAACACACCAGAGGACCGATATAAAGTTTGGGTCATACCTTCTACGAACGGAAGAATATTTTAATAACGCTAGACAAGGTGAATGGGGAGTCAAGAATTTGAGAAAACGTCATACTAAATTTTTGAAATACTTTTTGATTCTTTTTGTTCTTTGTATACTAAGTAATATTATTTTTAAAGATAATCTCAACGTATTAACTGCTTTTTCAGTAGCGCTCGGCGTTAGTCTAGGAATCGCATACTTGAGTCCGTACTTTATTGAGGAGTGAAAAGTAGTAGCATCTGTACGTTCGAATGATCGTATGGTGGAAATCCTGGTTCTCGTAGATAGACAAGCAGACGTTGGTTTTTCCGTAAAGCTTCAACTTTAAAGGCATTTGTAAAGAAGAGGCGTTACACATTTTTAAGTTAATAAATAAAAGGCAAATAATAAAAATCTACGTGACGCTAATAGGGCCGCTCATTATCTTGGCAGTATTCTTGGAAACCTACATAAGTGATATAATATTACACTTCATTCAAAAATAGAGCATGATCTTGTACGTTAATAGAGGAGGGTGAACGTGAACGATTATGTTTTAATTTCATTATTAGTACTACTAGTGATACGGAATTTCATAAAAGACAAAGAAACTTGGAGAGAGATTAAAAAGCTACATACAAGCCAACGTATAGGTGTGGCCATTAATTTTGTCTTTACGGTACTAGCTATAACGTCTCTGATTTATTACGGTGGAAATTGGATGGCGGGACAGTTTTCGAATATCTTCTTGCAATCTCTCGTTTTCCTCATTATTGTTTTCCTTGTTCTGATCAGCATTGGAACTTTGTCGGATAAAATGATGAATAAGATAACGAATGGAACGCTCCCTAGAAAATGAGGGGATTTTAGAAAGTTTAAGAATCACCAGCTAGTATTTCAACTTGAACAACGTCATCTAGAGAGGAAGTCATTTTAATGGATCAAGTTCACAATGTGTCAAAAAAAAAACACATAAATCCAAAACTTTAGATATGATTATCGTATTTACTTCATTTACGTTTATTTGTATAGCTATTCTATTTGCCTTGTTAGTTTACGACATTCTCACCATACAAAATCTACTTTCATTTGATCAACCAATGGAATCTATCATGATTGTAGTTTTTTCATCCATTGCTTTAGTCATATACGGAGTCGTTCTGACTTTTACGATTCCATCTACTTTTATCGATGATAACAATAATTCCTATCAAGACGAATCACTGCCAAGGATTTTCCTGTTTATGTTCATTGCCGCAGTATTTGAAGAGACATTCTTTAGGGGCATCATTCAAAACGTACTTTTCCTTTATATATCCCACGAATGGGGTGCTATTTTATTAACAACTGCTTTGTTTTTGCTCATACATACCCAATACTTTAAAAAGCCTATTATGTTACTGAATATTTGCATCCCAAGCTTAGTTTTTGGTTGGATTTACTTTGAAACGAACAATCTGCTAGTGCCGATTTTTGTTCATTTCATCATGAATGTTGGGATGACTATATTATTCAAATATAAATTAATAAATTTCAAGAAATGATTTCACTAGTAGCGGGGAAGAGTATATATATCGTTCATACCGAACATATTATAGTTAAAAGTAGGTTAGCTGATTTCTAAATAGAAAGAAGTAATTTATTCATCTGGGAGGAATGAAAATACATATACAGGATGTTCATCCGCTATTGAATGACCATAAGAAATGGAATGCCATTCAAAGCGGTTTAAACGAAAAGATACGTTTGGTAAACAGTACGACTGCTTCTGCTATGCATCTCATTGCAGGGGTGGACGTAGCTTACTGGGAAGATGATGGGATGGAATGGGGTGTTTGCAGCATCGTCGTCATTGACTATGCTACAAAGGCAGTTATTGAGGAAACAACGAGCAAAGGAATGATCACCGTTCCTTATATTCCCGGCTATTTGGCATTTCGGGAACTTCCTTTAGTTATTGAAGCGGCCAAAAAGCTTACGCACACGCCAGATCTATTTATGTTTGATGGCAATGGCTATTTACATCCGAGGCATATGGGAATCGCAACGCATGCTTCTTTCTTTCTGGATAAACCAACTATCGGCATTGCCAAAAGTTACTTGAAAATAGCGTATGCCGAATTTAAAATGCCTGAAAACGAGGCGGGTTCTTATGAAGATATACGTATACACAAAGAGATCTACGGCAGAGCTTTACGAACGCATCGAAATGTAAAACCGATATTTGTTTCATGTGGGAACTATATAGACTTACCGACTGCAACTTCTATTACTATGGAATTAATCAATAATGAAAGTCGAACACCTATCCCGGTTAGACTGGCAGATTTGGCGACAAAGAGAAATAGAAGGCTGCTACGGGTGAAGGAATTTTGAAGTGGATGATTTTAATGTAAATGTGAAATAAAGAAAGCCATTTTCTCTGCTGAGAAAATGGCTTTCTTTCATATTACAGCTTCGCCCAACGTTGCTCTAACCAGTTCATAAATTCTGCACCTTTGTCGCCTTCATATGCATCAAAGACATCTATACGCATACGTTTTAATTTATCCGCAAAGTCTGCCACGGTATGATCTTTCGGCAAGCTTTTTTTCACGCGCAAGAAGATCTTGTCTGTGTTTTTGATAATGTCAAAACGTGCAGGCGCTGGCTTCTCTACATCCTCGCCAAACGCTGCTAGTGCTTCATACGCTGCTACTTGCACTTCGTAAACAGTGTCATGCTGCATGCGGTTTTTTAATAAATCTATGACTTTGTCATGTTTATAATCCGATAACGTTTTGACTGCTTCCAAACGATCTCGCCAGCTAGACGTATAATTGGCCTGTTTTTTTAATGCTTCATACTGCTCAGGTAATGTTGTTTCAAATTGTTTCAAGTCATTGCACCTCTTTTTTAAACTAAAGAATAAATAAATCTTCTTCTGTTACCTCATTATACGTTGTAAAGGCAAAAATAGCGATGAATCACTAGTACAGGTATATAGAGAAAGTGGTTCATTTGCAACAAAAGTTGAAAATGAATTCCACATAGAATGTTCGTATTACTTAATGGTATATTGGGTAATATACTAGTTAGGTTATAAAAATTTCGATAGCAATAATAACTTATTTGACATAACAAGAAAGGAATGATCACCAATGAAAAAAGTGACGCCATTCTTAATGTTTCAAGAAGGCAACGCAGAAGAAGCAATGAATTATTATTGTTCACTTATTGAAGACTCGGGTATTACAAGCATAATTCATTATGGAGAAAATGAAGCGGGAGAAGAAGGTACAGTGATGCACGCAATCTTTACCCACTGTATGAAAAGTTATTGATGAATGGACAAGCACTTATGCCGTTGGGGGACTATGGATTCAGTAAGAAGTTTGGTTGGCTAAATGACCAGTTTGGTGTTTCTTAGCAACTGGACTTACCGATGGGTTGAAAATAGTGTTAGCGGATGCGTAAGACTTACCTTTTGTACGAAATTACCGATAACTTCAAAATAGAAATTCAGATGGTTATTTGCGAGAATTTGAGTATGGAAGACGTATCGTCTATAAGAGAATATTGAAGGAATAGAAAATGGCAGACGTATCATTAGATTTTCAAATGACAAGTTCAGTTGAGCAAGTGTGGAAGGCATTAACAGATTCAAATATATTGGAAAAATGGATTTGGAAAAATGATTTTAAGCCAGTAATAGGAGAAGCCTTCCAATTTCGTTCAGAGCCAAATGAATGGTGGGATGGCATCGTGGATGGTGAGGTGCTCGAAGTAGAGGAGCCTTATATCCTCTCTTACAAGTGGGCAAGCGAAGGGGAAACCACTATAATTACATGGACATTAAAAGCAGAATCAGAAGTTGCTACACGAGTACATTTTGAACAAACCGGCTTCAGTGAACAAACAAAAGCAACAAAAGGAGCACTGGAAGGAGCTAAATATAGTTGGATGAATTTTGGTGAGCAACTCAAAAAAATGTTGGAACAATAACTACATTTAGCTGCAACTAAGTCTACAGGCACAATTAGTATAAAATAAGAGATATTAAACAGCTCACTAAAGGATACTCTTTACCAATTAGTGTGCTGTTTTTAAACTTCAGAAGTACTGGATCATAAGTTCATTCAATATAAACATTTGTTGAAAAAAATAATAGTAGTTGTAACGTTTACTGTAATTTCAGAAGAAGATCATAATTAAGTAATGAGTAGGAAGTGAAGTCAATGGAAACACGAATAATATATATGGAATCATTCACAGTGAAAGGTTTTGAAATGAAAGGACCTATTTCGGAGATTCCTAAGTTGTGGGATCGATTAAACGAAGAACTGCAGAAATATCCAAATGTTAAACTGGCTGATGAATCCTTTGGCATTACCATAGCAATAGAGGATGGTTTCATTCATTATTTAGCAGGTATCAAAAAAGAGCACTGTATAGGGATACCTGACTTGCAAGAAATAGTGATTCCAAACGGCAAATTTATTGTAGCAGACGTATTGGACGGAATAGAGAGCATACCTTATGTATTTTCAGAACTGATAAATAAACCTGGGATACGGATTAGAGAAAGCTTTGGATTGGAACGTTATATTCATGCATTGGGGGCGGAAGCCTATACACTGGAAGTTCTGATGGCCATTGAATAATACATAATGTTACGGTGTTAGGGAAAGAATTTCTTCAACTTTAAACGAGTAACTAACATCTAGCATTTAAAGGAGTTTAGATGATGTACAAATTAAAAACTACAGAAACTGACAGCAGTGTTATAGAATTTATTGAAAACGTAGAACAACCTAAAAAACGCGAAGATGCATTTAGGTTATTAGATATATTTACAGATGCAACAGGTTATGAAGCTAAAATGTGGGGACCAAGTATTATAGGATTTGGCAAATATCATTACAAATATAAATCTGGACACGAAGGGGATGCACTGATTGTTGGCTTTTCACCACGAAAGGCTAAAATCAGCTTATATGTTACTCCGGGGGAAAAACATAGAAGTGCGTTATTGGAACGTTTCGGGAAACATACAACCGGAAAATCATGTGTGTATATAAATAAAGTAGACGATATTGATATAGAAGTATTGGTGGAATTAATTAAGCAAACTGTCATTTATCTGAAAGAAGCCTATTCAAGTTAAGAATAACGTTATGTCAGCGGTGCATACTATACGAAACTATTATAATTCGTATATTGATTGACCATTTAAGGAGGGAACAGAATGACGGATGAAATGATTGTGATCGGTGCCAAAACGAAGTATCCACTAAACGGAATTTTAGCCATTCCTGATGAATCGAATAAATTGATACCTGGAGTTGTATTGGTGCATGGCTCTGGTCCAAGCAATATGGATGGAAAAATCGGAAACATTTATCCTTTTAAGGATCTTGCTGATGGTTTGTCGAAACAGGGAATTGCCGTCCTACGATTTGATAAGAGAACATTCATCTACGGCAAAGAAATGAAAAAAGATAGTGCCCTATCTGTAAAAGAAGAAACGATCGAAGATGCAATTCTCGCCGCTAATTTTTTACGATAAGATTCACGTATTGATGCAAACCAAATATTCATTATTGGTCATAGTTTAGGTGGAATGTTGGCCCCAAGAATTGATGCAGAAGGTGGTAAGTTTGCTGGGATTGTAATAATGGCTGGGTCCCCACGCAAATTGGAAGAAATCTTAATAGATCAAAATAATCAAGTATTACATTCACTTAATAAATTTTTGAAAGTAATTGCAAGTAAACAAATAGCAGCGTTATCGACAAAATTTGAGAACATCTATAATCTAAGCGATGAAGAAGCAAAAACAACTAAAGTTTTGGGGAAACATGTTAGAGCATACTATTTGAAAGAAATGGGTGAACATCCATCTGCTAAATATTTACTTGCATTAAATAAGCCTTTGTTCATTCTACAAGGAGAGAAAGACTTCCATGTTTCAGTGGATAATGATTTTAACGGTTATCAGGAAATTTTGGGAGATCATCCAAAGGTTAAGTATAAACTTTATCCCAATTTGAATCATGCGTTCATGCCATCTGTTTATGGTGAAATACGAAAAGCAAAGAAAGAGTATAACGTTGCACAGCATATTGATCAACAAGTGATTCAGGATATTTCCGACTGGATTCATTCAGTATCTAGATCCATTAATACAAATTAATGCACAACGTTTAGTAACGTTGTGCATTAGAAATAGGCAACTATTCCATTGTCATCTCAAATTACTAGTTCAATATACTTGGTACATAACTCCATTCTTCATTATCTATTAACTCACTCATTTCCACTTCTACATTGCCACCTAAAAAAACGTTTTCCCCTTTTATTGCGATGATCATCGCTTTAAAAGGCACACTATCATTTTTTTGATACACATCCCCGACTTTCGGTATATGCGTTTCCAGCAATTCGGCTTCTGTCTCATTTAATACGTGTTCATCCACTACATCTACCGCTGGATTTTGTAAGTCAATATCCGTTGCACCTTCCATAAGCCCAGGTACCATCACCCAATATTCATGATGTTTAATGCCATTAGATTTACTACTAACTATGCCATTTTTCTCAATCGATGAAACGAGTTCTATTGCATGAAGATGATGGAAATCGAGCAAATCAGGCTTTGGATTGATAACTAAAATGTAATCGCCAACTTTAGCTTTGACGTTTTTATCAAGTGTATAACGTTTTTTAAGGAAAACAAAACTATCCAAATGTCTTGGTTTATAATAATCAATGTTTTTCGCTGTAGCCAATTCTTGTTCATAATCTTCCAACCGAATGAGGTGAACCGACTTTTGAAGGAACGTTTTTATAGAATATACTTTGTGTAATTTATTTTTATAATAAACGAATTGACCTTTACGAACGTTTAATAGCTTCATCTATGATCCCGCCTCATCTAAAATATAGTCTATACTACCATTTACCGTGTTTTCTTGATTGTCTTGTAAAAAGACAGGAGCATCAAAATAAGAATAATGGAAAAAGGTAAACCAGCAATAATAAGCATGTTCTGAAATCCGCCAATCCCTCCGTAATACATGACAATGGCAGCCATCGATGAAAGTAGTAAACCCCAAATGATTTTCACTGAGTTGGATGGATTTAGCTGACCACCGGTACTGAACATACCAAGTACAAACGTGGCTGAATCGGCTGACGTAATAAAGAATATCGCAATGACGATGATCGTCAAGAATGAAAGTGCGGTTCCAAATGGATACTGCTGCAACATACCGAATGTCACCGTTTCTGTAGCTAATTCAGATAACTTGGCAATACCGTTTCGCTCTATATTCAATGCTGAACCACCAAAAACAGCAAAGAAGACCATGGTCACAAGTGTAGGGGCGATTAATACACCCGTAATAAATTGTTTGATGGTACGTCCTTTTGATACGCGAGCAATAAACATTCCAACAAATGGAGCCCAAGAGATCCACCATGCCCAATAAAAAATTGTCCAATCGTTAATCCAGGCTCGTTGTTCTGTGTTTTCTGGTTTTAACTCGAAGCTCATTTGAATAAAGTTGCTTATATAATTACCAATACCCGTTGTGAACATATTTAAAATATACATCGATGGACCAACTACAAATAGTGCGCATAATAGTATGATGGCAAGCCACATGTTAATTGAACTTAAGTATTTTATACCACTTCCAATACCTGACCAAGCAGATAGGATGAAAATGACAGTCGCAATCGCCAAAATAAGCAACTGAAACCAAAAAGTGTTGGGTGTATTAAATACATAGGTTAACCCACTATTAATTTGTGCTGAGCCAAATCCAAGTGTGGAGGCAACGCCGACAACGGTTGCGAAAATAGCGAGGGTATCAATTATTTGCCCGAATGGACCACGCATAGCCTTTGCTCCAAATAATGGTTCAAGTGTTGCGCTAATTAACCCAGGTGCACCGACACGAAATTTAAAATAAGCGAAGATCAGACCGATAACGGCATATAATCCCCAGCCATGAAAACCCCAGTGTAAGTATGTATATTGGATAGAATCCAAAATCGCCTGTTCTGATCCCGGCACAGCGTTTGGTGATTTAATGAAAGCATGTGAAATCGTTTCTGCTGTTGTAAAAAACATGAGCCCAATTCCCATACCTGCACTAAATAACATGGCAAACCATGCTGGTAAGCTGTAATCTGGTTGATCACTATCTTTTCCTAGTTTGATTTTACCAAAACGTGAGAACATCATATAAAAACAAAAGCTTATCATGGCAACAATGACGAGCATATAAAACCAACCAAAATGAGTATAAATAAAACTTGTCATAGATGCGGTTAATCCATTTAGATGTTCAGGGGCAATAGATCCCCAAAGTACAATTGCTATACATATGACTATGCTATACCAGAATACTTTTGTGATATTCAATATAATCCCCCATTTCCAACTGCAAATTAGTATGTGCAGTTTTATGTAATGTCATTCTTTATGTGAAATTCGAAGAGCATGTCTTGTAAACGGTGATGAAATGATCCATTGCATGATTCGAATGAGTTGTAGCTAAGTTTAAAAGAAGCATGAATGATACACGCTGCAAAGCACTCATTTAGCAGATTTTTGATTTGACGATATGGATGAATGATTAAAAACTGCAAATACTTCTATGCGTAAATAGGCATCCCCAATTACTTCCTCAGCGGCTATTCTTCTGCAGTAGAAAACTGAAATCGTTGGAAAATCATTACAACCATGTCTATCGATGATGATAGCTTAAAGCAGTCTGTTTTCAACGTATCTTAGTATAGCATTCATTGGAGTATCAATGGAACGATAACACGGCACGACACTTGTGGGTGAGATTGAGCACCCAATCAGTAAAGATCATAAACTGACCGCTTGTAGTAAAAGCGACCGGTTTATTTTTTGTGTATCCCTCTCTATAAATCTCGCTATATAACGTATGAAACGAGCAAGTTACATCGAGGGGGAATGGGATATGAGACAAACCGCTACTATGCACTATTTAAAAACGCCGAATTTATTAGTGGAACAAAACGCCTGGCATGAATACCTCGCATTGCAAGAAATTCATGCGTATGTTTACAGCTTGAAAAATGAACAAAATCAAGATTGCTGGATTTATAAAACGGCAAATGAATGGCAAGAGATGTTCCCATTCTGGTCGCTCAAGATGATCGAAAGCATTCTTTTGAATTTGGAAACCATCGGCTATTTGGACGTAATGACCGGCAGAGAAGGAAGTACATCGAAATATTATCGAATTAATTATGCAATGTATGTGTAGAGAAAAGCGATACGTTACAAGGGGTTGGAGTACATTACTTCAACTCATTTTTAAATTTCGTAAAATTAATTTTCAAAATGAGTATCCTTTCCTGAAAAACTTTCTATATGGAGTGTAAGGAGTGCGAAACGCGTACTCTTACAACAAATTTAGGGGGACCACCATATGAAATTATTAATTGAAGAAGAGACGATTCCGTTATTACCATCGCTTGTACACGAAGTGGGAATAAATGGCGCACTATTTTTACAGCAATTGCACTTCCGTTCGCTTGTTTCCAAAAACAGTAAGGACGGTCATAAATGGGTCTATAAGACGTATGTGGACTGGACAAAAGAATTTACGTTTTGGTCTACAAATACGATACGCCGTATAATTTATGATTTGGAAAATAAGGGCTATCTCATTTCAACGGATCAACACAACCATATGAAAATTGATAAAACGAAATGGTATCGAATCGACTATACGTTACTTCCAAAAAAATCGTTCGGAATCGGGCAAATCGCTTGCTCAACACCGCCATCTGCACGTGTCGATGTTGAGCAACTCCAGGTGTCGGAATTGGGCAAGCCAATAACTAAAGAACTTAAAGAACCTTTAATAATAAAGAATAAAAAGAGTGTCGAGATGAATCTCGACGTCCTCCATTCTGTTATTGAGTACTTAAATAACAAAACCGGAAAAAAGTTCAAAACTGAAAACGTTACTACTCGAAAATGTATCAACGATCGATTGAGCGAGGGATATACACAAGAAGATTTCATACGTGTCATCGACCTCAAAACAAATCAGTGGTTGCATCTACCGGAATTCAACCAATACTTGCGGCCTGCGACGTTGTTTAGCGCAAGTAACTTCGAAAATTATGTGAACGAACAGACTTTGTCGAAGAAACCGAAAAGACGCCCGCTCGTTCCGCCAGTGCTAGATTTCACGAAAGGAGATGATCACGTATGATGAACGAACTAGTAGAAAAAAGTCTTCTCGGTACGATGATGCAAGAAAACTATCTAATACTCGACAGTGGAATCCAAGTAGCTTTCTTTGAGACACAGCTACACAGAAGTATTTATCTGTCCATGAAAGGATTGGCATTACAGGGACGCTCAGTCGACTTCATTACCATTCTGACGACACGTGAACCAGCAGAACTAGGTGGAGCAAATTATGTATCGGATTTACGTCGCTTTGCAAACCCGGATCGCTTTGACGAATACTTGGATATCGTGATCAACAAGTATAAGAAGATTGAAACGGAAAAGACTTTGCAGCGAGCGTTGGCCGAGCGGTGGGTGATTGGGAAGGTTCAGAATGCTTTAGACGAACTGGATAGTGATCATGCATCCGTGGAACTGGAGTTACTCGACAACTATCTTGCATCTCAATACGAACAACCATTCATCAAAGCACCGGACATGACAGGAATAAGTACGGGCTTACAGTCTATGGATTATGTACTGAACGGATTCCGAGATGGTGAATTCATTGTCATTGCGGCGAGACCATCGATGGGCAAGACGGACACACTCAATCATTTCGCACTTACTGCTGGATTGGCTAATCATTTGCCAATGATTTTCTCACTGGAAATGAGCCGTAAAACACTATCAGACCGACTCATTGCCTCAGTTGGTGGATACAGTCGTTTGAAAATGCGCGATCCGTATAAGTACTTTCCTGATTCACAAAAGAATAGCTGGATGAAGGCGCTAGAACTCCTGCAAAGTGCTATGATCCGAATCGACGACCGAAGCGGATTAAAAGTGAGCCAAATGAAAGCAGCAGCCCGTAAAATCATTAAAGCAAATCCAGAAAAGCGTCCGATCATTTTCGTCGATTACTTGCAGATCATCCGACCAGAAGAAACAGCGAACAATCAAAATCAGGCAATCGGTCAAATTAGCGCAGATCTAAAATCCATGGCGAAAGAATTTAACTGCCCTGTCGTCGTCTTGTCGCAGCTATCAAGAGCCGTCGAACAACGTCAAGACAAACACCCGGTGATGAGCGACTTACGTGACTCAGGCAACATCGAACAAGATGCTGATGTCGTGTGCTTCCTTTACAGGGATGACTACTACGACCAGGACTCGGAAGTATCGAATCATCTGGATATTACCGTTGCCAAACACCGCAATGGCCCAGTCGGCAGCTTCACCGTCTACTACGACAAAGATACGGGTCGACTCAGAGACCTACAAGGTTAAAAAAGGAGAGGTTACACATGATCACAGTTGAAGAACTATTCGATTACGCGATCGATAACGATATGTCCCTAACCGCCCACAGTATTTTCTGGGCAATCAGTAATCAAAAAATCCGCATGGAAGAAGACAGCGAGAAACTGAAAGAGATCGATTTCGATCAGGAAGCGATTCAGCAATCGATGAAAGAAAACATATTGCGTATTGGAGACATCAAACTCTTTGTGGTGGAAAGTAAGCAACCGAATTGGTATGCGTTTTATCTCAGCAAGAAAGAGGCAGACGCTTATCGGTTACATAGCGAAACGTTTCGCGAGACCGGTGTGAAAGTCACACATGCCGACCGATTGATGCCGAATTTATTAACCTTTGTTGAATCAGGCGAAGAAGAAAGTTTGTATGAGTACCGAAAACGAGTGATGCAGTTTCCGGTGTACGTTGGTCATGTAGAAGCAGGGAAGCGCTTAGTGCAACGTATGTTATAAAGGAAAGGAGAGAGGGGTGTGGAAATAACAGATATGGTGTTGGTCCCAGTGATCGTCGGATTGGTAGATGCGTTAAAAGGCTATGGGCTGCAGAAGAAATGGTGTCCGGTTGTATCGATAGTACTTGGAGTAGCAAGCGGAGTCGTATATGTATTTCCAGAGGACTGGGCTAGTGGAGTATTGAGTGGAATTGTCATGGGTTTATCTGCTGGCGGTTTGTATAGTGGGGGAAAGGCGGTAGTGGGAAGTAAGCCAATAAGAGATACTCTGTAGCTGATATGTACATTTTGATCTTTTTACATCAAAATCCAGCTCATCTTCACGTTAGCAAATGAGCTGGATTACTTGATGTACCATCAATTCCTAAGCGGATTCACTAAGGGCTATCGGGTTCCTTTTTCAATTTATTTTTTCGAAATGCGTATACGATAGCGAGCAAAAGAGGAAAGAACAGTCCAATAGTAATAGAGAAATATATTTCAGTCGATTGTTCCACTTCTTTTTGGTAGACGACGTTAGGATAGATCACAAGAGAGAGTATAATGGCCAACATGCCTAAGGGTAACGTTAAAGGGCGGTAGTCTTTCAAATTTAATAGTTGTGCAATGCCTAAAACAGAAGCATAAAAATAAAGAATCGTCTTAAAATAGAGGGCGATAAACCAAAGGAAACCCATCAATTCTTCAATGCGCTGTACAAAATCCCCAACATTAATTCGTTTGGCCAATTCATAACTTGGATAAATCTGTCTTGCTGTATCATCGGCACCTACTACCGAAACGCTTAAGAATGTAAAAATGAAAATGAAGATTCCGCCTATTAAGTTTCCAAGTAGAAATGACTTTTTAGCTTGTTTCACTTTATTAATTAAGGCCGGGAAGATCATTAATAACACAATGGCGTTGACAGAGGAAGAGGTAATAAAATAGATGCTGGATTGAACGATCGTTTTGGTCCCTGCCTCAAATACAGGCTGTAAATTTTCAAACTTGATTTGAGGTGAAATAAACACCGCTAAAATGAGAAAAAGGACAAAAAATACGACAATAAAAATTTCTGCAGAACGAGCGATCGTTTCCAATCCAAGCCGGACGCCCATTACGACGATCCCCATCATTAGAATATTCAGGGCTACTACTGGAGTGTTAGGCATCATATTAGTCATTATAAATGTAGCCGAATAATACAAAAGACTAGATGTGTAAAGAGTAGCCATGGATACGAATAGTACGGAAACAGCTTTTCCTATCCATTTACCAAATATCTTTTCATTGATTTGGATATAGGTTAGGTGTGGGAACCAAAGAGATATAGTTGTGAATAGCCATATGACTAATAAGCCGATTACTGTCCCCACGATTGCTGCAATCCAAGCATCTTGCTTCGCTTCAGTAGCTAAAACTGACGGGACAATTAAGATGCCTGTACCAATCGTAAAGAAAATAACCAAAATTAGAAATTGATATGGATTAATTTTTACGTTTTGCATCATTTCATATCCTACCTTTCCCTTTACTTAGATCTTTACTTCAGCAAAGGAGCCATCAGGTTAGTTAACAGTGTGAATAAAAAAGTGAGTAAGTCCAGTGGTGTTGGAATCGACTTTCCAAATCCAAGCACCATGCCTAATACAACTCCAATTGTAAGAAAAACAGAAAACGCGAGCAATTCTTTTTTATGTTTTTTATCTAAGAGAGGGGGAACTTCAAACCAGATAATGGCAGCTGCTATTAAGAGAATACCTATACTATTTATCATGATGAGTTAGTCCTTTATCTTTTTTAAGAAGGAATTATTTACTGTACCGATGCGACGAATTTTCATATCAATATGAACATTTACGGTTAAATCGGAAAACTTTTCATCCCAGTGCTCTTTCATCTCGTTCCATTCTTTCGGGTTGGATCTGTGAATAGCTTCACCAAATCCAAAAATGTCTGATTGATATTGTTTTTGTACTGACTCGATCGTTTGATGAATAATCTCTTTCACTTCTTCTTCATAAATTTTCTCTAGCTTGTCAATGGTTTCAGGTTCCATAATATCAATTGAACATAAAACCTCCCCTATATTGCCTTCCGCTTCAATTTTGATATCCACCTCAGGTTCACCTTTGTTTATAGAACCTACAATTTTAGAATGAAATCGAAAAATATCTATAATGATTTTTCCTTCTTTAGGACATGAAATAGAGGTTACGGTTTTTTTAACGGTGTTGGTGATATCTGAGTAGCCTCTGCTTTCTTCTTCATTTAACCAGCCGACTAGCTGATCTCCTTTAAACACAGCTAAATTATCATACTCAATTCGCGTAGATGGAGTAATCGATTCCACATTCTGTTTGCTAGTTCCTGTTTCTTTGTTACCTAATACTTGAATCCCTGTTAACACCGCTTCCTTTCCGTCACTTATCAGATTGGTTACTAGCTCATCTAATATAACGCCTTCTGTCCCGGCCCAGTTTTTTTCTGATGTTTTTAAGGAATTAAACATTTTATTAGCTGGGATGTTTTCTATAGGTGTAGTCACATTCAATACTTCAGTAGCCGTTATATCTTTCGTAACTACTACGTAGAAGTCCGATCGAAGCTCCCAATCCCTTGATAGCAATTCTAATGATTCGGCTATTCCTTCTTTAGCCAAGTCCTCATTGATGACTAGAATTTGTAGATGTCCCGGATACATTTTTCGTGGGTCGTTCTTTGTCATTTTTCGAATGGCTTCATATACAGTCTCCCCGGTTGCTGTATAGAGAGTGACTGCAGAACGTCCCGTACTTGCCTTCATGGATACTTCCGAAGGTACGACCACTTGTGCACTTATTACGTATTCATTTTCTATTTTATCGATTCCTATTGCCATTGCGATACCCAGCTCATTTAATTCCCTCCTGTCCCAGCACCCAGACAAGAAAAGAGTGAGAAACAGAAGAGTAACTATGCACTTTTTCATCATATACTCCCTTTCCTAATCTTCATTTTTTGGTGGCTGTGGCTTTGCGGAAGCTGGATTTTGTTGTCTTACCCTATTTGTTTGATTGGTTAGGCGTGGGCGGGTAAACATTTTCCATATAGGTGCCACAATCAACGTATCTTTTTGATCGGAAACATTGAATGGAGCTAATGGTGACATATAAGGCACACCAAATGAACGTAAACTGCATAAATGGAGAATCAGAGCTACCATACCTATGGCAATACCGTATAAACCAAACGAAGCAGCTAGTGCCATAAATCCAAAGCGGAGTATCCTTGCAGATATCGCAAGGTTGTAAGTAGGCGAAACAAAACTTGATATGGCGGTTATGGAGACGACGATGACCATCGCGGCTGAAATAATGCCTGCTTCGACTGCTGCGGTACCAATTACGAACGCACCTACAATGGACATGGCTGAACCGATGGAGCGGGGCATCCTAACGCCTGCTTCCCTTAAAATTTCAAAAGTGATTTCCATTATGACGGCTTCAATAAATGCCGGAAATGGCACACCTTCTCGTTGTGCTGTCAAGCTAAGCAGGAGCGCTGGCGGTAACATCGTTTGATGGAAAGTGGTGATCGCAATAAATGATGCGGGTGCAAGCAAAGCAATCACGTATGCAAAGAAGCGTAGAAGTCGAATCAGACTTCCAATACCGGTATGCACATAGTAGTCTTCAGGAGATTGGAAAAATTGGACGAATAGTGCGGGAACAAGTAGTACAAAAGGAGTTCCATCCACTAAAATAGCTATGCGTCCTTCGAGAAGTGCTGCAGCGACTGTATCGGGACGTTCGGTATTAAAAACGGTAGGGAAAGGGGAGTACGTTGAATCTTCAATTAGCCCCTCGATATTACCGCTTTCCAAAATCCCATCAATATCAATTCGGTCCAAACGTAAACGGACTTCATCGACGATTTTGTCATCAGCAATGCCATGGATATACATAATCGCAACATTCGTTTTCGTCCGTGTCCCAATCACTTTTGACTCCATCCACAGACTTGGATCTTTCAGTTTCCGACGAACCAATGCCGTATTGACACGTAGATTTTCAGAAAAACCTTCGCGCGGTCCTCTAACTACTGTCTGAGACGTTGGTTCCGTTACCCCACGCTCAACCCAGTGCTTATTTCCAATGACCAAACCTTCAGAATATCCATCAATTAACAAAATAGCATCCCCAGATAAAAGAGAAGTAAAAAGATCATCAAAGTTGGTTAGATCTTTAATCTCTCCCACTGTCATAGCAAAATCTTTTAATGCAGTTAAGAGGTTATGTTCTGGCGTTAACTTCTTCTCCAATGGAGTACCTTTTATATCCAACATCAACGATTCCATGATGAAATTTTGCAATGCCGGTGTATCGCTTAAGCCGTCAGTATAGAAAATCCCTGCTTTTACCGATCCACCTTTACCAATTCGAATTTCACGAATGACAATATCCGTGCTCGAACCAAGGCTATCTTTTACAAATTGTATATTGTCTTGAAGACTTGTCTTTAGATCATTAGGTGAAGTATTTTCTTTCGTTTGGCTAGGGGGAGTGGATTGTACTTTAGTATTCACTTTCTTTTTGAAAAAGCCCATACACTACCTCATTTACTGTTTGGTATTTTGCGTAGGTCCGCATATATATTGATTTTTCATTACTGTTTTATTCATCATGTCCTTATTGTTGTTGTTTTATGCGGGTTGGGGTGGTGATTTTGTGGGAGGAGCGGGGAAATGAAAGGAGTATTTGACTATAAAAGCGTATAGATTAATGTAGAATAAAGTAAAAGAGTAGAGTTATTGGCAGAAGTAATTGGAAGTCTAGAAGATAACTAAAATTGCTTAATATAATATGAGCGCAAAAAAAAATTTAAACTTATCTTGCATTTTGCCGTCTGAACGGAGCTATCGTGCTAGAACGATCAGAGAAACAAAAACGAGTATTTTTCAAGATTTCTACTACATCTGGTAAAAATATTAGTTTTTATAATCCAAAAATGTATTGGAACAAGGCACCTTAAAGTACCAGCTATCGATCACCATATCGATGGCTGGTACTCTTTTTTTATTGAGTTGAATCGTGAAATACTAGGTTTTACTACGATGCAGACTGGTGCGAGAACCTGGTACCTCTACTATAGGAATGGTATACTGGCAAATGGATATTTATATAAACCCGATCACAAAGATGGTGAGGAGATAAATAGAATGACATACGCATTAGAAATTAAAGATCTAAAAAAAGTCTATGCTGGTGGTGTGGAAGCTTTGCGTGGCATCGATTTGAAAGTAGAGGAAGGGGATTTTTATGCTCTTTTAGGTCCTAACGGTGCCGGCAAATCTACAACTATCGGAATTGTGACGTCTCTCGTCAATAAGACATCAGGAAAAGTGAATGTCTTTGGCTATGATATGGATACACAGTTAATGCAAGCCAAGCTACAGATCGGTCTGGTTCCTCAAGAATTCAACTTCAGTCCGTTTGAAACGGTTCAGCAGATTGTAGTGAATCAGGCGGGCTATTACGGTGTGTCTAGGAAAGAGGCGCTAAAGCGTAGCGAAAAATACTTGAAGCAGTCTGATTTGTGGGAGAAACGAAATGTTCAAGCCCAGATGCTTTCTGGAGGGATGAAACGTCGACTGATGATCTCACGTGCTTTGATGCATGAACCGCGCTTACTTATTCTTGATGAGCCTACAGCTGGGGTAGATATTGAATTAAGACGAGAGATGTGGACATTTCTTAAAGAATTGAATGAAAATGGCACGACGATTATTCTGACAACACATTACTTGGAAGAAGCCGAAATGTTGTGTCGTAATATCGGGATCATTCAAAAAGGGCAGCTGATTGAAGATACTAGTATGAAATCATTGCTCGCTAAGCTTCAATATGAAACCATTATTTTAGATATCGAACCTTCAGGACAGACGCCAGTGATTAAAGGTTATACTAGTGAACTCCTGGACGATGGGTCTCTTTCTGTAGAGGTAGCACGTGATCAAGGGATCAATGAAGTGTTTAACCAATTGACAGAACAAGGGATTAAAGTGTTATCTATGCGCAACAAGTCCAATCGATTAGAAGAGTTATTTTTAAAGCTTACAGAAGAAACTGCGTAGTGGAGGATGTACATGTTTAAATTATATTTAACCGCATTAAAAGGTCTATCGGTCAAAGAAACGAACCGCTATTTAAGAATCTGGATCCAAACATTGGTCCCGCCAGTCATCACAACTTCTTTGTACTTTATCATTTTCGGGAATTTGATTGGTAAACGGATTGGCGAAATGAACGGATTCTCTTACATGGAATTTATTGTCCCAGGATTGATCATGATGTCAGTCATCACCAGTTCCTACTCAAATGTTTCGTCATCATTTTTCTCGCAAAAGTTTCAAAAGAACATTGAAGAACTATTAGTTGCCCCTGTACCGACTCATATTATTATTTGGGGCTTTGTCATTGGAGGAATAGGTAGAAGTGTTCTCGTAGGGATACTGGTCACGATCATCTCTCTGTTTTTCGTTCCGTTGCAAGTGCACTCGTGGAGCATGGTCATCTTGACGTTTTTGATGACGGCTATTCTGTTCTCGTTGGCCGGCCTGTTGAACGGTATTTTTGCCAAGTCATTTGACGATGTGTCTATTGTACCTACGTTTATTCTTCAGCCGTTGACTTACTTAGGTGGGGTGTTTTTTGCCATCTCGATGTTGCCTCCATTTTGGCAGGTGATTTCACAGTTCAACCCAATCGTTTACATGATTTCCGGATTCCGATTCGGGATTCTCGGTGTGATCGACGTTCCCATTTTATTTTCCATTCTCATTTCGATTACGTTTATCGTAGTGCTTTACGTAATCAACTGGTATTTGATTGAAAAAGGCCGTGGACTGAGAAGTTAATATCTGTGACGTACTGTAACTGTTACTTGAGAAATTAACTTGAATACCTAAACAATACACTAGACTCCTGATCAGCCCACTTCGTCATGTGAGCCAATCAGGAGTCTGTTTTAATTTAACCTTGCATAGCTTCTTGAGCAGCAGCTTCAAGTGTAATAAGTCCTTCAAATTCGTTATGCTCAAAAGATTCTATTTACCTATATATACCAACCCTATTATACAAAAAAATAATAATAATCTTTGAAACTATATTGGAAATTTAGCGTCTGTACGTTGACTTATGATTACAGAACAGAAAGGAAGGAACACAATGAAAAAGATCTGGATAGCATTTAGTACGGTAGCTCTCGCTCTGAGCTTGCCATTAACAAGTATGGCCACTAGTAACCAGAAGTTCACAGATGTGCCTGAAACAAAGCACTTTGCGGAGGCGGTTAATGAATTGGCAGAACGTCATATTATTACGGGGTATGCGGACGGTCTGTTCAAACCAGGCAATCCCATCACTCGCGGGCAAGCTGCAGCGATCATCGTGAAGCTGCTGAAAGAAAACCCGGATTATTATGTACAGGATCCAGGATTTAAGGATGTTTCAAAAGCAAATGGCTATTACAATTCCATCGCGAAGCTTGCAGAACTAGAAATCATGTCAGGCTATGCGAACGGCAATTTCGGTCCGAATGATCCTGTCACACGTGGGCAACTGGCTTCTATTCTTGTTAAAGCATATGATTTGCCGCGTTTTGATTTCATTTCTAAGGAAAATCCTTTCCGTGATGTGAAATCGACTAATTCACACGGTGCCAATGTGTTGATTCTGTATAAACTCGGCATCACTTCAGGCGTGACACCCGAGAGGTTCGGCATCAATGAATTCGTGACAAGAGGGCAAGCTTCTAAACTGATGCTGACAACGGAGCGCGTGTATCCTGATACGTATTCTATAAAAACGCAAGGCGATAAGTCCGGAATGATGATGCGATTTTCGGAAATCATGGCGGATGAGGATACGGATGAATTCATTCCGAACTCTGAAATCTACCATGCAGCGATCATTAAAGGCAGACAAACACCTGCTGGCTATACAGGCGACCGCTTGCAGTTGACGCCGCTTAAAGAGGGCAGAGGAACACTTCAAGTCGGTGGTAATTATGGCATGGAAGCGCAAAACATTAAACGGTATTACGATAAATATTATGTCGATGTGAAAAAGGTGAACGGTCGATTGAAGATCGAGCTTCAACATCCGAGCGAAATCTTAAAGACTCGTGCACGGCTGAAAATGGCAGCGGGTGAAAAGGTCGAAAGTATTCATTTCGCGCAAACCGATGGAGTGGTGATATCCGACAATATGGCTTTTGAAGGATATATCGATTCACCGGATGTGTTCATTCGCGTCAATAGACACGGCAACTATATCGCGACAGTCCGTTTAACTAACGGAAAAGAAGTGCGTTATGCGGTGGATGTGAAAGCGCCGACTAAGCATAAGCTGTATTATGAAATTGAGATAACAAAAATGAAAAACAGCAAGTGAGTTAAGAGTGCTAGGTTTCGACACTATTTAGAATAGTGTTGGGGCTTGGTGCTCTTTTTTAAAGCTACTAAAATGAAGTATAAGAGATAGTTGGAATTGATTAATAAAAAAGTTTGTATAAATAATCTGAAACTTTTCTCACAAGATGCCGTCTGTACGTTGCTAACTTGCAACATATTTGAACAGATGTCGTAGAAATACATAATTTTATGAGTAATGGAGGAGAATGAAATGTTTAAGAAAAGATTTTACGTTGGAAGTGCTTTAGCAGTTTTATTATTGGCTGGATGCGGAACTGATGAGGCGAAGGAAGAGAAGAACGACACGGCACAAGAAGTTGAAGAAACTCAAGCTGATGGAAAAGGCAAAGTGTTAGCAGCAGAAGATTTCGATAAAATGTACACCAATCCAAAGAAGTACAAAAACTACGAAGTCAGCTATATAGGCAGAGTGATGAATACGCCCGAAAAAGATGACGACGGCGTTTACTTGCAAGTATACGCAAATCCAGAGAAATATGAACAAAATACTATCGTATTCTATCCTGACGCATCCCTTTCAGTATCTGATGAAGACTACCTAAAAATAACAGGCATAATAAAAGATGAGTTTAAGGGGGAAAACATGATGGGTGCAGAACTCACTATGCCCATGATTGAAGCAACAGAATTAGAAATCATAGGTTATACAGACGCTATGGCCCCTACGTTGCAGACAATAGAAGTTAACGAAACGAAAGAGCAACACGGTTTTGAAGTGACCGTAGAGAAAGTAGAACTATCAGAGAAACAAACACGAGTATTTTTCACAATTACTAATACATCTAGTGAAAAAATCAGCTTTTATAGCTTCAACTCTAAGCTAGTCGCGGATGGAAAACAACTTGAAAACGAAAGTGATTACGAATCGGATCTAGAGGAGCCTCAAAGCGAAATTCTACCAGGAACAAATACGTCCGGTGTAGTAATATATCCACCTTTAAGCGAGGATATAACAGAGTTCCAAATCTATGCAGAAGGCTCTAGTGATAATTACGAAAATACTATTGAGCCGTTTAGGTTTGATGTGAGTGTTCAGCAATAATTAAAATATGCATTATTGAAAAAGTGTTTCTATGTATTAAACTATCATGAATGTTTAAGGGTTCTGGTTGTCGCTCACATAGCTGCACAGGTCATTCTAAATAGGGAGATGAGGAAAATGAAAAAGAACGTAGCTACACTATTATTACTCATGCTAGTTCTTATAGCGGGCTGTTCATCAAATGAAGTGAAGAATAGCAATCAAGAGCAAAGTGAAAAAGCGGACGAAGTGGAAAAATCAGAAGATACGAATG
Organism: Sporosarcina sp. P26b; assembly: GCF_002743245.1. Taxonomy (NCBI): domain Bacteria; kingdom Bacillati; phylum Bacillota; class Bacilli; order Caryophanales; family Caryophanaceae; genus Sporosarcina; species Sporosarcina sp. P26b. The sequence goes on from NZ_PDYW01000003.1 coordinate 146,807, forward strand.
GAGCAGTAGCGGTAGACAAAGGTTTGCTAGATGTGGAAATAACCATACCGGGATCCTTCTTTCCAGACGAGGATCTAAATGAAGTAGCAGCAAACGCAAAAGAAAGTGGCATGAAGAGTGCGACCGTAAATTCAGATGACACAATTACGTATAAAATGTCGAAAGCAAAGCATAAAGAATTAATGACAGAGATGAAAAACAACCTGGTTGAATATACGGATGATTTAGTCAGCAATGATGAGTTTTCTTCTATTAAAGATATTACCTACGACAAGAATTTCAAAGAATTTTCAATGGTTGTTGATCAAGAAGTATTCGAGAACAGTTTCGACGGATTCGCTGTTCTAGGTCTAGGTATGGCGGGTATGTTCAATCAATTGTTTGATGGAGTACATGCCGACAAGCTGGATGTGACAATACATTCAGTGAATGAAGCTACTGGGGAAAGAATTGGGACGGTGAACTACCCGAAGGACATGGAGGATTTGGGGGAGAATGAGGATTAAAAACTTTGTAAAGAACTTGTGCGGAAAGTGATCTTGAAAATTTCATAAGGTACCTGTGAACAAAACTTTCATGAATGTTTAAGCATTCACGTTAGTGTCTCTCGCAGGTACCTTTTAAAATACTCGCATTTGTCTAAAGCACAGATATGTTTATCTATGAAAGTTCCTCTAGAAGGTAAGAAAGCAGATGATTTGTCAGAACCCATTCATGTATACTGACAGTAAGGATCAACCTATAGGGAGGAATATACATGAAAAAGAAAATACTCGCTTATCGACGTCTTGAGCAACCGGTTTATGATCGACTAGCGAAAGACTATAACGTTCGACTGTTCATAGATCCAGAAAACGACTCTGATTTTCCTGAATTCTTGCGTGAGGCGGAAGGCGTGATCGGAATTGGTTTCCCTGGGAATGCAGCGACACTCGATAAAGCGCCGAATCTGAAAATTATCAGCAACGTCTCCGTTGGTTACAATAATCTCCAACTGGCTGATCTGACAAAACGCGGTGTGATGGGGACCCATACGCCTGGCGTGCTCGACGATACTGTGGCTGATATGGCGATGGGGCTGATGCTTGCGACGGCGCGGAGGATGCCTGAGCTTGATGGTTATGTTAAACGAGGTTTGTGGAAAGGCCTTCTGCCGAATGAATGGTACGGTGTGGACGTCCATCACAAAACTCTCGGTATCATCGGTATGGGGCGTATTGGCAGTGCAATCGCCAAACGCGCGCGGTTCGGCTTCGATATGGACATCCTGTATCATACGAGAACAAGGAAGCCGGATGTGGAGGAACGATTTGATGCATCTTACCGGGACCTTGACAGTTTGCTGAAAGAATCTGATTACGTCTGTCTTGTAATCCCGTTGACTGAAGAAACACGGGGCATGATCGGCAGCGAGCAGTTTCGTCTAATGAAGTCGTCCGCTATATTCCTCAATATTTCACGTGGCAGCACTATCATTGAAGAAGATCTAATCGATGCACTACAACAAAATGAAATCGCCGCAGCTGGCCTCGATGTGTTCGCACAAGAACCTGTCGACCCCGAGAATCCGCTGTTGCAGATGAAGAACGTCGTCACTTTGCCGCATATTGGCTCCTCAACCCATGAAACAGAAGTCGCGATGGCGCATCTTGCTGCTGATAATCTTATAGCAGGACTTGAAGGCAAGAAACCAGCGAACTTGTTGAATCCCGATGTTCTCGGACGATAGAATAGAAAAAAGCACCTGGGCAGGAAACATTTATTGTAGTTTCTTAACCAGGCGCTTTTTAATCTGCCGATATTTTCATTGTGTATCTATTTTTTATTTGCACCACAGCTATGACAGTTATAGGATTTTGATTTGTTCAAAGAATTACAATGCTTACAAACCCAATCCCTTTTTACATTCTTTTTAATAGAAAAACCATCTAATAAATAATAAATAATCGAATTTAATAAAGATAACATTGAGAAAAATTCCGTCATATCTAAATGCCCACGGTTTCACTTATGTTCTATTTATGATTAGAACATCATTAAAGTAAATAGCATAGCTTTGCTAGTTACTTGTGTAAAGAAACTACCATAAAAATCTAACATGATAGTTTCAATATTCTTGTTTACTAATAACAGAATGAATATTTTAAACTCAGGAATTTCTTAGGATAGAATATTTCCAAAAAGAAGGAACCACATGACAACATTAGATTTCCTGGAAAATAAATTCTCCAACCTGAAAGTAGGAATTCGCTCTTTTACTCATGGAATCCAAGCAACCGATTCGAACTCCGAGTGAACGAAGGTTCTTAGCATTTACGAAAATCGATTGAGAGGTCTACTGAAAAGCTATCGATTTATTCGAAGCGCTACATGCTCTTGAAAATAATCTTTATCTTAAATTCAAAGTAGCATGACGTAGCACCTAATACCATTCCCTAAATTTCAATTATTTTGATGGAAATATACTTTATAAAAGAAATCCCTTCTACGACCTAAATCAGTCGCAGGAGGGTTTTTGCTGATAAATGTAATTCACCGTCGCTTTATAAACAGTTGGAGATGGATGGGGTCTTAAATTCGAGATACTAGGTCCCAATGCTTGTTAGCTAGATTAGGGGTAGGATCGCTATCTTGGAGTAAGTGTGGATAAAGAATAGGGATTTCCGTGAATTTCCATTGAAATGAATACGTGTCGTTAACTATATAGAAGATTTAGATAACTATTTATATCTCTTAGTGTATACTTTAAATATATTTAAACTAAGGCGGTCAAACCATCGATACATCAACACATATAGAAGGAGGAGCTATATTGTTAAATTTCACAGTCGGCCCTGTCACACTTGATAAAGAAATACTGGAGATAGGGTCCAATCAAATTCCTTACTTTAGGAATGAAGAATTCTCTGCCATGACATTAGAAAGTGAAGAGCTGTTAAAACAAAGTATAAACTCTCCTTCAGATTCTAGAGTAGTTTTTTTAACTGCTTCTGGTACAGCTGCAATGGAAGCAACCGTTTTAAATTTGTTTGATCAAGAAGATAAGTTGCTTGTTGTAAATGGAGGAGTTTTTGGTTCTAGGTTCACGGAGATTTGCCAAATCCACAGTCTACATTATAAAGAGATTAAATTAAACTTCTTTGAAGATTTAACTAATGATGATGTAATTCCTTACGAAAAAAAAGGTTTTACCGGACTTCTCATTAATATACATGAAACTTCTACAGGTGTACTCTATGATATAAACTTGGTTAAGGAGTTTTGTAAAAAAAATCATTTACTCCTAGTGGTAGACGCAATTAGTTCATATTTAGCCGATCCTTTTGACATGGAAGGAAGTAATGCTAATGCAGTTATTATAAGCTCCCAGAAGGCATTAGGTCTTCCGCCCGGTATGTCCTATGTTGTTCTCGACAAAAAAGCACAAGATCGTGTAAGTGAAATTTCCTTTAAAAGCGTTTACTTTAACTTCAACAAATACTTGTTTGACGGTGAAAGAGGGCAGACCCCCTATACTCCAGCCGTAGGTAATTTAATCCAATTGAATAAAAAATTGAAGTATATTGAGAAGGAAAGTGTTTCAAAAATTATTAAAGAAACTAGAGAACTAGCAGTGCATTTTAGAAATGAAATTATCAAGTTGCCTTTTAAAATTCCTACTAAGAGCCCTTCAAATGCATTAACAGCTTTAACTCCACTTACATCAATAAGCCCTGAATCAGTTGTTCAATCGCTTAAGATGAATAGTGATATCTATGTAATGCCTAACGGAGGAGAATTAAGTCGTAAAATATTTAGAGTCGGACATCTCGGTGCTATTACTATCGAAAATAACCAATATCTACTTGATGAAATAAAGAAAAATCTAAAAACCATTTCGTAAAGGGAGGGTTATATTTGAAAGCTATATTATTGGCTGGCGGAAGAGGGACAAGAATTAGCGAATTTATTGGAGACGTACCTAAATGTTCACTTGATATAGGAGGGAGGTCATTAATTCGCCATACTGTAGAATTATTCCAAAGAAATAATATTGAAGTAATCATTGTCGTTGGGTATAAAGCGGATATCATCAAGGATCTTTTATGCGATCTTGATGTTAAATATTATTTCAACCCATTTTATAGTGTTACAAATAGTCTAGCCTCTCTATGGTTTTCGAGAAACGAATTGAATGATGAAGATATTATCATAGCGAATGCAGATGTATACTTTGAGCAGAATATGTTGGACAAACTACTAAGCTCTGAGCATGAACAAACTTTACTGATGGATTCGAATAGTGAACTAGATTATCTTTTCTATTGTAATGGTAATCAGCTAATTGGGCATGGTAAAGAATTAAAAGAATATAGTGGTGAATATGTAGGCATAGCAAAAATCAAGAAAGTATTTTTGGGAAAGTTCGTAGAGAGACTTGAGGAACTAATAAAACAGCAAAATCACTATTTTTGGTGGGAAAACGTTTTATATTCTTTTATAAATGAGATACCTATAAATGTTATAGACGTTAGCGGTATGTTCTGGTCAGAAATAGACGTTATAGAAGACTATAAAAGAATCCTTGATTTTCGGAGAAAGACTGATTTTGGGTACCAGGTCCCGACACGGTTATGAATTGTGTCGAGACCTGGTACGCTTTTATTAAAATACAGAGGAATTTAGTCAACAGCACAGGAATATATCTTTTTCTTACATATCTTACTAGGAAAGAATAATATGTGGAGTGTGGTTGATGGCTAGATATATGGATCCGGGAGATTTCAATCAACAGTATAGACCTGGTATGAGAATATGGGTATCACTTCCTAACGGTACTTTTTCGGGTACACTTATCAGAACATTTGGGAATTCTGCCGAGATACAATTGGATTCTGGTTCTATGATTACAGTAGATGTCAATCAGATTAGTGTTGCTGGGACCGGCGCGCCCCCAATGCAACAAGGTCAAGGCTGGCCCGGTTCAAGCCTTCCATTTCGGCACGGCGGTCAAGATCGGCCATAATGTAGGCCGCTGATGTTCTAGGTATTTCAAATTGGAAAAAGCCAATGATACTATTTGTGTCGTTGGTTTTCTAAATCCATTATATTCATGAAGTAAGGTTCCTTTACAAGAAACTATCTTAAATATTTTACACGGAGATTAATTCCATCAGAACCCTATTCTCTAGAAAGAAGGAACCACATGACACCAACAAATTTCCTGGAAAATAACTTCCCAAATTTAAAACTCGAATCTCCACTATTTTACTCATGGAAACCAAGCATACGATTCGAACTCGGCGTGAACGAAAGTTCTCTCAGCATTCACGAAAATCCTGTATATCTACCAGGAGTCTACCGACGAGCTATCGACTTATTCAAAGCGCTACATTCTCCTGAAGATGAGCTATATCTCGTAGTAGATGTTTACGACTTTGGAGAAGGTTCTACCTTGCAGCGGAAGTTAAATGTCTTTGCTAAGTATGTGAAACACCAGTCAATATTGTACCGATTACAACACGAGACGTTTCTAGAAGAGAATGAAGATGAGAGCTATCGTATACATCGATTCAGCTTGAGATGTCATCGTTCGGATTTCCACTATGCGGCACTTTTGAAAGCGATTTGCAATCAGGATATGGGGAAAAGTCCGAGCATTCACTATCCAATCTACTTTTTGAACGAAACGAAAGGTACCATCTACTATGTCTACGACGACAGGGGCTGTGATCTGCTTGGAGTGGATACAGAAACAATTCGTTGGATATATAACGAGTTCAATGAATGGATCTTAGATTATGATCGAGTAGAAATCAATAAGACGTTTAGTTAATTAAAATTGAGATACATTCAATTGACTAATGAAAGCGACACAATAATCTTATACCCGAAAAAACGATCACGTACAATGTGATCGTTTTTTTAGTTGACTTAAAGAATAAACTGTTATATGGTTATATACATAACTATAACACCATGCAACGGTATAGCATAACATAACATGAGAAGAGGTGAATAGAGCGGTGAGTAAAACTTTGGATGATAAAAAGCTCATATATCTTCAAATTAAAGAAATGATTGAGGACCAGATTATGAATAATCAACTGCAAGCGCATGATCAAATTCCATCCACAAACCAGCTTGTTCAGTTTTATAAAATTAATCATATTACGGTTTCGAAAGGGATTAACCTCCTGGTCGATGAAGAGATTATTTATAAAAAAAGAGGTGTGGGCATGTTCGTGATGGAAGGGGCAAAAGAGAAATTGATCGTCAAACGAAGAGACGAATTCGCAGAGGAATTTGTATTGCCGATGTTAAAAGAAGCGAAGAAATTGATGTTAACCGACAATGATATTCTGAAATTAATGGAAAAGTTGAAAGGGAGTGTGTAGGATGACTAAAAAAGTAGAGGCGAAGAATGCAAATGTTTCTTATAAAGATTTTCAAGCATTGCATGATATCAACTTGGTGTTAGAAAACGAGAAGATTTATGGATTAATCGGACGTAATGGAGCAGGGAAAACTAGCTTGCTATCTTTGTTAGCCGGCTACCGAAAAGCGACAAGCGGTGAAGTTGAAATGGTTGGAGAAACGATTTTTGAGAACGAGAAAGCCATGTCTCAAATTACATTTGTTTTTCAATCAGACTATAAAGATAACCATGACACCATTCACAAATACTTTGATCTAGCCGAGCGCTACCGTCCTACATTTGATCGAACATACGCCGAACAATTAGCTAAAGTATTTCAACTCCCACTAATCAAACCTCTAAAGACGTTGTCGGCAGGTATGCAGTCTGCTTTTCAAGTAACGATTGGGTTAGCGAATAGAACGCCTATCACGATTTTTGACGAAGCTTATCAAGGGATGGATGCTCCGACTCGTGAAATTTTTTACAATGAAATCTTAGAGGAACAATCACGATATCCTCGGACTTTCATTTTATCTACACACTTAATTTCTGAAATGGAGTACTTATTTGACGAAGTTCTAGTTGTTCATCAAGGTAAGTTAATACTTCAAGAGCAAGTGGATACGCTTCTAGAAAGAGGGTATTCGGTTACAGGTCCAACTCATGATGTACTAGAAGCTGTCTCGGGCCTTCACGTATTAAATGAAGAACAGCTAGGTGGCACAAAATCGGTCATGTTGTATGGTGAATTAACGAAAGAAAAAGAAGATGAAATAAAACGAAAAGAGCTAGATATAGGTACTATTTCACTTCATGATTTGTTTATTCATTTAACGAAGGAGGGCTTGTAAAATGAACGAAGTAGGAAAGAAAGTAGCTGCTGATCTCTACTTGATCCAAATGAAATGGGTAGCGTGGTATTTATCGATTGTGTATATAGCGTACTTTGCAATTGTTTGGTTTATCAATGAACCAGATATACGATCCATGTCGTTACTCACTTTTACATTTCAAACATCTACAATATTTATGCTTGTGTGTGGAATCCTTTCAAGCACCGTATTCTTACCTCTATATGTGAAGAATGGTGTTACTAGAAAGTCCTATTTCCAAGGTGTGTTGTTGTCCGCAATAGGCTTAGCTATTACGATCATCGGTCTGACAACCATTCTAACGTGGATCGTACATGTATTGAACATACAGGTGTTCAGAGAAGTTGTATTATCATCACTTGGAGTAAATAGTTGGTTCATGACTAGTATTGCTTATTTCCTAGTCGTCATGATGTACTCTCTAGTCGGATGGCTAATCGGATTAGGATTTTATCGCTATGGGGGGATGGGCGGATTTGTAACGATTATGGCAAGTCTCGTAATTGTATCGTTAAATGATTTATTATGGTCATTCAATACTCCTAAACCTTTGATGGGATTGCTTACCTATCACATTCCAGTGCCTACTATTGCAGTCGCGATTATAGCGTCATTCGCTATAGCGGCGATAACAGCCATAGCCGTTTATAAAGTAGTGAAAGACACACCGATTAAAATAACATGATATAAAACTATTCGATCGTAGAATAGTTGAAATGAAAGACGAGGTTCATAAATGAAAATAGTTAGCCGACAAGTTCAAGAATTATCTATCGCATCTTTAGAGTCCACTTATATGAAGCTTTCGAATGCGTATGAAAGTATGACGAAAAAAGGTTCCAATACTACACTCGTACTAAAAAGACGTGATGCCCTACATGTGGGCTTGGAGAGCTTACGAGATGTTTGGTACGATGTAGACTTTTTCTATGATGAAGAAGCGATCTTACCATCTAAAGATATTCTACAAAGTATGATTCCCTCTATTGAAAAACAACTTGCGAAAGCAGGGGATAGTAGTTCTCAAAAGACATTAAATACGCGTCGTTTAACTGCACTTAAACTGGCAATCGAATCATTGGAAGACCGTCTGATCTGAGTACCTGTATGCATCTTAATTGCTTGTAATACAGGTGCTTTTTCTACTATAATCAAAAATACGTATTCGGTATCATATAAAAGGAGACGGTAGAAATGGTTGATAAAAAAGTTGAAAAAGCAGCATTTGCGGGAGGCTGTTTCTGGTGTATGGTGAAACCGTTTAAAGAATGGCCAGGAGTGCAAGACATCGTGTCCGGCTACATGGGCGGGCATCTCGATCATCCAACATATGAAGATGTGAAAAAAGGTACATCCGGTCATGTGGAAGTCGTTGAAATCACGTTTGACCCTGTACTATTTCCTTATGAGAAGTTGCTTGAAGTATACTGGCAACAAATCGATCCAACTGATGCAGAAGGTCAATTTCAAGACCGTGGCCCATCCTACACAACTGCTATTTTCTATTACACAGAGGCACAACGGGAAGCTGCTGAAAAATCGAAAGACAACCTAGCTGCAAGCGGTATTTTCGCAAAACCGATCGTCACTCCCATCCGCCTAGCCGAAACGTTTTATCCAGCAGAAGAGTACCATCAAGATTATTACATAAAAGAAGAAGAACATTATGAAGAAGATCGTGCACGTTCAGGGCGCAATGAATTTATTGCGGAGCACTGGGGAGAGAAGTAAGAATCACGAGAAGTGAGAACGTTCTTACATACGTATGACAATAAAATAGAAATGTGAAAGTAGTTATATTTCCCACCACAATTCAACAGCGAGTCAAATACAAGAAACCCTTCCACGACCTAAATTAGTCGTGGGAGGGTTTTTGTTCATTAATATAATTCACAGTCGCTTCATAAACAGCTGGCGCAGCATGCCGTCTAACTTGATCGAGCAGTTCACCGTGATCTTGGAACGGCAGAGTTTCTTCATCGCCATTATATTTACGATAGTAACGGTCTTCATTAATCGAGTATGTGCCATCATCCGTCAATTTAGCGATAAGTAATGCTTTGTTGAAAGAAGAATCTGGGCTGTGATGGATTTGCTGTTTCACGTCGTCCAAATGTTCCCAGTCAACTACGTCAGGTGATAGGCTATAGCGAAGTTCCCAGTTGTTGTCTTTCAGTTGTTCAAATACCATCGTACCTTTTTCCGTCGTTTCGGTCCGCAACCGAAATGTGCCAGCGGGAGAAGTAACAGGTTCTCCATCTAATGGTACAGGGTGGTTGACGAGGTTGTTGCCGAAACCATTGTCGATCAGGTACAGTGTATTTTCGTATTCGAGTAAATTCACGACGTGAGTACTATCCATGACGAAACTGTTTCGTGGCGAGGGTGCCCAAACAGTGCCAGCAGCGAGTTGTACAGGAAAACCTAAATCTCTAAGTACGATATACAGCAGGCCATTAAGTTCATAGCACAGGCCGCCACGTCCTTGTTTCATCATTTTATCTTCCAAGTATTGCTCCGTAATAGGTTCTTCATTCGCAAGCAAAACATCCAAGTTTTCAAATTCGAACTGCTCGGCGAAGAGTTTCTGAACTTGGCTGATCTGCTCAAGCGGTGTGCCGGTAAGTGTTACACGTTTCGAAATCCATTGCAGCATATGTTATCGATCCTTTCTTCAGTAGGAATAACCCCATCATAGCAAATTTACTTGCAATGATAATAGTGTTGGGACTTGGCGCTATTTTCACTATCGAACAAATCTGCTTCTGACTATAAATATATGATCGATACGATGAAACTATTTGCAGATTTTTCTGTTTGTACGTTGATCTATTGTTACATAACAGAAAGGAAGTAATACGTTTTTTTAGGCTATGTAAAAATCCAATTAAAGTACATTCACAAGAAACTTACCTAATGCGCTCAAATATTTTTAATTAATCGTGTTAAGAAATAGAATAAAAAAACTTGATGCACATCAAGGTGTAAGTCTGCTACTTGTTTCATACTAAAGCTAGGAGTTACGTAATACTAAAAATAGGTAAGGGAACAACTGATGCGATGGCTGAATCACTCATTATACATAAAATGAAAACGGTAAAATCATTCTAGGTAACCACTAATCTAAAAATTTAAAACCTATTAATAATTATTCTTATATAGTAAAAACGATCTAAAAATTAACATAATATTCTATTAATTAATACAATATTTCTGTAATCTATGTTATGTTTATACTATTATCAATAGTTACTTGCCTATAAGTAGTGTACAAGAAACTTATGATTTTTTAAAAGAGGTAAGTTGAATTGATTTTACAATAGTATTATGGTTCATCACTCATAGAGCAGACATCGTAGATTTGCTTTATGTATTTGCGTCAACCACTTATTAAGGGGGGGATAAAATGAAGAATTCACCAAACGAACGAGTGAACAATGAGGAAGTAGTGGATGAAGGTTCATTCAGAAATGCTATGTATGCTTCTATACTGTTTGTTGGAGGCGGAATCGCTTTGTTTTGGGTACTATTATTTATTTTCTTTTCAGTACGACTATAAGGAGGTATTCAAATGAAAATGCATCGATATGAAAAAATCTGGCTTTTCTTAGCGGCTTCTATGTTGGTCATCGCAGTAGTCTATAGTGGAGTCCAGACTTTTGCATTAGGCCAAGGTCCGCCAAGTGGTGTAGGCATGATTGATCCAGAAAAAGTCGAAGAGACAGCACCGTTTGATAATCCCGGAATTTCAAAGATTGGCGATAACGAATACGAAGTCGTCATGATATTACGCGCCTTTTCGTTTGAGCCAAATATAATTGAAATACCTGCTGGCGCAACTGTTCATTTTAAAATGACTTCTATAGATGTCATGCATGGCTTCCAAGTAATTGGTACAAATTTAAACGCCATGATCATGCCAGGACATATTCAAGAAGCGAAACAAAAGTTTAAGAAACCTGGTGAATATTTAGCCATTTGTAATGAATATTGTGGCGTCGGACATCAATTGATGAGCATGAAAATCATAGTGAAATAGGAGGTGAATCAAATGGAAACAATTGAAAATAAAATCAGTACTATGTCAGGAAGTAATAGACTAGACGCTCGTCTTACGTTAACGTATTTCTCCATAGCTTTTATCACCTTGTTGATAGGTGGACTGTTAGGTTTACTTCAAGGACTTAACCGTGCAGGATTACTTGAACTACCCACAAACTTTGATTACTATCAAGTCTTAACTGCACATGGTATTTTATTAGTTTTAGTGTTCTCTGTGTTGTTTGTAATTGCTTATTTTTACTCGATACTTTCTCACACGATGGACGGTTTATTTCCGATCGTTAGGAAGATGGGTTGGATTTCTCTCATCACAATGCTGGTAGGAGTAGTACTCGTCGTTACGCAAGTCGTAATGGGGAACGCATCCGTGATGTATACATTTTATCCGCCTATGAAAGCATCTCCTTGGTTCTATGTCGGCTTATTTATTGTAGTCGCAGGGATTTGGATTGCTGCGTTTGGTGGATTTACACAAATCGCTAAGTGGAGAAAAAGAAACCGAGACAAACATATACCGTTGCTAGGATTCTTTGCGATGGGTGTGTTCATCCTTCTGTTCTTCGGAAGCCTTGGTGTAACAGCAGAAGTGTTAATGCTGATCCCATGGGCGTTTGGTTGGACGGAAACAATTAATGTTATGCTCAGTAGAACGTTATTTTGGAGCTTCGGCCATACGTTTGTAAACATTTGGTACTTAACGGCAGTTTCATTATGGTATGTCGTCGTACCGAAAGTGATTGGCGGGCGCTTATTCAGTGATACATTAACGAGAGTAGTTGTCATCCTGTTAGTCGTATCGAATATCCCAGGCGGTTTTCATCATCAAATTGTTGACCCAGGAATGTCAGAAGGAATTAAACTTACACATGCGCTAATGAGCATGGTAATCGGCTTCCCGTCCTTAATGACCGCATTTGCGATGTTCTTCGTATTCGCTCGTGTTGGGAAGAAAAAAGGAGCAAAAGGAGTCTTCGGCTGGATTAAGAAAATGCCTTGGGGAGATGTTCGTTTCCTTGCCCCTATGATTGCGATGATCTTCTTCATTCCAGGTGGAGCTGGCGGTATAGCGCAAAACGCGAACCAATTGAATCAAGTCGTTCATAATTCGCTTTGGGTTGTAGGTCATTTCCATATAACCGTCGGAGTGACAGCGGTGTTGACTTTCTTCGGTGCAATGTATTGGTTAATACCTTATTTATCCAAACGGACACTTACGCCAGCAATGAATAAATTAGGCGTAATTCAAACACTCATTTGGACTATTGGAATGGTATTCATGGCCGGAGGAATGCATACGGTAGGTCTACTTGGTGCTCCAAGAAGAACTTCTTACACAACGTATGGCGATAGTGCAACGGCTGCAAGTTGGGATCCATACTTACTATTATTAGCTGTCGGTGGAACATTATTAACTATAGCCCTCGTGATGATTGTCTATATCGTCTTCAACTTAATGTTCTTCGCACCAAAAGGAAATACAGAATTTCCAATTGCCCAAGGTGAAGAAAACGCAAGTGAGACACCGAAGTGGACAGAACGATGGACTGTATGGATTATTATCATGCTGGTCATTGTCGCGTTCGGTTATGTGATCCCTCTAGTGGATATGATACAAAATGCACCACCCGGATCACCACCATTTGTCACTTGGTAAACATGTTATTTACTAAACGAGAACTATTTATATACCAAGCCCCTACATAATTGGGGGGTTGGTATTTTTTATTTGAAACTTTTTCTGAAATTCTCCGTCTGTACGGTGCATAAGTGATGAAAGTACACAGCACATATGACGGATAAAGGAGAGAAACAGATGAAGAAAAAACTTATAGCGGCGTTCATCGCATTACTACTCATAGTTCCAGCCATGCCGTTTCCAGCACATGCAGCAGAGTTTACAGATATGAATGGCCACTGGGCACAAAAAGAGATCAAGTATTTATATGACCGCAACATTATTGGAGGATACCCAGACGGTACATTCAAACCGAATGAACCGATCACACGGGCACAAGCATCCGCCATGCTGATCAAAGCTCTAAAGATTCCACTCGTGGAAAATCCAAACGTAGTGTTTAAAGACGTTTCAAAGAAGTCCCCTTATTATAAAATTCTCGCGACGGTAAATGAAAAAGGAATTCTCCGTGGAGACCATGGGTTAATGCGTCCAGGGGAAAATACATCACGTGCGCAGATGGCGGCCATTTTACGCCGTTCATTCAATATACCGTTTGACAGTCAACCGACTTTTGTTGATGTAGTTCCGACGCACTGGGCGTATGCTGACATTAACGGTATTGCTAAACATCGCATTGCTGGCGGATCAGAAGGCAAATACATGCCATCTCAATCGGTGACGCGCGCACAGTTTTCGGCATTTCTGACACGAGCGCTTGACGATTCGATGAAACTCAGTCGTTACCATTCATATGTCAGCCAGAAAGGAAAAACAGTTGAGCAGAATGGCTTTTCATACAATATAAATAATGGATTGGTGAAAAAAGATTTAAAAACGGCTAAAAGTGAAATAATCTTGAGTAAGCAAAATTTCGAACCCGTCGACGGGGTTTGGGTTAGTTATATGGAAGATTGGTTTGATGTAATTGTCTATAATGATGAAGTATTCATTCCCTATTTACGTGCAATCGGCCAAGCTTCAGAATTACCGATGGAGTATGGTATCATACGGACGAAAACAGAGCGTTTTACGGGGCCGAAAGATTCTATGATTATGTCTTCCCTTTTCGGTGAGACGATGCGAAACGTATTTATTTGGAATGATCGCATCTATTATACAAATGAAGCAACGAAAAGAGACTATTACCGAACGCCTAACATCCCAAAAGATAGTAAGTTGACACTCAACTCTGTCGCAATGAATGGATCGGACAGAAAAAAAGAACGCGATTTTGATGCAAGAATCCTATTTTACGAAGATCCGAAAGAAAAATCATTTATTCCAAATGAAAATCAAAACAATGCATCCGTGCTGTACGATCATTCGACGATGTATTATTTCAATAAAACAGGTATTTATAAGTACAGCTTGCTAGATAAGAAGACGAGTAAATTATCAAGTATTCAAGGGAAACATATGTCTGTATCTGACACACAGTTGATCGTAATAGGACAAGATGGGAAGAAATATGTGTTTAAGAAGTGAGGGAGCATTTATGTAACGGCCATTAAGATGTAGATACTTTTATAAGACTATATAATAGAAAAGACCGCTAATCATTAGATAAATTAGCGGTCTTTTTTACGTACTATATACATAACTTGTCTACTTACACCCGAACCCGTTTCACAAACAATGACGCTATGAATCCAACAATAGCGAATCCAGCGATAAAGTAGAACGCATATTTCGTACCTGCCGCAATCATTTCAGCAGCCGAAGCACTAGGTAAAGTGTCTAAAAATACATTTTGCCCATGTATCATAAATGTAATCGCCAACGCCGTTCCTGTAGCGCCTGCAATTTGTTGTAAGGTATTCATGACAGCTGAGCCGTCCGCGTAAAGTTCGCGCGGTAATTCATTTAACCCATTCGTTTGAGCAGGCATAATAATCATAGAAATACCTACAAAATAGATTAGGAATGCGATGACCACTTGCCAAATTGGCGTTTCAGCCGAAATAATGACGATAAATAAAACACTTGCGACCGCTGTAAATAAAAAGCCAATCGGTAAGATCTTTTTGACACCGAACTTGTCCGACAGCATGCCAATGATGGGAGACAATAATGCGTTCAAAGCGCTACCTGGCAGCAAAGCAAATCCTGCGACTGCTGCGCTGACGAGCAAAGATGTTCGCATATACAGAGGAAGTAAAATGGCTGAAGAGAGAATTAAAAACATGCCGATGAACAACAGCACGACCCCTAAAGTGAACATCGGATATTTAAACACACGTAAATTGATCATCGGGTGCTTCATCTTGAACTGCCTTACCGCAAATAATAATAGCGAGACTAAACCAACTATTAATGGAAGGTATACGTATGCAGATGTTAAAGGCTTTTCTGCCATAGTACTTAAACTATAAATGACTCCGCCAAATCCAACTGTTGATAATACAATCGAAACGATATCAATTGCTGGCTTCGTGATTTGTGAGACGTTGTCAATTTGTTTGAGACCGAATACGATCAATCCTACATAAAACACCAAGCTGACCCAGAAGATATATGACCAACCGAGTGTATCGACGATCAATCCGGACAACGCAGGTCCAATCGCAGGAGCTGTCGTGATCACAAGCCCCATGACGCCCATAACGGCACCGCGTTTATGGATTGGGAATATCAATAAAATGACGTTCATCATTAATGGTAATAATATTCCTGTTCCTATCGCTTGCACGACACGACCTATAAATAACACGGCAAAACTCGGAGCGAACCCCGCTAGAAATGAACCGGCTATGGAAAAGGCCAAAGACGCAACGAGCAATTGTTTCGTTGTGAACCACCGAATTAAGAGAGAAGACACTGGTACTAGAATACCGAGCGTTAATAAGTATCCTGTTGTCAACCACTGAGCGGTGGCGGAGTTGACCGAGAAATCGGCCATAATATTTGTCAGAGCCATATTTAATGCTGTTTCACCAAACAACCCAATAAAGGCTCCGAACATCAGAGTGAAAGCCATAGCTTTAGGATGACGTACTTGAACAATTTGTAATGATGACACGAGTTACTTCCTTTCTAGAACAATAAATTAAACAAGCTTGCATGCAAATTCATTATGCCGCTAGAGCAGTATAACATGTAACTATAACCTGGGAAATAGTATAGCACTGTACACGATAGGTTTAGGTCTATTAGTTTCGGCATGATGTAAACATACTCGTTTAAATAAATTAGTACTTAATTAAATATCTAAGGAGAGATTGCGTGAGAATAATCGATGTAGAAGTCACATGTCGTAACATTCTTCTTGAAAGACCATTCAAAACCGCTCTACGGACAGCGACTGAAATTGACAGTATTGAGGTAACAATTCATTTGGAAAACGGGGTGGTAGGTATGGGATCCGCCGCTCCTACGTGGGTAATTACAGGAGATTCAACTGAAAGTATCCAAGCTGCTTTGTTGGGTCCAATAAAAAAAATATTGTTAAATCAACATATGGATAATTTTCAATCCTTATTGATGGATATCCAAACTAGTTGCGTAGGAAATACAAGTGCCAAAGCAGCAGCAGATATCGCGATGTATGATGCTTACAGTAAGTTGTTGGGAATTCCGCTCTATCGTTATTTAGGAAATCATAAACACTTGAAAACGTGTATGACAATTGGGGTAGATACACCTGAAATTATGTCAAAAGACGCGATAAAAAATGTGCATTCTGGGTTTAAGAGCTTGAAAGTAAAGGTCGGCTCCGCACCGGAATTGGATATGGCTCGAGTTTCTGCAATACGTGCCGTTATACCGCCAGATGTTACGTTGCGCCTAGATGCCAATCAAGGATGGACCCCTAAACAAGCTGTTCAGTTAATCAATCAAATGGAACGTGAAAATTTGAATATAGAATTCATTGAACAGCCAGTCGCTGCACATGATTTGGAAGGATTAAAATTTGTTACGAACAACGTCAATATTCCGATCATGGCAGACGAAAGCTTATTCTCTCCGCATGATGCGCTAAAGCTAGTCAGTGGAAAATATATTGATTTATTGAATATCAAGCTGATGAAGTGTGGAGGGATCTCCAATGCGTTGAAAATTGCCAGCATTGCTGAAACAGCTGGTGTTCATTGCATGATAGGCAGCATGATGGAATCTGACCAATCGGTAGCGGCCGCAGCACATTTTGCAGTAGCTCATCCTAATGTGCGATACTTTGATCTAGATGCACCTTTGTGGTTGAAAGAACAGCCAGAATTCATGAAGTATGTGGGGGAAGACATCACCTTGTCTACACAGCCAGGTATAAGCAAAGTATAATCACCCAGAAGCACCCATGCATGGAGCATTTCCGCGTGGGTGCTTTTTAGATGTGCACGATAGAAAGCGTCAGAAATGTAGAAATGTTTATTTGCGTTTACGCAGGGAAGATAAATAGAGTATCTACACAAGTACAATTAATAAAAATGAAAGGTGTTTGAGTAAAATGGAAAAACTACAAACGATTCGATTAAATGACGGAACGAGCCTTCCATCCATTGGATTCGGAACTGTACAAGTCAAAGGTGCACAAGGTGTCACGTCCGTATTATCCGCAATCGAAGCTGGCTACAGACTCATCGATACGTCCACTAACTACAATAACGAAGGCATGGTAGGCGAAGCCGTTCGACGTTCATCTACTCCTCGCGAAGAATTGATCATCAGTTCGAAACTTCCCGGACATTCACACGGTTACGACAGAGCGATACTCATGATTCAAGAATCGCTGTATCGTCTAGGTCTCGACTACTTTGATAAATACTTGATTCATTGGCCGCTTCCAAAACAAGGTCAATATGAAGAAGCATGGCAAGCGTTAGTCGATGCACAGAAATTCGGACTGATCAAGACGATAGGCGTATCGAATTTCTTGCCGGAGCATTTGGAGAAAATCATTGAAAAAACTGGCGTCACACCAGCGACCAACCAAATCGAGCGTCATCCGTACTTTAACAATAATGAATTGGTTGAATACAATAAGAGCCGTGGAATCGTAACAGAAGCTTGGAGTCCTTTAGGTCGTGAATTAAATGACGTCTTAACAAATGAAACCATTGTTTCGATCGCTGAAAAATACAACAAAGAACCTGCACAAATCATTATTCGCTGGAACTTACAGAACGACGTATTGACTGTCGTGAAATCCTCGTCATACGCTCATCAAAAAGCTAATCTAGATGTATTCGATTTTGAACTGAGCGAAGAAGATATGAAACAAATTGATGCATTGGATAAAGGTGAAGCTGGAAGAGTGGAAGGACAACATCCGAATGAATATGAAGAGTTTGATTGATTGAATATTTTTTGATAAAAAACAAATGACTACCACCTGTATGAGAAGCAGAAACACCTGTTTTTTCTACAGGTGTTTTTCTATGCAAAAGAATTCTAAATACTCTATTACATTTTATAATCTTATATGCTACAATACATATTATATTACTAAGGATTAAAGGGAGATGGGTATATGTCGACGAAAAACAGTACATTAGTTAAGATTGCCGCAACAGCGAAGTGGGATCAAGGCGTTCGCTCAACGCATAGCATTCGTAATTTCGAAGCGTTTCCGATGGATGAGCCGGTAGAATTGGGCGGAACGGATACCGGCGCCAATCCACTTGAATTTATCGCAGCTGCACTGAATGGTTGTAAAGCGGTCATGATCCCTTTAATTGCGACAGAACAGAACTTCACATTCAGTGCAATTGATTTTGATACAACAGGAATTGTAGATGCGCGTGGCTTGATGGGAGAAGAAGGTGTGAAAACATATTTCCAAAAAGTACGCTTTGTTTGTGAAATCACCACGAATGAATCACAAGAAGCGATCGATCAATTGAAAGCTGAAGTAGAGAGAAGATGTCCAGTGTATAATTTATTTGCGGATGCGGGAATTTCGCTTGAGTCTAAATGGATTAAGAAATAATTATTCAACGTTTGTACCGGATGTATGGGTGCAGACGTTTTTATTTGTGCATTCGTTTGCCTATTAGCAAACAAAGTTTAGTTTTGTTTGCTAATAGGCAAACAACTATTATGAAAGATAGTATTACTAACTGCTTTTCTCTTAACGTTGTATACTATATATACAGCATGTCACATCTAGAAAAAGGAATGGGGTACAGCCAATGGATCAGGAGAGAGCTAAGTTAAAAGGCATGGCGACATGGTTCCGCAAATGGTTTTTAGATAATAAGGTCGTTGCGATTTTATTGATTACTTTATTGCTACTAGCGAATTTATTACTCTTTTCAAAGATTACCTACCTTCTGCATCCCGTAAAAGAGTTTTTCAGTGTGATTGGATTGCCAGTAATTATGGCGGGGATTTTATTTTATCTACTGAATCCGTTAATTGATTGGCTTGAAAGAAAAAAAGTTCCACGTATCGGTGGAATCGTTACCGTCTTTCTAGTGATTATCGGCTTGGTCGTATGGGGGATTATTATTCTGATTCCAATCATACGTGAACAGACCATTAGTTTGATTGAAAACTGGCCGACTTATTGGAATCGATTAATCGAACAGATAGATCATTTATTAAATAGCACGATATTTTCGCAGTTGCAAACACAATTGGCCGATGTCAATGCCAATGTCATCAAGTCCATTTCGGAGCAAGCGAACCAAGTGATGGATTCCACATTCTCAGGAATCGGTAGCGTAGTGGGGACCGTTACAAATCTAGTCATCGCCTTAGTGACGATGCCGATTTTATTATTCTTTTTATTGAAGGATGGACGCAGTTTACCGTATCACGTTATGAAATTACTTCCGACGAAGACTCGGATACCGATGTATAATTTACTGAAAGAAATCAATACGCAAATCAGCCAGTATATTCGTGGCCAATTGCTTGTAGCTTTCTTTGTAGGATTAATATTTTGGATTGGATTCGCGATTATCGGTCTCGAATATGCGGTGTTATTAGCCATTGTGGCAGGATTATTGAATTTGGTTCCGTATTTAGGTTCATTTATGGCGATGATCCCAATTGTCATTGTCGCGATTGTTGCATCACCGTTCATGCTCGTCAAAGTACTCATTGTTTTCGCTATTGAACAATTACTAGAAGGTCGTTTGATTCAGCCTTTAATTTTAGGCAGTAACTTAAAAATCCATCCCGTGACGATTATTATCGTCCTACTGACTGCGGGTAAACTATTCGGAGTACCTGGAGTTATTCTTGGAATACCTGCTTATGCAGTACTGAAAGTAATATTCCAGCATATTTTCGCGTGGTACCAAGACTATTCGGGCTTATATACCGTTGCGTACAATCCGGCACCTGAACCGAGCGCGCCGATTGCGAAGAAGCGGAAGAAAGTACGATCATTCAGGAAGAAAAAGAAATAAAAAATCCCTGTGCGTTAAACGTTTGTGAGGATAAAACATTCACGAACGTTGCGCACAGGTATTTTCATGTTCAGTTAGACTTGGTTCGCTTGATGTAATTGAGCGAATGTCCCGTTTTGCTCGAGTAAACTTTGATATGTTCCTTGCTCTTCAATGCCGTCTTCCGTCATGACGATGACTTGATCGGCATTGCGGATCGTCGTCAAACGATGTGCAATGATGAGTGTCGTGCGATTAACTGCCAATTCTTCGAGCGATTGTTGAATGATGCGTTCAGTCTCCGTATCGAGTGCGGAAGTCGCTTCATCCAAAATAAGAATGGGTGGATTTTTTAAGAACATGCGGGCGATTGCCAGCCGTTGTTTTTGACCGCCTGACAGTTTCAATCCGCGTTCACCGATCTGTGTTTCATAACCGTTCGGCATACTGCTGATCAAGTCGGTAAGATGGGCTTTTTCTGCCGCTTCATACACTTCTTCGTCCGTCGCGTGCAATTTACCGTACGCAATATTATCACGAATCGTTCCAGTAAACAAAAACACATCTTGTTGGACGATGCCGATTTGATCTCGTAATGATTTTTGCGTCATATTGCGAATGTCCATTCCATCAATGGAAATCGAGCCTTCATTGACTTCATAGAAACGGGGAATTAGTGAACAAATCGTCGTCTTTCCTGCACCGGACGGACCGACGAACGCAACGGTTTGTCCTGCCTGAATCGTTAAATCGATATTGCGTAAGACAGGACGCTGTTCATCGTATCCGAATGTAACATTAGAAAGAGTAATATCACCGTGTAAATGAGCAACTTCAACAGCGTCCTTCGCGTCTTTAATTTCAGGCTCTTGATTGATCAAGTCACGAAAACGACTGAATCCTGCCATGCCTTTTGGATATAACTCAAGCAACGCACTGATTTTATCGATCGGTTTGATCAAAATATTGCTGAATAAAATAAAGCTGACGAGTTCACCGTAAGTTAACTTATCATTGACCGTGAACCACGCACCGACGATCAGAATGACGAGAGTTACGAGACGTGTAAGCATGTACATCGAAGACGTCGCCCACGCCATGACTTTATACGCTTTTAGTTTAGCTAAGCGGAAATAGTCATTGTCTTGTTGGAAACGGCGCAATTCGAAGTCTTCATTCGTAAAGGATTTCACGACGCGTGATCCTGAAACCGAATCTTCTACTCGACCATTGACATCTGCAATATTTTGGTACATTTTATGCCAGGCTGCATTCATTCGCTTATTCGAGAAAGCTACGACTACTGCGAGAAGCGGAACCATGACAATGGCGATTAACGCAAGTTCAGGATTGATTGAATACATTAGCGCGAAAGCACCGACAATGGTCATGATCGCAATGAACGCATCTTCAGGTCCGTGATGGGCGAGTTCGCCGATATCGAACAAATCGGTCGTGATACGCGTCATAATATGGCCGGTCTTCGTATTGTCAAAAAATCGGAATGATTGCTTCTGTACATGTTCGAACAATTCGCGCCGCATATCGGTTTCGATATTGATGCCGAGCTTATGCCCTAAATAGCTGACGATATAATGAAGAAACGTACTGACTAGATAAACAAGTAATAATAAAAAGCTGATTGTGACAATTTTATTCCAATCACCGGACGGTAGAAGTCCGTCGATAAACCACTGAACGGCGAGAGGAAAAGCGAGTTCAAGAAGTGCTACAAAAATCGCACTGAAAAAATCGATCAAGAACAAGCGGCGATGTGGCTTATAATAAGCGAAGAATTGTGTAATCATGTAGTAATTCCTTTCGTTTGATGTATTCCTAGATTCCTAGTATAAGAGAACGATCTGAAAAAAGCATCTAATTGAGAATGAAATAGGTGAAATACGATGAAAAACACATCTAATTGAGAATAAACACGATAATATTTGTGAACATACATGTGGTTTGTAGTATGCAAAAGTGTTTACAACGTGAGATAATCAGGTTTGTTAAAAGATGATGGATCAAGAAAGCTGGATGCTATGAAAACGCAGAAGCTTCACGGTTTCAAGCGATGTTCATACTAGTAATGAGAACGTTCTTTTCATTAAAGGAGGCAACAACTAGATGACGTATGTTTTACTACTAATTGGTTTTGCATTATTAATAAAAGGAGCCGACTATTTTGTCGATGGTTCTTCTAATATTGCTAGACTGCTGAAAATCCCGCCTATTTTGATCGGCTTGACGATTGTTGCTCTTGGTACGAGCTCTCCAGAAGCGACGGTCAGTATTATCGCGGCGCTCGGCGGAAACGCGGACGTCGCAGTCGGTAACGTAGTCGGAAGTAATATTTTCAATATCACCATCGTAATCGGAGTGGCAGCTTTTCTGTTTCCGCTGAAGGTACAAAGTGAGACGATCAAGAAAGAAATTCCATTTACATTGCTTGCAAGTATCGTTATGTTGGTGTTGATGAGTGATATCGCACTACAAGGTTTCAGCAGTAATGTGCTCACGCGTAGCGATGGTATTATTTTCTTAATATTCCTTTCGATCTTTATGTATTACGTGATTGAACTCGGCCTCCGTAGCCGACAAAATGCCACATTGACCCAAGTAACGGAAAATGTGAAGTGGGGCAAGAATATACTCATCACGCTCGTCGGACTGGCAGCGATTATATTCGGCGGTGATCTAGTCGTGAATAACGCAACGAAAATCGCGTATTCCCTTGGGATGAGTGAAACACTGGTCGGTCTGACGATTATCGCCATCGGAACATCATTACCTGAATTGGTAACGTCGATTTCGGCCGCGTTGAAAAAAGAGAGTGAAATTGCGCTTGGGAACATTGTCGGGAGTAATATTTTCAATATCCTATTTGTACTTGGAGCGTCTTCGGCCATTACACCGATCGCGGTGAACGATAAAGTCTTTATCGATGTCATCATCATGATCGCACTGACTCTGGTTTTACTCGTATTCGCGAGAACCGGCTTCAGAATCGGCAAACGCGAAGGCTTAATGCTCGCCTCAGCCTACGTCATGTACTTGGTGTATGTTATTTTACGAAATTAAATGATGTAATGAAATTCAGATCGCAACAATAAGAGTTCCTGCCAATGGCGTAGGAACTCTTTTATTTTATATACCAGTGAAAATATTTCTTTAGCTCTATCATAATTACCCCTGTACTCCCGTATACATGGACGGTACGAGAAAAGGGAGGAATTAATTCATGAAACCAGCAATCCAAAACAACAAGGCACTACAAACGAAACAACAGACGTCGATGAAAGCGGCAATCGTAAAAGAATTTCAAACAAAACTACAAATCGAGGACACGGCAAAGCCTGTACCAGGTCCGGGTCAAGCTTTAGTAAAATTGGAAGCATGCGGCGTTTGCCATACAGACTTGCATGCGATAAACGGAGATTGGCCCGTTAAACCGAAACTACCTCTCATTCCCGGACACGAAGGCGTCGGCATTGTAGAAGCAATAGGACCGAATGTGACTGCGGTAAAAATAGGAGATCGTGTAGGGATTCCTTGGCTGTATTCGGCATGCGGAGAATGTGATTATTGTCTACAAGGAAAAGAAACACTGTGCCACAAGCAGGAAAACGGTGGCTATTCAGTTGATGGCGGCTATGCGGAATATTGCTTGGCAGCGGCAGAGTATGTAGCCAAAATTCCTGAAAACCTTAGCTCGGTGGAAGCAGCTCCGATTCTTTGCGCGGGTGTGACAACGTATAAAGCGTTAAAAGTATCGGGTGCGAAGCCAGGAGACTGGGTTGCGATTTACGGTATTGGCGGACTAGGTCATGTCGCGTTGCAATACGCAAAGGCAATGGGCTTTAACGTAGTGGCAGTCGATATTGCGGATGAGAAATTAGAACTTGCGAAGAAGCTAGGCGCTGATATCGCAATAAATGGACAGAAAGAAGATCCTGCTGAAGCGATCCAACAACAAGTAGGCGGAGTACAAGCAGCGATCAGTGTAGCGGTCTCCAAAGTACCATTTGAGCAGGCATACCGTTCCGTTAAACGTGGCGGAACACTCGTCGCAGTCGGACTACCACACGAGGAACTGCCTATTCCAATTTTTAACACAGTATTAAATGGTATAACGGTAAAAGGATCGATCGTCGGCACACGCATCGATATGAAAGAAGCGCTTGATTTCGCTGCGCGCGGAAAAGTAAAAGCCCAGATCGAAACGGCACCTCTTTCTGAAGTGAATGAAGTGCTGGATAAAATGGAGGCAGGGAAGATCAACGGTCGTATTGTCTTAACGTTTGATTGATAACTGTTGAAGAACGCATGGTGTACTTTATAGACAAATAATAAACAGGCTACTCTCCAGTTCAGTTGGAGAGTAGCCTGTTGTGCGTTCTTATACATTTACGCATGTACAGATCAATGATTGCAAAAGGTGCATGTTCGTGACCTTTCAAAATGTATACCTTATAGTTCAGCGTTCATCACCTGTAGCAAAGCCGTTCCCACACATATTTAGTGCGAAAACAGCTTTGGTTACTATTTAATTCCAAACTCTCACAGTCAGTGTTCATCCAGTAACAATTGTTCCGCAATCGTCTGCCCAATTAGAAAAGATGGGGCGGAAGTATTCCCATCGACAGTGAATGGAATGATCGTATCGTCTGCAATGACTAGGTTCTCCACTCCGTACACATGACCTTTCGCATCGACGACTCCACTTTCAGGATTTGGCCCCATTCGATTCATACTTTGTGGATGGAAACCTGCAGCCAAATTTTCTTTGATGAATTTCTCCAGTTTGGCATCGTCATTAATAATATCCATAGACGGTGAAACTAGTTGGTAACTCGGATCAATTGCCGCCAGCTTTTCAGCTACACCTTTAAAATATACTTTGAACGTATACTTGAATGTTTCCAAGTCTGCGGCATTAGCCAAATACCCTTGATCGCCAAGTACGACTTTGAGTGGATCGCGGTCTTGTATAACCGCACTTCCGCGACTAGCAGGTTGCAGTAAAATAGCACCCATTGTAACTGTACAATCGGGTCCGCTTTGGAAGAATAATTGTATTCCGCGTCGCTCTGGATTTGATCCAGGTGTTGGATTTGGAAGGAATCCACCTCCAGCAAAGATAGAGTTTGGATCGTTTTCGGGACTAACATGATCAGCTAAATTGGTCGTAAACGTAGCTTCTACAGCCGGATGATCGGCATAGTGCATCCCAACATTTGGGTTATCGAATACGACAGGAATGCCATGTTTTTGAAGCAACTGTGCATTCCCGATTCCCGAATGCATCAAAATAGGCACACTACTGATCCCGGCGGATAGAATGATTTTCTTTCGCGCAAATGCACGGACACATTTCCCTTCTTTGATATACTCTATGCCGATTGCCCGATTTTGTTCGAAAATTACACGCGTAACCGTTGATCGAAAAGATACTTGTAGTTTCCGACCATTTACGCCGTGACCATCTGGGTCCATAATATCACTTGAAAGAAAAGCGCTATCCGCACTCTCGCGTATGCCGTCAGGGAATTGGTATAGTTGATACCGTGTGAACGGTCCAATTGGCGTATTTGGGTCATTGTAGTCCAGAATCTCAGGGTAACCCGTCGCTTGCGATATAGCAGTGACCAGTTTTTCTGTCATGTCTGTTGGATTGACTTGCGTTTGTCTAATATCTAAACGACCGTTAGTTCCTCTTGCAGAAGGATTCGTTGTTTCCCCATTATAATTCTCCAGTTCGACAAAACGTCGCGTTTCTTCCTGCGGTGACCAAATAGGGCCCATAAGACGTTCCCAACTTTGCATGACAGCTGCTGATGGCCTAACATATTGTTGGTTATTTACACTGGAACCGCCACCTAAAAGACGTCCGCCCGTCCATGGGAATGTTCGCCCAGCCGCGCCTCTTTGCGGTATCCCGTGGCCTGGTATATAAAACTCCGGTGCAAAATCTTGATACAGCAAGATCGGAACCGCAAATTTGGAATCACGGACGAGTCGCTTGTTGCTGTCATTGCTACCGGCTTCCACTACTAACACAGAGTTTCTTTTGTCATTGGATAATTTATTGGCCACGACTGAACCTGCCGGACCTGTTCCCACGACGATGTAATCATATGTTTGATCTTCAACATTCCCGTGAAGCATTTGATTCCTCCATTTAATGAATTATATTCCATGTAGCTTATGGTATGGACTCCTACATTAGACCGGTTGAAGTACAGCATCCGAACAATTTTCTCAAGGAAAGGAATTTCACTTCTGAATTTAGCCTTTCACGTCATTGCCGACTTTTCAGTATGGCATTGGCTGATGAAACTTAGGATTTCTACAGGAATAGCAACGAGGGCAATACGGATAAAACCAAATGACCGGCGCCATGAATGTGGGTACGCCTGCTTGGGGTAGTGGCCACGAATATGCATGTGGACTAGGACCTGCATTGCTATTGGGTATTGCTTGATTCTTCGATGTAGAAGGAAGAGCTTGCTGTAGTTCCCAAGCTTCCCTGCGGATAGGCGAGATACCATCTGGATCTTTGCATTGCGCTAAAACATGTTCATTTGTACTGTTTGTCATCATTCCGTCTCCTTTATGGACAGTGTGAAAAACGTTGTTGTACGTCAGACTCTGTAAAACTTCACTACACGTTTCTTTGTGCACTTAATATAAAGGCATCCACGTCCGCCAATAGTTATTGGCCGCAGCTACCGTTTGAAAGTGAATCGCAATGACTTGGGAAGCGGCCGTTAAACTATCCGCGTCTCGCGAATACGTAGGACGCAATACTTTTCTAATTTCTTCTGAAGGTTGTGTTACTTCTACCCCTTTTTGCGCGAGTTTAACAGCGAGCGCAAAGCCTTCATCCGGATTTGCTGTAATCAGCGTTTGGAATGTTTGATTTGCCATGAAGTTCACTCCCTTTGTCTAGTTAATCCTTCTATATATATGCAGTGAAACTGGGTATGTGCTGAAACACAAAAGCAGATTTAAATAGCATAGATTTCTTTTAAGAGTAAATTTTCGATTGTAATAGACAAGTATAAAAGGAAGGAACATCATTTTTAAAAATAAATAAAAACCGATGATTTTTTATCAATAATTTATGAATTTTGTATTGCCAAATATGAATCTATGTCGTTTAATTGATTAGTTGTTAAAAAAATCTAAAGGACTGTGATATATGAAAAAGATCGTAAGTGGCATGGCTCTATCCATGCTCGTTGCAGCGTCACTCGTTGCGTGTACACCAAAAGAAGATACTTCGAAGACGAAAGACGAACCAGTAGAAGACGTAAAGACCGTTCCGCTTTCAGGTGAGAAAGACAAGTACTTATCTGTAGTTGACGTAGAATACGCTTTTGATTTCGCTAAAGGATTGGAAGAATTTAAAACGAATGAAAAGCTCGGCTATCGTACGGCTGGATCTGAAGCGGAACATAAGACGGGCGAGAAAATAGAAAAAGAAATGAAGGAAATAGGGCTTACTGAAGTAACAAAAGACGCATTTAAAGTAGATAGTTGGGAGTTTGAGAAAGCAGATCTAACCTTTACAGACGCCGACGGGAAAGAACATCTCGCTGTTCTTGGCGGTTACCAAGTGAACTTCAATACAGATGGTGTGAAAGAACTTGAAGTCGTCTATGCAGGAAAAGGGACGGCTGCTGACTTAGAAGGCTTGGATATTGAAGGGAAGCTTGTGTTAATCGACATTAACCAGCGTGAAGAATGGTGGATTAATTATCCTACCTATCAAGCACATGTAAAAGGGGCAGCTGCGGTAATTGCAGTACAAGAAGCTGGCTATGCTGAAGTAGATCCCGATGCATTGAATGCCCAAGATATTTGTGGACCGGACGATGCACCAGCATTTTCGATGTCTCAAACAGATGCAGGTAGTCTGAAAAAGGCACTTGAAGCAAGCGAAGCAGATGCATTTACTGTAAAGTTCGATGCGAAATCGACTGTCAAAATGGACGGCGAAGCGTATAATTATTATGGAAAGATTGTAGGGAAAGATCCTGAATCGTATATTCTATTATCTGGACACTATGATTCGTACTTCGCTGGATTCCAAGATGATAATGCAGCAATCGGCTTGATGATGGGGATTGCCAAAGGGATAATCGACAGTGGCTATCAGCCGGAGAAGACCATTATTTTCAATGCGATCGCAGCGGAAGAATGGGGAGTTTCGAACACCCGCTATGATTGGTCAACAGGCGCTTATAATCAAATCTTCAAGATTCATCCGGAATGGGTCGGTAAAACATTTGCCAATATGAACTTCGAGCTTCCGGCATTTGAACATACGACACAAGATGAAATCCGTTCCGTGTATGAATTGAATAATTATTTGACAGAGTTTACAAAACAAGTACCTCCACTATCGGATGTATACAAAGACGGCATTTCCGTCGTTTCGCCACTACGTACATGGTCGGATGATTTTTCATTCGGAATTGCTGGTGTGCCGGCACTTCGGAATGATTTCCAAGATAGTGAATTCATGCATTCCCATTATCACTCTCAATTTGATAGCGAAGAGGCATTTAATGCAGAAGCATTGAAATTCCACTTGAATCTCTATGGCTTGTTAACGATGCATTACGATAAAACAGCGATCGTACCACTCGACTTCACGACACGTTTGCTTGCTATGAAAGAATTGATGGATACAAATGTATTTGATCAAGCAGAAGTCGCGTCAGATAGTTTGACTAATGAAATCGATCAAGCGTTATCCGCAGCGGAAGAGGTTAACGTGAAAGTCGCAAAAGTGAATGAAGAATACGCAACCGCTCTTAAAAAAGAAGATGCGGACACTGCGAAAAAATTGTATGAAGAAAGCCGTGAGTTGAACAGTGGGTTACTCGCTGCATTCAAATATGCAGAAGATCAATTTGTAAGATTAACATGGGAAGACGAACCGATTTTCCCTCATGAACATGCCCAAAACAACGTCAATCATTTGAGTGCTTCCATAGAGGCACTACAAAAAGGTGATGTCGCAACACCTTTGGACGAGAACTTGTCCGCAATCGATAATAACTGGTACGCCTACGCTTTTGATAAAGAAGTATTTACCTACTTCACGGATTACGTGATCAAAGCACCAAAAGAACAACTGATGTGGGGTGCTGGACGAATTGTCGATCACGAAGACCTATTCGATACGATCCAATCGTTGAAATCGAAAAAAGACCAGGACAAGCCAGACGTGTCAGAAGAAATCGTGACATTAACTGACGCTCTAGATCGCCAGAAAGCGTTATTGCAGAAAACCGTAACAGAGCAAACAGCAAGTGTGAAAAAACTTGGTGAGCTGTTAACAGAATTAAAATAAATTAAAAAAGCATCGCATTCAGCGGTGCTTTTTTAATTGTAAAAGGATTTTCATAGTAATACAGACGCAAAACTACTAGAATTGGTTTATATTGAAAATTCAATATAAAGACATTATATACAAGTGATTAGGAGGGCGAATGTGAGGAATTTGAAGAATCTTTTAATAGGCGCCACTTTTTTAACGGTTTTCTTAACTTCCTGTAGTAATGGAGGGGAAGAAGAAATGACTGGAGAAAGGGAATTGATCGAGCCAAAAGATTTTCCTAGTACGTTTCTAAAAGGAGACTATGAACAGGTCTACAGTCAGATGAGCAAAGCGTTTCAAGATGAAGTTACATTGAAGCAGCTTCGAGAGTTAGGTGATGATTTTAATCAAGACGTGATCTCGTATAAATTACAATCTGAACTACCTTATAGTAATGGTGTGAGGCAATACGCTTGGACAGATGATAGCGGTTCTAAAGGGATGGTGGCGGTCTTTGACGAGGCTGATGTTATCCAAGGATTACAGATCATGCCACTCACAAATTATCCAGAAACGGATGAAGTATATACTAAAACAGTTATGGATCTTCCTTTTCATGATACGTGGTTTGTGTTGTGGGGAGGCACAAACAGTTTGGTCAATTATCATTACGACTATGAAAACCAGCGCTACGCTTACGACTTTGTGATAATGAATGAACACAGTACGTACGATGGTGATCCAGAATTGAATGAAAGTTATTATGCATTTGGCAAGGAATATCTGGCTCCTGCAGCGGGAACCGTTGTCAAAGTAGAAAATCGCGTAAAAGACAACAAGCCAGTCGGTAAAATGAATGAAAAACAACCCTTAGGGAATTATGTCATCCTAGATCACGGAAATAATGAATTTAGTTATCTAGCTCACTTTAAATATGAGTCGGTACTCGTGAAGGAGGGAGATCAGGTCGATCAAGGGAAGGTACTTGGCCAAGTCGGTAATTCAGGAAATTCGAGTGAACCCCATATTCATTTTCATGTAGCTGATTCGCCGGACTTCATGAAGTCGAAAAGTATAAACAGTACATTTGATCGTGAAGATACATGGATCCAGGGAGACTTTGTGGAAAAATGAAATCTATATATAAGTGATATTGAAAAGCAGAATAGACTTAGAATTAAAATAAAACCATGAGGTGATAGTGATGGCTACAATCGAGGATTTTTTAAAATTAGATATTCGTGTGGGCACGGTGTTGAAAGCAGAGCCATTCCCAGAAGCGCGAAAGCCTGCAATTAAGTTAGAAATCGATTTTGGGGAAGTAGGCATTAAATATTCTTCAGCCCAAATTACGCAAAGATATGAACCAGAACAACTAGTAGGAAATCAAGTAGTGGCCATAGTTAACTTCCCACCAAGACGAATCGCGGGCTTCAAGTCCGAAGTTTTAGTAATCGGTGGCATTCCTGGTGAAGATGACGTAGTACTCTTACAACCTGAACAACCCGTCAAAAACGGTACGCCGGTTGCTTAAGATTTACAGAAACAGATTATAGATGAAGAAAATAAGCTTATTTGGCAAGCTCTTTTAATAAAGAAGATTGAGGAATACAGTTATTAGGAGAACTGGCTGAACAAAATAAAGACAGAATTGAAGTGCTGATAAAGTAGTTGAATGAATAATCGAGCCTTCTTTATGGTGATAGAATACTTGTAACTTATACAATTTCAATCCGTCTAACCTTGCAAGGAGGCGGGGTAAAGTGAAAATGAAATATATATGCTTTATCTTAATAGTGTGGTCAGCTTTACTAATTGTAGGTTGCGCAAATAAAGTAAACGTAGAAAGTTCAGAAAGCGTAGACGAATATGTTGATGTTAAGGCAGCGGCATGGGCATTTGTAAAGGAAAAAGGTTGGAATCATACAGCTAAAGATGATTGGCAAAGTGCAGATGTAGAAGAAACTATTGCCGATCATCGATATGTTCTGTTAGATAAAAAGGATGAGGATCGTGAGGTATTGCTTGTTTCTTTTAAAGACGTAGAAAATGTTGTTGCCGGAACACCTCCAATCCTGGTTGACTCGAATACCTATGAAGTAATCGGTTATATGTCAACTGAATAAGAAATTACTATATATAAAACGAGTTGAATTCTTGAAGAAAGATTGCACCTATTACAGTAATAAGGACAAATCATCGAACTGCTAGTTATTGGAGGAACAGAAGAAATGGATATATGGTTTATAATTAAAGAGCGTTTTGCATTCTTATCAATTTTTCTTATTATAATTTTACTGAGTGTTTTCCTGTTAGTAGCTATTCGGAAAAACCGTACGAACATACCGAAAAGTTTAACTGTAAGTATCACTATAATTTCTATAATTTTTATCGTAGTATCTGTGACTGCAATGATATTCATCATTTCATTTGGCTATAACTCTTGAAGTAAACTTATTTAAGCTAATAAGCGCGATAGTAGAACACAATAGCACCAAATTCTAAAGGGGGGAAGTTATTTGGGAAGAATTTTAGTTGCCATGATAGTAACGATCTTGGGTGGTGTTTTCGGAAGTTTCTTAGAACCGCCAGTCTTTGCAAATTCCATTCCTCTTGCAATAATGGGAGGTTTTATTTTAGCCGAGATTCAGCGTAATAATAATAAATAACCAGCTAAGATCAAGTACTAATTGAAACTATAAGTGAATATTTTCGAATTTTAAAAGAGTCCCATTCAAATGAGAATTGGACTCTTTTCGTTTTAGTACACGTATTATACTAGCACTCTCGTCTTAAAAAGGGATCACTACGGAAAATCGAATCGTCCCTAGCGCTACTTCATCTCCATTTGTACCCGATTCCCCAAACCGTCACTAGAATATCGTCAATCGGAAAATCAGACTTTCTTAACTTGTCACGCAAATTTCGAATATGGGAATCAACCGTCCGAACTTCTGTGTAAGTGTCATATTCCCAAGCGACTTGAAGCAAGTCTTCCCGAGTAAACGTCCGATTCGGTCTTGTCATCATAGCTTCTATAATATAGAACTCTTTTAATGTAAGACGAACTTCATGCGTGTCATATAGGATGGAATAAGACTCCAAGTCCAACGTAAATAAACCTTCCTCGATTGTCTTTGGTTCGTCATCGGGAATACGCCGCAAAGCAACGCGCACTCTCGCTGTCAGTTCACCTTCGTCAAACGGTTTCGTAATATAATCATCTGCGCCTTGGTCGAGTCCTTTGACGACATCTGATTTGTCGGAACGAGCAGTCAATAAAATGACGGGTACATCCGATACTTCCCTGATCCTACGGCAAACTTCCCAACCGTCCATGCCTGGCATCATAACATCTAACAACACGAGGTGTACATTCTTTTTATTGAATAGTTCAAGAGCTGTTTGACCATCTGTTGCTTGTAAACATCGATAACCATGTGGTGCTAAGAATAGCTCAAGTAAATCGAGCATGCGTTGCTCATCGTCAATCAATAATAGTGTCTTCATATCCGTCATCATCTCCAGTTATAGTCGTACCGTAAAGATACTTCCTTTGTCCAATTCACTTTGCACCTCGATCGTCCCACCATGTGCTTCTGTTAACTCCTTCACAGTCGCTAAGCCTAAACCAGCACCGCCAAACGAACGAGAACGTGATTTCTCCACACGGTATAACTTTTCAAAAATTTGTTGTTGATCTTCAATCGCAATCCCACATCCACCGTCTTCTACTTGAAAGACCGCATGCTTTTTCTCTTGAAAAGCACGAACGATTACCGTACTGCCACTTTGAGAATAGTGAAGAGCATTGTCCAATAAATTGAGAATGATTTGTTCTAACCGCATGCGATCTGCGAATAAAGAGAAGTCTCGGACTGGTTCAACGAGAAGCGTTATTCCTTTCATATCAAATGCAGGTTGGACGAGTTGAACGGTATCCTTGATGAATTGTTCTGCAGAGAATTCGGATTTCTTCACAGTGAAAGTCATTTCATCCATTTGAGCTAAATCCATCAAGTTTTTCACAAGCGTTTTTAAACGCTCGGCTTCTTCTTCGATAATCGATAAATAGTTAAATCGTTCCGTATCATTCAATTCTGTACGTTGTGCTACTTTGGCATAGCCAATCAAGTACGTTAAAGGTGTTCCCATTTCATGAGAAACAGACGCCAAAAACTCATGTCGTTCGCGTTTGACACGACTTAAGTCATTCGATAATTTACGGATCGACGCAGCCAATTCCCCAAGCTCATCATTTGAAAACTTAGGCAAGTCAACATCGTAGAACCCTTCGCTAATCTGTTCGGTCGCTTCTTTCATTCGAATCAGTGGACGTGTCAACCATTTGGAGAGTAATAAATACACGACAAACAGCACGACAATACTTCCTCCACCCGCCAGTATAAAATGAATATTGAGTTGATTCACAAGCTGACGTATGGGAATAGTGCTTTGAAGCATAACGAGAGTTCCTGAGTTATCGCCGACTTTATATGGATGGACACTGACAAGGTAAGGAGACTCGTTCCAATCAACAGGTAAAATGCTGTCTTCAGTCGGTTTCTCTTCTTGGATTTTCTTCAAATATGGAGCGAGAACTTCTTCGTTTTTCAATGAGTGCTGTACGCTATTCCCTGAATCATCAAGAATAACAACATCTCGTTCGCCACCGCTTTCCATTAGAATGATATGATGCAAAGTCGTTTCGGTATAATTATCTTCTAAAACATTTCGATGGTTACTACCCGTTTTCAATAGTCGATCCAATTCTTCATCAACCCGGGCGTGTGTGATGGTCTGATGTAAATAGATCATCAACAATGTGTCCATAATCAGAAATGAAATAATAAATGCTGACGCTAACTTGGTGGAGATTTTTTTCATGGCACGCGCTCCTTTTCTCTCTATTGAGCAGTATAAGGTAAACGTATCGAAAATGTATGCAGAAAGCACGAATGATGTACCATAATTCAAATGCTTGTATCGAAATAATTTATTGTACTATTTTTCGCAATTAAGGAGTTTCTAAGGAGTTTAGGAATATAGCGTTACTCTGAATGAAAAGTGGCTATACTACTAGTAAAGTAAAAGGAGTGAAGACATATGAAAAAACAAATACTATCAGTCAGCGCAGCTTTCGCCCTTGTGCTTGCAGGATGTGGAGCGTCGACAACCAAAGAAGAACCTGTTAAAAATGAAGAAACGTCCCCAGGTGAAATGGAAGGGATGGACCATTCAAGTGATGGAAGTATTCCTGAAGGTATAATGAAAGCCGAAAACCCGACATATCCTGTTGGATCCGAAGCAGTTATTGAAACAGATCA
Source organism: Sporosarcina sp. P26b (assembly GCF_002743245.1). NCBI lineage: Bacteria > Bacillati > Bacillota > Bacilli > Caryophanales > Caryophanaceae > Sporosarcina > Sporosarcina sp. P26b. The sequence continues at coordinate 181,811 of NZ_PDYW01000003.1, forward strand.
TATGGAAGGAATGAAAGGAGCCACTGCAACAATTGTAGGCGCATTTGATACGACTGCTTATTCCATCAACTACATGCCGACAGATGGTGGCGAGAAAGTGATGGATCATAAATGGGTCGTCCATGAAGAAATTGAAGATCCGGCACCTGCCCCTCTTGAAAAAGGTACAGAAGTGACTGTCCTTGCCGATCATATGGAAGGAATGGAGGGAGCAAAATCAGAAATTGAATCTGCGGAGCAAACGACTGTCTATATGATTGATTATGAATCCACAACAGATGGAGAAGAAGTTAAGAATCATAAATGGGTTGTTGAAGATGAGCTATCCGAACAATAATCATTACATGAATTGGTATAGTTTTGCTAAAAATAGGGATAGGTAGTGAAAATAATGAAAATGAAACTGATTGCCGTGTTGCTATTGATTACTGCTTTATCAGTAGGTTGCAGCAATGAAAAAGCGAATACTGAAACACAGGAACCAGAAGTAGATATTAAAGAGTTAGTAAACGACTACACGGTGAGAAATGCCGTAGCTGCATCCGCATCGATTACATCGTCTGAACTGATTGTCACAGATGATGATAAAAACGTTACGACATATGATCTTCCTGAAGATGAATTTTTCGTATCCATTGCACCATTTGTCGACAGTACGCATCCTTGCGATATTCATAGTCTAACAGGCTGTCAAGGTGAACTCGTTGAAGAAGATTTTGAAGTGCATATAGAAGACTCGGAAGGCAATGTCATTCTTGATGAAATCAAAACAACCGAAACGAATGGATTTATTGATCTCTGGCTTCCACGTGATGATACATTTACTGTAACGATTAAACGAGACAACAAAGAAACCGTCTCTGAAATTACTACGTTTGAAGGGGACAATACATGTATTACAACGATGCAATTGCAGTGAAATAAGAACTGTGCTTTTCATTTAACCTTCTAAAGAACAAACTAAATATCCATTTAGCATCGCATATTGCGGTGCTTTTTTATATGATAAAAAAGTTTTCGCAGTAATGATCATGTTATTCTACTAGAAATAGTTTGTATAGAAGATTCTATAAATTGTAAGAAATTCCTCAAGAAGTGAAACTTAAGCCAAGGTCTATTCGTACTTACAAGAAGATATGCTAGAATAATCAGAACCTAGGTAGGTGAAGAAAATGAGCAAAAGGATAAGTAGTATAATTGGCTGGATTTTACTTTTAGTAGTAGGTGTTTCTTGGATTTCATTCGGCTATTCAAGTTGGTTCTTATTGCTAGTCCCACTATCGTATATTAGCTTTACAATTAGCGACGGCAGTATTCAAAAGTTAAGAAAGCTGTCTATATCTCAGGTTGTTTTAATTTTATTTGCGCTGGCGGTTTCGGTCGCTATTGTATTCAGTTTAATTCAGTTGGCAAATTACGTTATTATTGATCAACTACATCTGACAGGAGCAACTAAGACATTCAGTCAGATCGTTGCAATTCTTATTTCGTTGTATCCTATCAAGTTTTTATTTGGTAGCCTCGTGTACAAAGTGTACGAAAATTTGAATTCGACTAATCACTAAGGGGAATGTAAATGGAATTAACAAAAGAAGTTTCAAACACTAGAAAACCGTATTTTCTTAGCTTACTTCTCACCAGTAGTCTTGGTGTTGTTACGTATGTAATGATTCGATTTATCACATTCCAATACTATGATAGCTTTTGGACAAATTGGGTACTATTTGTTTCCTTTACAACCATTGCGTTCATGATCTGGCACAGAATAGATCCACTTCGAGGCGACGGGACGCGGAATAAATGGATCACACGAGCAGCTGGCATTACGATTTTTCTAGTTCTTGCTTTTGTAATTGGCTTCTAGTATTTGTGAGATACCGTCTTGGCAAATGAAGGAGTCTGATAAAAGATGTCTAAAAATTTAATTTTGTTAACTGCTGGAATTTTATTTGGTTGGATCATAATTAGTATTTTCACAAAAAATGTCGACGGAGATTTCTTACTCACACTATTGCTAGGCGTTATCATGGGGTATGGAGTTGGATATAAAGAGAAAAAAGAATAGAACTTTTTATTGCCTATAAGGAGGGGTAAAGTGGATGAATCAAAATGGAATATAGAAGAAGTGAAACGTCTTAAGAAAAAGCAATTGGTAGAATTCAATATAGGGATGCTCGTGCTATTCGTTCTGTCTCTTCTTTATATAAAAGCGGCATGGCCACTTTCTATTTTCTTGGTATTAATTTGCCTGCTATTATGGTGTTTCGCTCTACACGCGCTTTACATCCTCCTAACAGCAAGAACGACAGGTACCAAAACCAATCAGCTTGTTCAGGCTTTTGATAGAGATCATTGGGGGAAGAAGCGCTGGAAGAGAAAAAAGATAACCGAGTTTATCCTTCTCAGTATCGTAAGCATTATGTTCACAATATTTGTCTTTACATTAGATACTAGCTCCGAAACGCTACAATTTTATAATTTACTACCATTTATCGGGGCTTGGATCGGTTCGAATATAGGAAATGTCGTTAGAATAAGTAATTTGGAATTAGTAAATTAGTATTGTATAGATTGTTGAACTTACGAGCAACTTGTAGAATAATAAAGTAAGTGACTGATAATGTTTTAGTGTAATGGGATGCAATTCTTTGAAAAGAATTTGCATCTTTTTTACTAACATAGCCAATATGTGATACTACTAAATCTGGAGGATATGTGATGAAAGAAATTTTATTGCCGGGTGTTCACGTTACACTAAGACCGATGAAAAAAGATGATGTGGAAGCCCTTTATAGTGTAGCGCAAGACGACCGGATCTGGACGTACATGACGAATCCCATGAAAACTCGACTGGATATGGAGAAATACATTCAAGCAGCTCTCCGTACAAAAGATCTTGGAAGCGAGTATCCTTTCGTAATTATTCATAATGAATCGGGCAAAATCATTGGTTCAACTAGATTGATGGATATAGTTTTGTCGCATAAGCGTTTAGAAATCGGAAACACGTGGTTGCATCCTGAGTTTTGGCAGACTTCCGTTAATACGGAGTGCAAGTATTTGCTGTTCACTTATTGTTTTGAGGAATTACAATTGAATCGTGTCCAACTGAAAACCGATCATGAGAATATTCGTTCCCAACAAGCAATTGAGCGGATTGGAGCTGTAAAAGAAGGTGTTCTTCGCAATCATATGATCCGAGTAGACGGTACAATTCGTCACACTGTGATGTTTAGTGTGACCAAGGAACAGTGGGCAAGTGTGAAAGGAAGTATAGAAGACAAGATAAATTATATAAAGTGAATAGTTTAGGGGCGCAAAACGAGAATAATCCTCCCCTGCAATCAAAGTATTTTTGTGTCGGCACTCCTGCACAAGATCAAGCAAAGGTGTTTTGAATTTATCTGTAAAGTACCTTCATTCTTTAATTCGTGAAAAAGGATAATTCATTTATAAAATGAAAGTGAATCGGACATAGTGTGTTTACATGTATTAATGATCAAAAACAAATTGAATTACTTTTATGAAATAATCATTGGATGTTTTGATGAGTAAATCTCACTTTGTTCATTCACAAGAAAATGTGATTGATGCTCTCCGGAAGTTACTATATCATACACTGTTGGGAGGGCAATCGATGAAAAAAGGGGAATTCATTAATTTACTGAAGGCTTCCATTAAAGGGATATCACAGATTATATTTATAGAAAATACAATAAGCGGCCTTCTAATTTTATTGGCTATTACCATCACTTCGGTACCACTTGGAATCATAGTGTTTTTGTCTGCTGTGATCGGTACATTGGTTGCAACAGTTGGCGGTGCGGACAAAACGTTGGTTAGTAAAGGATTGATGGGATATAATTCTGTGTTAACTGGTTTGGCGTTACAATCGTTTTTGACGGGTCCGAATGCGTGGGTTGTCGCATTGATCGGCGCTGCAGTAGCTGCGATTTTCACTGCGACCTTGATGCATTTCATTGGCCACATAGGTATTCCGGTTTTAACGTTACCGTTCATCTTAGTCACTTGGTTTGTACTGCTGGAATCGTATAAATTCAAAAGCATTACATTGAGTGATGAATTAGTACCTCAAAGTTTAGCCAATTGGGAATTGCATATAGCAGGTGAAATTAATTTGCTTGATGTGATTTTCAATGGAATCGGCCAAATCTTTTTCATTATTGAAACGATCCCTAGTATTTTACTGTTTCTTGCGGTTTTTTGGGCCAGCAGAAAATTCGGTATTTATGCGATCATCGGCAATGCGGTCGCTTTCTTCACAGCACTTGCATTAGGCGGGGAGCATACGCAGATCGTGCTAGGTTTATATGGTTATAATGCTATTTTAACTATTCTCGCGGTATCTGCTGTGTTTAACACGAAAGAAAATCGCTATGCCCCTATTACCGGCGTGCTTGCTGCCTGTATCACAGTGCCGCTGAGTGCAAGTGTCAGCATTTGGTTATTACCGTACGGGCTTCCTGCGTTAACGATGCCATTTGTACTGAGCACTTGGTTAATTTTAGGTGCTAGAAAAATCATGCCCAATTTATAATTACGTGATTTGAACTAGCATAAAGCTTTATACGAGACAAACTAGCCCCGAAGTAGAATAATAGGTAAGTTAGTAAGTACACGCAATAATTTAAACAGGAGGTTTTTATGCTTAAGTGGAATAAAAACATGCTGATCGTGCTACTAGTACTTATAGTAGCGATCGCAGGATGCAACAAAAAAGAAGAGGTTAAAGAAGCAGATACAGCGAAAGAAAATCGACTTGTATATGCATCAGAAGAAGAATTCGAAGGGTTGAATCCGATTTTGGAGGAAACAAATTTAGACGCTTTATTATTTCGCGGTTTAATGCGATTTGATGAAAATAATAAAGTCATTACGGATATCGCCGATTCATTCGACATGTCCGAAGATCAACTCTCGTATACTTTCACATTAAAAGAAGGCATTACATTCCATGACGGTGAAGAGCTTACAGCGGATGATGTGGTGTTCACGATTGAAAGTATTATGGATGATCAAACGGCCTCGTTCTTGAAATCCGATTTTGAAGAAGTGGATTCCATTAAGAAAGTGGATGACTACAAAGTGGAAATCAAGTTAAAACAACCATTCACCCCTTTATTGGATAAATTAACGGTACCTATTCTCCCGGCACATGCATTTGAAGGTGTCGATATGAGAACAGCAGACTTTAATAGCCATCCAATTGGGGCAGGACCATATATGTTCGATAAATGGGATCGTGGCAACGCGTTAACATTACAAGCGTATAGCGACTTTTTCGGAACGAAGCCTTCCATTGAAAAAGTAATATTCAAGTTCATTCCAGATAGCAACGTACGTGCACTTCAATTAAAGTCGGGCGAAGTGGATGTTGCTTTGCTAGATCCTGTGCAAGTAGAAAATCTGGAAAAAGAAAAGAATTTAACGATTTACGATATAGAATCTGCGGATTACCGTGGCGTATTGTTTAATATGAATGTAGATCTTTGGAAAGATGTCAATGTACGTAAGGCGTTCAGTTATGCGACTGACCGCGAACAAATCGTCAAAGGAATCTTAAAAGGACATGGCTCCGTCGCCTATTCACCACTACAGAACCATGAATTCAATAATGATCAAGTGGAAAAGTACACGTACGACGTAGATCAGGCGAAATCATTACTGGAAGAATCAGGATGGAAAGTAGAGAAAGATGGTTTCCGTTATAAAGATGGAGAAAAACTAACCTTTACGATTACTACACCTGCCAGTGATTCCGTTCGTGTGAACATGGCGAATTATATTGCGGAAGGATTCACTGAAATAGGTGCAGATGTACAAGTCGCTGCACTTGATTGGAGCGCCATTACGATTGAAGACACGGAAGCGTTCATGGTTGGTTGGGGAAGTCCGTATGACGCGGATCACCACACGCACATCTTATTCCATTCGGATGAATCCAGCGTAACGAGCTCAGGGTATAACTATGGTAGTTATTCGAATGAAAAGGTAGATGAACTGCTTGCGAAAGGATGTATAACAACAGATCCAGAAGAACGTAAACAGATCTATATGCAGTTCCAAGAAGAACTTGCGAACGATCCAGCATTTGACTTTATTGCGTATGAAAATGCTGTCTATGGGATCAATAAAAATCTCAGTGGCGTGAAAGAACGAATTTTGGGTCATCACGGATCCGGTTTCCTCTGGAATGTGGAGGAGTGGAAGTGGAATGACCGCTAAGTGGGTAGGGAAGCGCATGGCGATGGGGATAATTGTCCTCCTCATCGTGAGCTTCCTTTCTTTTTTTATTATGCAAGCCGCCCCAGGTGATCCCGCTGCCGCTTTTTATGGTGGCAATTCACAGACGCTCACAACAGCTGAAAAAGAGCGAATTACCCATGCATTCGCATTGGATCAACCGGTTGCTTATCAGTATGTAGCGTGGCTAGGAGAGACCGTAAAAGGGAATTTTGGTACTTCGTATAAAGAAGGTAGGCCAGTTTCTACTATTTTGATGGAAAGACTACCAAATACTTTACTGTTATTTAGTGTAACGATGTTTTTCATTATAGCGGGCTCTATCTGGCTCGGTACAGTAGCAGGGATGAAGGAAGGTTCTATTTGGGATAGAGGACTTTCCACATTCAGTATTGCGACGTCGTCCATCCCTGCTTTTTGGCTGGGGATGTTATTCATCTACTTCTTTTCAGTGAGTTTAGGTATACTTCCTTCTTCTGGTTCGAGTGATGTAAGTGGACATGGTGGGTTGTTCGATATGATTCGTCACCTAATCATGCCTGCAAGTGTAATGATTTTGACGCATGTCGGAATCTATGCGCGTTTTCTCCAGGAAGGCATTAAGAAAGAAAATCGACAATACTATGTGAAAGTGGCACGCGCAAATGGTGTTAAAGAATCAATCATTCGTAGGGGAATCATGCGTAACGCTGCGATTCCATACTTAAATTATATCGCTATCACCATCCCGTCGTTCTTTGGTGGTTCCATCATCGTTGAATCACTTTTCGGTTGGTCTGGACTGGGGCAACTGACCGTGAAAGCAGTCGTCACAAAAGATTTCCCCTTATTAATGGGAAGCGTTATGATTACGGGCGTCATCGTTGTCATTAGTTTATTTATATTGGATTTAATCATGTACGCTATGGATCCGAAGTTGCGAAAAGGAGGCGTCCGGTAAATGAAGTCACGGAAAGCACTCTGGTTTTGGTACAGCTTACTTGGATTGATTGTCTTTTTGACAGTCTTTTCGAGTGTACTCGCCCCGTTCGGATCCAATGAAATGAATATGGATGAAGTGTATAGCGCCCCGAGTGGTGATCACTGGTTAGGTACGGATCATTTGGGTCGTGATGTGTTTACTCGCTTACTTGAAGGTGGGAGAGTCACGCTAGCGGTTGCCGGCGGTTCGGTTATTTTATCGTTGATCATCGGAATTGTGTACGGTGGGATTAGTGGCTATTTTGGCGGTGTAATTGATACTGTGATGATGCGCTTGTTAGAAGCATTGATCACAATTCCTTCACTTGTCATTATTTTGGCGTTTCAAGTGTTTATGCAAGGCGGCATGTGGGGCATGGCGCTCATCATCGGATTGACGGGCTGGCTTGTTACAGCGAGAATTGTACGTTCAGAATTCATTCGACTAAAAGAAGCGGAGTTTGTGAAAATGGCTACTATGTTTGGGACGCCTGTATGGAAAATACTGTGGGGCCATTTACTACGCAATAGCGTACCTGCTATTTTCGTCATTACGCTCTTCAACTTCGCAGCAGCTATTTTTACGGAAGTATCGCTCAGTTTTCTAGGAATCGGTATTCCTCCTGCGATTCCATCCTGGGGCAATATGTTATATTACGCGCAAAATGATATTTTAATTGGCGCTTGGTGGATCGCATTGTTTCCGGGAATTATGATTTTCTTGACCATTCTTTCAATCAATTTTATCGGAGAGGCATGGAAAGACCCAGAGCGGAGGCGAGTGAATGATTAGTGTTAGCGATCTATCTATACAAATAAATGATCAACCAATTATAGACCGTGTAGAATTTACGATTCCGCGTGGTAAAATCACTTCATTAATCGGTGAGAGTGGTAGTGGGAAGAGTATGACAGTTTCTGCCATGCTAGGACTGTTGCCAGCGAATGCGAAGGTAAGTGGGAAAGTCTTGTATGACGGTCGAAATTTACTGAGTGAGCCGGCTCAGGTAATGGAAAGCATACGAAAGAAAGATATTTTCACTATTTTTCAGGACGCAGCAAACAGTTTTAATCCGTCTGTCAAAATGGGAAATCAACTGTATGCATTTTCTGGTGGTCGTGTAGGCGATGCGAAAGATGTATACGTTACGAAAATGTATGTAATTCTAGAAAGTTTGGGCCTCTCTTTAGATATTGTCGAACAATATCCATTTGAATTATCGGGGGGCATGTTACAAAGGTGCATGATTGCTTGTGCATTTTATGTGGAACCTGCGTTACTCATAGCGGACGAACCTACTTCTGCACTCGATATGGTGCTGCAGAAAGAATTCATTGAATTAGTGACTAACTTAAATGAAGAACGCGGGACGACTATTCTTCTCATTACACATGACCTCGACATAGTCGCTGAAGCAGCCCATGCGATGGCCGTAATGCAGCGAGGACAAGTAGTGGAAACAGGGACGGTAGAAGCGGTTTTTGCGCAACCTGCTCATGCGTATACGAAGCGATTGCTTGCGAGTCGTTTTTAGAGGAGTGGATGATCGATGTTAGATTTAGTGAATGTGTCGAAGAGCTATCGCCATGGAGTTGAGACGAAGAAAGCGTTGGACAGTGTTCATTTGACTGTGAATACAGGTGAGATTGTAGGACTCGTTGGGGAGAGTGGGAGTGGAAAAAGTACGCTTGCACGCGTCGTGATGCAGCTCGAATCAATAGAATCCGGCTCAATTTTATTCAATGGTCAAACCGTTACCCGTAAAAACAGAAAATCATTTTACGAAGCCAGTCAATTAATTTTCCAAAATGCAGCGGCTGCGCTGAATCCTTCGTGGACAGTCCGTGAAATATTGCACGAACCTCTTCGTACGATGAAGGGAGATCGTGAAGCGCATATACGGCACATGCTCACGCGAGTAAAACTATCAGAATCACATTTACAACGTTACCCATCAGAATTAAGTGGCGGTGAACGCCAACGTGTCAACTTGCTTCGATCACTATTAGTTGAACCGAAGTTATTGATTTGTGATGAAATTGTATCGAACTTGGATCGGTTAATTCAAAAAGAAATCATTGATTTACTTCTAGAACTAAACCGTGAAATGAGAATGACAATATTATTTATCGCGCACGACCTACAAGCCGTTATGTATATGTGTAATCGCGTGTATGTGATGAAAGATGGGGAAATCATAGACGAGAGTACGAAAACAAATGGAGAATTCCACTTTTCGCATTCGTATTCCAAACAGTTATTTGACTCCGTGTTAGGTAGTCGGATAAAAGCTCAAATAAACGAAAGCCTCTGACGAATTGGTTGGGGGCTTTTTTGTTGATGTTAGACCCGTGTTTCGGCTAAGAATCTACAGTTTAGGGTTTTGGGGGCTATGTGAAACCTTTCATTGTATACTAGTAAAATAGTAGAATAACAGAAAAATGGAGTGAATAGATGATGTTTTTTAAACGGATGAATAAACAAGAATCGGTAAACAGTAAGCGCGCTGCTGAAGCAGGTTTTATTACCTATATGCTTCTCACAGCTATTAACTATTTCTGTTATTTACTTATAGAACAAACGTTTCTCTCTCCAACTTTAATTTTCTGGAGTGGATTGGTCGTATTCTTTGGATATGGTTTACTCATCAACAGCAAAGAAAAAAGTAAATAGATCAACTTTAAAATACTCCCAATAGAATTGGACTGATTTGATAGTGAAAAAGAGACTTCTGTCTGCATTGATATTACTTTTAACTATAATGAGTTTTATTTGGTTTCAAAATAATTCCATCACAATTTCCCAAACCGTCATTCGCTCAGAGAATCTTCCTGCCAATTTTGATCAATTCAAGATTGTTCATTTGTCTGACCTCCACAATAAAAGCTTCGGACATAATCAGCAGCGATTAGCGCGGAAAATCAATAAGCTTCAACCTGATATCGTCGTCTTTACCGGCGATCTTATTGACAGTAAAAGAGCAGGAGATCGAGCGAGCTTACAATTAATGAAAGAGCTAACGTCTTCTGTTCCCGTGTATTACGTATCAGGAAACCATGAGTGGTGGTCAGGGAAATTTGATGCGCTAGAACAATCATTGAAAGCGGCCGGTGTACACGTTTTGCGAAATGAACATGCGATAGTAGAAAAGAAGAATGAAAAAATTTACGTGGCGGGCATTGATGATCCGGCACATAACAGTGAAGGTTTTGCAGAACGAGAAATCGCAAAGAAAGACCTTATTCACTCGTTAGAAGGAATGGAAGAAGATCCTTTCACTATCTTATTGACGCATCGTCCAGAGTTACTGTCACTCTACGCGACGTTCGATTTGGATCTGGTGTTTGCAGGTCATGCGCACGGAGGGCAAGTTAGGCTTCCATTTATAGGTGGAGTTGTAGCGCCCAATCAGGGATTTCTACCAGAATATACGGCAGGAAGACACGAACTGGATCAAACACAAATGATCGTAAGCAGAGGGCTTGGTAACAGTATCATCCCGTTACGGATGTTCAATCGTCCCGAGATCGTGGCGGTTACGTTAGAAGTAGTGAAAGAATAAGGAGTATTAGTAAATAAAAACGTACTTGTCTACGAACAAAAATGAGTGAGTAAACATTCATGTTAGTTTCGTATTCAGGTACTTTTTAATCTTGCGCAAACTAATAAGTAACACTATTTACCGAATGGAAGCGTTGATATATATATAAGTAGTATCTATTACTATATACCAAAAGTACGTATAACTATATACCATTAGTCTGTATTGCTATATACAAGTAGATAGTATTACAGTATACTATAATTAAGTAATACCACGTACCGGTAAGCAGTTATACATATTACTGTTTCAAAACTGAAAAATTAATGTGGTTTTACAAGTTATTCATGAAATTTCGTAGGAGGAAGTTATGGAGAATATTACTGAAATGTTGAAAGGTGTGCTTGAAGGCTGTGTCTTGGAAATCATCAATCGAGGGGAAACATACGGCTACGAAATCACTCAACAGCTGCGAGAACTTGGGTTCACCGATATAGTAGAAGGCACAGTCTATACGATTACTGCGAGACTCGAGAAAAACCATTTAGTGATGATCGAGAAAAAACCATCTGTTATTGGACCACCAAGAAAATTTTATACTCTCAATGCAGCAGGAAGAGAACGACTTGAAAATTTTTGGATTAAGTGGGAATTTGTTTCGGGGAAAATAGACGAACTTAAACATAATGAAGATGTAAACTATGAGTTTTTTTGAAACAACATAAAAGTACCTGTGCACAATACTCACCAGAGTTATGTGCACAGGTACTTTTTAAGTTATAACTTGATTCCCAGTAGTCTTTTTCTGTGTAAATCCACCAAGGAACAGCTTTCCGTGTGGTAGGAACTTTTGAATAATGATAGAAAATACGATGGGTACGAATAAACCGAATGCTGTGAATCCGATAATCCCATAGGTGAAGTAATCATTTAACAAGATATCCGTAAAGATGTGTAAATACATAATCGTTAACGAGTGTTTTTCGATTTTTTGTAGCCAATTTAACGAAAGGTAAGCAGCGGCTTGTTGGAACACGCCAACTAACACCAAAGTGAATGAAAGCGGAATAACCAAGTCTAGAATAAAATGATCGTAACGTAAAAATTTCATACTCAAGTGATAATCAATAATTTGACTATTATCGAGTATGATCGCCGCGCCACTGACGAACACTCCTGCGATCAACCATTTCTTCGTCACGTTCATCCAAAAGCTTTTCATATAATATCCAAGTGAAAAGTACACAACGGCCATTAATGCCACATCGATATTCCAAATCATTGGGATCGTTTGAGACGCAGTAGAAGGTGCTCCTCCAATTACATGCATCGCAAATAAACTTTCGAAGTGTGCAATCGTATAGAAGATCGCCAAAATAATGATTTGCTTTGTTCGATTAAAATATTTAGTCATCCATAAGAAGAATAAATACGTGAAGAAAAGGGTTGTAACGAACCAGAAGACACCGTACGCACCACGCACAAAACGACCGCCGACCACAAGTGTCCAGATGTCATGTACATACCATGATAAATCTAAGTTGCCCGAACCGATCTCTATCCCGTAGCGAATAAACGTTATACTCACTAAGAAAAATAAATACGGAACAATCAACTGCATAAATCGCTTGTGAATTGTGGGTTTTATTAAGCCTTTTTCAATTACAGGCTTAAAAAATAAGCCGCTTAAAATAAAGAAGGCGGGCATGTGAAACCAATAGATATATTTAACGAGAGGGAAATCAAGCTCACCTGGAAAATGACCGATTACGACAAGGATCATTAAAAAACCTTTGGTGACATCTACCCAAGATAAACGTTTATTCTTCATAATCAAGCTCCTCAAGAAAACTAACGCATGTCTATATTGTACAACCAATCGATCAGAAAAAATGAAATGTAATCGAAATGACTCAAGAATGTAAGCTGGCTGTAAATACGTTGGATTCATTTGGTGATTTATTACGGTTGACTGATTAATCAGACTGTCGGATCAGTATATAATGTCTTTTACCTGATATGTTTTGTCAGAACAGCTTGTAATCTTTCATTCAACATCAATATAATAAGAAGTACGTGTTTTAGGTCATAATTTTATGAAGTCTTAGTGCATAGAACAAGTACTCTAGTATATTTTAGGACGTGATGTAAATTTTCTACGCTGTAATTTTATTTATAGTAGCGGGGTTGGCTGAGATTGGCGGAGGCTATTTAATTTGGTTGTGGTTAAGAGAAGGCAGACCTTTTTACTGGGGAATAGGTGGAGGAATTATTCTAGCACTATATGGTGTGGTCGCTACGTTTCAGCATTTCCCGTCATTCGGGAGAGTATATGCTGCATATGGCGGTGTCTTTATAGTCCTATCCGTTTTATGGGGATGGGGAGTGGATAAAAAAGTGCCGGATTTATATGATTGGATAGGTGCTGGCATATGCGTAATAGGGGTTGCCATCATATTGTTCGCTCCACGGCATTAAATACATATCGTTTTCCATTTTACATAATAAATGAATTGTCAACATGTCTCTACGTAAAATTAAAACGCCTGTAGAACACATTTTTATGAATGGGTTCCACAGGCATGTTTTTATTTCTCTTGTTCCTTCGCAAATTCCATAAACATCCGTAATTTCTCGGATACCTTGCCATAGACCGTATCTTCATCATACTCTCCAAGTTCATTCGGTTGTCCAGCCGCAATACCGGTTAAAATTTCTATTCCTTCTTCAATCGTTCGCACTTTATAAATATGGAATTGTCCTTCACGTACAGATTCAATGATTTCATCGTTTAGCATTAAGTTCTTCACGTTTTGGTGAGGGATGAGTACGCCTTGCTTGCCTGTAAGTCCTCTATTTTTACATACATTATAAAAGCCTTCTACTTTTTCATTCACGCCACCTATTGGTTGGATTTCGCCATTTTGATTGACGGAGCCGGTTACAGCCAATCCTTGATCGATTGGAATTTCTGCTAGGCTAGACAAAATCGCATAAAGCTCTGTACTTGAAGCGCTATCTCCATCTACGCCGCCATAAGACTGTTCAAACGCGATGTGTGCAGTCAATACTAATGGATACTTTTGTGCAAACTTTTGTCCTAAATAGCCACCTAATATATAGACACCTTTATTATGCGTATTGCCACTCAACTGGCTTTCCCTTTCAATATTGACAAAGCCTTTTTTGCCCATAAAAGTGGTAGCCGTAATACGTGAAGGTTTGCCGAATTGGTATTGTCCTAAGTTGTAAACAGCCAAGCCATTCACTTGTCCAATTTTCCCTCCGTCCGTATCAATTAGAATACTCCCTTCATCGATGCTCGCTTGAATCTTTTCCTCATATAAATTGGAGCGATATCTTTTTTCTTCAATTGCCTTTTCAATATGCTTTTCGGAAACTAGGTCATCTCCCATTATGCTGGCCCATGCATCCGCCTCGTAAATCAATTCGACTTGCAGATTAAATCGTGTGGATAATTTGCGTTGATCACCCGCAATACGTGAGCTGTATTCTATAATCTTTGCGACAGCGGAAGGGTCAAAATGTCGCAGTCCGTGCTTTTTACAATGCGTGTGAATAAAGCTAATCAATCCTGCAATATTCTCTTGGTTGTATTTCATTTCTACATCAAAATCTACGCGTATCTTAAATAATTTACGGAAATCTTCATCGTGTTGATAAAGGGCTTGATAAATATTCATATTGCCAATGATAATAATTTTTACATCGAGTGGAATGGGATCTGGGTTTACCGATGCTGTCGCAATTATACTAGCATGCTCGCCTATATTTTCAATTTGAAGTTTATGAATTAATAATGCTCTTTTTAAACCTTCCCATGCTTGGCTCTTTGAAAAAATATCTTTCGCTTGAATGAGAAGATACCCGCCATTTGCGTCATGTAAGTAGCCAGGTTTTATCTTCGTGAAATCAGTGCTCATGACACCCATTCGGTTTTCATATTCTACTTTACCGATCAGATTATAAAAAGTAGGGTTATCGGCTGTTATTACGGGCATACCTGTAGTATCGCTATTATCAACGAGTACGTTGATTGTATACTTATTAAGTGCTTGGTTTTCGTCTTTAAACAGATTACCTAACTGCTTTTCATCTTTTTTCGTTGGATTCGGCAGGAACACTTGGAAATTATTCGCTAAATCTTTTCTGACGGTTTTTAAATAACGAACGACTTCTGGACAGTCTTTATAGTCTTTTTTTAGCTCATCAATGTGAAAATCGATTGTCGTAATGGCCGTCTGATGGTCAAATCCTGTTAATGATTTCTTCAACTCCTGCTCGAAATGGAGTATAGTTTTCGTCGCTTCCAATATGATTTCCTGTAGTTTGGCAGAGTTTTCTTCAATAGCAGCTCGTTGTTGATCATCTAAAGCGCCGTAGGCTTCTTCGGTTATTGGTTGTCCATCTTCGCCCATCGGAATGGTAGCGACTGTTGAGTCACTTTGTTTCAGTATAAATCCATTCTCTGTAGCTATTTCATTTGTTTGTTTATATACTTGGTCCACTTTTTCTTTATATTTCTGGATGATGGATGTACGATTTTTTTGTCGATTGTTTTCACTAAACGCATTCGGAATATCTACTTTTAAATCATTTAATAGCTGCTCCATCGATTTTTTGAGTTGATTGCCTAATCCGACAGGAAGCTTCAATACTTTAGGTTTGTACTCATCCTCGAAGTTATTGACATAACACCAATCAAAAAGTTTAGCTTCTTTTTTTGAAAAGTCCTGTACTACGGTAGTAACAAAAGAAGTTTTTCCGACACCTTCTGTCCCTGCGACATATAGATTATATCCGGGTTTATTGACATGCAAGCCGAAATTCATCACAGATCGTGCCCGTTGTTGACCGATAATATTCGTCAGCTTTTCTACATGTTCCGTAGAGTCGAATGAAAATATGGAGTAATCTACTACCTTCTTCAAGTCATTCGGTTGTAATTCAGCTTTTCGTTTAATGGACTCTTCATTGAAATTTGTCAATTACACTCACCTCACTCGTGATTTCTCTTTACTCTTCTTATACCCTTAATGAAGGTGGAACACGCAATAATCAAACAATATTTTTTCATAAGTAATATTTACCTAAAATAAGGTACGAATAGCCGGCAAAATTATTCGATTTCAAAAAGAATTGACAAGGGGAAGGTATGTAGTTAATAGGAAAAGACAGTTCCGAAAAGTCTCGGAACTGTCTTTTTGTTAGGATATGATTGTGGATACAAAAGCTTTAACTTCTATAGTTAAGAACAAATCCCTTGCGCTTTGTTCAATAAATGATCCAGTTTCCGACTACTTTTCACAACGCTTGGATGTGTAAAACCGAAAAGATTTGCTTTCTTATACATGATCATTCTTTTTACTTTAATCCTAAATGACAATAATACTGTAGTAATTTTTCTCTTCATTTCTATTCCTCCGACTATAAATTACGCTTCAATTATGCAGAAGTTATCTAGTTAGTAAAGAAGCAACGTCTACATCATATTAAACGCAGAATGAAAAGCATGTCGGATTTTGGCTCGCATTTTAATTATTGCTGAATTATGACAGCACTGTGAATGATAACTGACTAATTAAAAATCTTGTGCTGTACTACATATGAAAGGTAAGTGTAATTCGGACAAATTGTTAATGTGATAACAATTTAAAAACATTTTTAAACTCGATGTATGATATTTTAAAAAATGCTCATTCTATTGTCAGAAGGAGGTGGACAACATGCCAAACAACAACAGCAGCAACAACTCAAACCAACTTTTAGTTCCAGGCGTACAACAGGCGATCAACCAGATGAAGGAAGAAATCGCTAACGAATTCGGTGTAAACCTTGGACCAGACTCCACATCGCGTGCCAACGGATCCGTCGGCGGAGAAATTACAAAGCGATTAGTGCGTCAGGCTCAATCACAAATGAACGGTAATATGGAATAACAGCAGTAACCAGCCAGATTAGCATATGAAAAATCATGAGCACTATACGCTTTGATTTCTCAAAAAATGAAAGACGACGATTCATTCGATTGCGAATGGATTGTCGTCTTTTTTAGTATGTGGTTTTTTAACACAATCCCCATAACCTTTACTTCCAATAATTATTCGCTGCTGAAATCGTCTGGAAATGAACAGCGATCACATGTGATGCCTTAGTTAAGCTATCTGCATTTTCTGCATACTCAGGGCGTAGTTTTTCCCTTACTTCCGGAGATGTTTGTGTGTAAGCGACTCCTTTTCTAGCCAATGTGATAGCCAGTTCAAAACCTTCTTGCGGTGTGTCTGTTTGTAAACTTGTAAGCCAGTTCGCCATTGTAATTCCTCCCTTTTAGCTATAATACTAAGTTGACTAATAATTTCGTTAAATTAATATTAACATAATTATTTTGATAAGTAGAATTTATTTAAAATTATACAGTACATATTTTCAGATAGTTGATACGCTGAATATACTTGCGAAAAACAAAGCTCATTTAGTATTTTGATAATAGATTAATTATTCAGATAATGATATAATGAATGTAAAATAACGGAGGGATGTTCAAATGAAACGCTGGATACGGTTAATAGTCGTCATCCTGTTTGTCGGTTTGCTATTCCCCAATGTACTATCATCAAAAGTTAGTGCGTTAGATGATGTAAAAGGAGATAATCATTTCGTTAATAGTTTTGCTGCTAAAGACGGAAGCAATTACTATGTAAATAGAGGACATCTAGAGGATATGACACTGGGTATATATAAGGTCAGTAATGATATGAAGAAGTTTCGCTTGATCAAGCAAGGAAACTATACCAATATCCAATTATATAAAAACACGATGGTTATATTTAATGATGATGTAAATAAGCTGCAGCGGTTTTCTTTTGATGGGACCCTAGTTAGGGAATATCCTCAAGTGACCAGTAGCAACTTCTTGATTGATCACGATAGAATTTATTATCATACAGGGCGCAATGTTTTTGAGATCAATATAAACGGTCAAGGAAATAAGCATCTGTATACATCCGAAGGCACCATTCAAGAATTCTCGGTCCACAACGGCTGGCTCTACTATACGTACTTGATACCTACTGTTCCTCTGCCCTATGACTATTCAATGAGTTTTGCCAGATTCAAAATATCTACTCCTCAACAAGTCGTTCCAATCATTAGTAAAGTAAGTAACATTGATTCACTAATTGTTCGGGATGGGTATATTTATTCCGTTATTCATCAAACCTCTACAATGAATGGCAGATATTTGTACCGAATGAATTATAGCGGTGACTTCTTACAACGCATATCTACTGTTGACACGACTGCATTATTCATTGGCACAAAATACGTGTATTTCGTCGATAACACCGGAACCTATAGACAGTATTTCTATCGAATGGATAAGGATGGAAAGAATGCCGTGAAGGTAGGAGATTTGACCGGTTCCAAGCTTAGCGCAGAGTACCATAACGCAGCCTTTTATTTTGAAATTCAAAATGTTCAACAAGATACTTTTTATTTGCGTAGAATTTTACAGACGCGCTGAAGTCGCTAGTTTTATAATAAAACCTCCTTACGAGCGTAGGGAGGTTTTGTTGTGCTGCGTGTAATTTTAGTTGAATCATATGCTTCACCAGGACCTACTACTTCAGAACGTTCATCAAGTCATAGTAAATCTTCGGGTTCTGGATTCTAAGTTTTAAACAATAGGTAAAGCTTGTGGTAGTAGTTTAAATTGAAAAAGATTATATATAGCAGTTCAGTGAAATAAATCGGTCTCACTTGATTTCGCCAAAAGATGGTCGCTTGCTTTATTCATTTTTTCTTTGAATAAAACACCGAAACTAATTAAGGCTATTCCAACGACCGCTAAAAACAGCATATCTTTTAAAGCACGTGCCCAGACGATTCCGCCAACTGCCTCTCTCATCAGATCAATTGCGTACGTAAAGGGTAAGAAAGGATTGATCCACTGGAAAAAGGAGGGGAGAAGCATAATCGGATACGTGCCACCTGAACCTGCAATCTGCAGCACGAGTAAGACGATAGCCATTGCTTTACCAACATCTCCGAAAACTGAAACAAGCGTATAGACGATCGACATGAACACTACGCTGATCAAAACACCAAATAAAATGAATAATACCGGCTCTTTGACTGTGACACCCAGTAGCACCAAATCTCCAATCGTCACGATGAGTGTCTGTATACAACCAATTAAACCGAAAGTAAATAACCGACCTACATAAATTTGTCTTGATGTGAATGTACCTTCCCGGCTAATATCCGTGGATAGTAAGGAAATTAACAATAAACAACCGACCCAAATCGAAAACTATAAAACGGTGTCATTCCCGTTCCATAGTTTTCGATTGGAAATAGCTTCGTTTCTTTCAGTAGAATTGGTTCCTCAAAGAAGCTGCGTTCTGCTTGCGGATCATTTCGCAGTAAATCAATAATTTCATTAATATCCGTTTCGCCTTGAATGTCTTTGATGCGATTTGCGAGCTTGTTCACCTTACCATATACGTATGGGTATTGATTTAGCGCGTTCTCGACTTGTTGTTTACCTTGCGTCAAGTGTTGATCCGCACTAAGTAATGTTTGCTGTACTTTAGGAATGGAGGCTTGTACTTCTGTCAGTAGCGTTTTGGCACTAGTTAATGTTTTCAATGCCCCGGATATTTGTTTGCGAATGTAAGGTTCTATCGTGTCGCTATATTCTTTTAGGAATGAACTGCCTTGGATGGTTGTGTTTTCAGCAATCTTTTGCAAGTCATTTAGACTATTGCGTAGCTGTTCTTCTTCACCTTGCACAAGCGTGTCCATTGTGCGTGCATGTTGTTGAATTTCATTTAGCAAATTCTTTAGATTATCGATTTTAAGTAGAGCGGCGTCTGTTGCAGCCGATTGTTCACCATTCAATTGTTCAGCTACATTCTTTATATTCAGAAGGTCTTGCTCAAGGCCTTCTAGTTTTTCCATACTGCCTGTTACGCGATCGTCCACTGCTTGTTTCGCACGATTCCATTCAGTAAAGTCAAGTGATAATTGCTGAATTTGTTTGAGGAAATCGTTCGTTTCATTCGTAATAGCAACTATTTTCTCCAAATCTGTTCTAATACGCGGTGCAGCCGCTTCTAGTCGATTCTGCGCTGTTGTCAGCTGATCGATCGTATCGTTTATCGTTTTTAGTCCTGAATTCGTAGTGCGTTTCGCCTCAGGCAGTAGCTGTTGCGCTTTGTTGATGATGTGCTGCGCAGAGTTCGCATCCGTCACGATTCCTTCTAGCGTCTGATGAATCGTAGGTAATTGCTTCTGAATGTCAAAAATATATTGTTCGAATTTCTGAATGTCAGGTAAATCCTTCTCGATTTCTATTCCCAGTTCATTAAATAAATCGAGTACTACGCCATTCACAGTAGAAATAAAGCGGCGGCTTACTTTGTCGACAATGACAGAAGCGCCTTTTTCTGTGATTTTTGGTGCGATAGAATTCAACTTTTCATTGACGAAGTAATGAATTTCTGCTTTTTCAGGCTCACCTGAAGTGACTGTCGCCAATTTGCTGGAGAAATCTTTTGGAATAAAAATCGCCGCAAAATAGTCACCATATTCTACACCGTCCATCGCTTCTTGGCTTGTGGTGAACGACCAATCCATCTCTTTATTATTTTGTAACGTTTTGATCAATTCTTCACCGACATTAATGTGTTTGTCACGTACCATCGCGCCTTCATCTTCATTGACAATCGCCACAGGCAATTGGTCAGTGTGGCCATAAGGATCCCATGTTGCGTATATATTTAGCCAAGCATAAAGATGGTAAAATGGTCAGTCCGCCAATCAAAAGGGCGGCAACCCAGTTTTTACCGATGTGTTTCAAATCCAATTTAAATATATTCCAGCTTGTTTTCATGATTGTGACTCACTCCAGTAGCTCTTTTTATTAGCTATTGTGCCCATAAAAATGCTAGTTCAACTGAATTTTTATGATTCAAACAGAATAGGATGTATCTTAAAAAGCTTTAAGGATTAAGTTTTGTATACTAAACTGGAGAAACTGCGAAAAAAGACTTGTTACCTGTAAACGTAGATATTTTTTAATCATCTTCATTCATTCTTAAGAAATTACCACTATTAAACTTCAGACTTCTACTTCATAATGAATAGCATAGGCAGGTGTATACATGAAGAAGCTGATATTGGTCCTACTCATCTGTTTAGGAATCTATGCAGTCGTCACGCAATGGAACGACGTACAAATAATAGATGACAATTGGAGCGCCACTTCCAAAGCTATGATTCTTTTAAACGCAGAGACAGGTGAAGTGTTATATGAAAAAAATAGTAAAAAACCTTTACCGATCGCAAGCATGACCAAGTTAATGACGCAATATATTGTCTTGAATACGATTAAGAATGGGATGATCTCCTGGGAAACCACTTATCAACCAAGTGCCACTGTGCTAGATATGGCACAGTTTGCGAGCGCTTCTAAACTAGGGATGAAAGCAAATGAAAACTATACAGTACGTGAACTTTTTACTGCGATGACCGTCATTTCAGCAAATGATGCAGCTCTTGCGTTGGCTGAGATCGTGGCAGGAACGGAAGAAAATTTCGTTGCGATCATGAATGAACAAGCACGCGCCTTTAGATTAAAGAAAACGGTTTTCTTCAATCCACACGGTTTGGATGGCACTTATCTCGGTAGAGGCGAGAACAAGAACAACTTAGCGTCAGCTCACGAAATGGCAATCATGGCAGATCGGCTTATTAAAAAGCATCCTGAAGTACTCGAATTCACCCGCATGACGCACTTCATGTCTAGAGACGGAATGAAGATGTGGAATACAAATTTACTGTTACCGGGTATGCGCATGCAAATGGATGGCATTGATGGATTGAAGACGGGGTATACCGATGCGGCAGGTTCTTGTTTTACAGGAAGTGGAATCTTCAATGGACAGCGTGTGATTACTGTTTTGATTGGAGTGGAAGAAGTCGACGGAAACAATTCAGAGCCGCGTTTTAATGTAACGAGGGAACTGATTACTCGTTATGTAAAATGATGTACTGTATATGTTGGAACATAATAAAAGAATAATAAAAGACTATCCGAGCCTGATTAGGTTGGATAGTCTTTTTTTAGAATAAGAGAAATTACAGAGTCGATTTTGTAACACCGTAAGTACACGACTCCCATCTAAAAGCAATCGCAAAGTAGATTACTGTACTTTTTATGAAATGCCTGTTAATCTAATAAGGATAAACATTATCTACGTTAGAAATCAATAGACTTATCGCGAATATATACTCATGAAAGGGGATGATGGAATGCAAATGAAAACCGGAGTGGAACAATCCTTGTATGCCATTCTCATCCTGAATTTGCTGCCAGATAGAGTAGTATTACCAGGTGAAGCAATTAGTCAACAACTTCATGCATCGCCAACATATACGCAGAAAATATTGCGGAAATTAGTCAGCGCGGACTTGATCACATCTGTTCCTGGAGTGAAGGGTGGATTTAAGTTAAATAAAAAGCCTGAAGAGATTTGTGTATATGATATTTATCTAGCGATTGAAGGCAAACAATCACTTTATTCTCCAAGTGGCGTTTTCCATGACATGCTTAATATAGAAGAAGATCGTGACTGTGCATTAATCGCTTTAATGACAGAAGCCGAAAATTCGTGGAAATCTATTCTAAAACGCGAAACGGTTGCGTCACTCTATGAGGAAATAAATAAAGACTATAATCCGAAAGTACAAGCACTGCAAGAATGGCTGAAGGTAAAAATGGTGTGAACATCAATAGGATTGTCCGTTAGGTGGAATTACGATGAAATCATTTCAATCGCATCAAGGCTTCGTGCGCACATTTAAAGAAAATACATTAACATTGGGCATTACATTCCCTATGGATCTTGCTGTTGATTATCATATGCCACTGGATCTAGCCGAACAAATGAAGCTGGCCAAGCAAGCTGAAGATGCGGGATTTGCGGCATTGTATGTCAGAGATTCGCCTCTTTACGATCCGAACTTTGGAGATAATGGCGTCAAGCATGATCCATTTCAACTTCTCGCATTTGTAAGTGCGCATACAAGTAAAATCGCGCTAGGCACAGCAAGTGTCGTCACGACTTTGCGGCACCCACTTCACTTGGCGAAATCAGCTGCTTCATTAGATGATATATCTAACCAGCGCTTATTACTGGGTGTTGCCACTGGCGATCGGCCAATTGAATTCCCAGCATTTAAAGTGAACCGAGATCAACGTGATGAATTGTTTAGAGAGTCTGTAGACGTAATGAAAACATTATGGAAAGAATCTTTCCCTACGATCCAGTCTGAACGTGTTGGACTCGAAGCAGGTGATGTGATTCCTAAGCCATTAGTATCTAAAATTCCGATTTTAGGTACCGGGTATTCCGGACAAACGATCGAATGGTTAGCTAAGAATACAGACGGTTGGATGTTTTATGCCCAAGAAGCCAATCGCCAACAAGAGTTGATCAAGCTATGGCGTCAAGCGACAACTGAATTTAAACCGTTCATACAGCCCCTAACTATACATTTATCAGACAAACCCAATGCGTCGCCTAGACCGATTCCAATAAAAGTTGGCTTCACATCGGGTCACCAGTTTTTAATCGATTATTTGTATGCACTACAAGATATCGGAGTCAACCACGTCGTTCTGGCAATTCGTAACGAAGACCGTCCGATAACAGAAGTGATACAAGAGCTGCAAGAATTTGTCGTACCACATTTTAGTGCACATAATAAAAAATAAATGAAAATGAGGGATTTACATGATTAATCAATTAGGTCGTATTAATGAATTAGCTAAAAAACAGCGTGAAGAAGGCTTAACAAATGCTGAAGTAGTGGAGCAGACAGTATTGCGTCAAGATTACTTACGTGAAATCCGTGGGCAAGTCATGGGCACATTTTCAGGTTTAACCGTCATCGATCCGCTTGGAAATGATGTCACACCCGAAAAATTACGTGAAACAAAGCTAAACTAAACGTGTAGGGCTATAGAAAGGGTGTATAGAATGAATGATTATTTGGTAAAAGCGGTAGCTTATCAAAATCAAGTGCGCGCGTACGCTGTGAACTCAACTACAACTGTAGCGGAAGCACAGCGACGACATGCGGCTTGGCCAACAGCCGCAGATGCCCTTGGACGTTCAATGACTGCTGGTTTAATTCTAGGCTCTATGTTAAAGGGCGAGGAGAAAATATCAGTAAAAATTAACGGTGGCGGCCCACTCGGTACCATTATTGTGGATTCGAACGCCAAAGGTGAAGTGCGAGGATATGTCTCGCATCCCCAAACCGACGTAGAATTGAACGAAGTCGGAAAGGCAGTCGGCACAAATGGATTGCTAACGGTCTCAAAAGACGTGGGGCTAACATATCCTTTCGTAGGACAAATCCCACTCATTTCCGGGGAAATTGGAGAAGACTATACATCGTATCTTTCTAAATCTGAACAAACCGCATCTGCTGTTGGAGTTGGCGTGTTAGTAAATCCTGATAATACGGTGAAAGCGGCAGGTGGCTTCATCATTCAACTCATGCCAGGCGCAGATGAAGAAGTGATGAGTAAGATTGAAGAACGCATGAAGGTAATTGCGCCACTCTCTTCCATGATCGAAGAAGGCAGTACACCCGAACAAATACTTGAGCACGTGTTAGGTCCGGAACATGTCACCGTGTTAGAAAGCATGCCCGTTCAATTTCAGTGTCAATGCTCTATGGAGCGAATCACTAATGCGATTATCAGCTTAGGTAGCGAAGAAATTGAAGACATGATTCAAACAGATGGACAGGCCGAAGCGAATTGTCATTTCTGCAATGAAACCTATCACTTCGATACTGAGCATTTGGAAGCACTGAAAGAAGTCGCTTTATAAAGAAATGAAAAATGAGCATCTGAATGAGAAACTACCGTGTTTTGTAAACATGGAATATTTCATTTAGATGCTTTTTTATATTGATTCTAATTCGTCCATATGAGTAGTTCTTGAGACAATTCTTAATAATGATAGAATAAATTAATCGCCATAAAAGCATAAGGTTCAAAAAAGCTGGAATAAAGGGAGATGATTTTATGTTATACTATTTACCGTTCTTTTCCTTACTTATATTTACTGCTGTAATCAGCGCCGTCGTTGGCTTTTTATTTCATGAATTCACTACCAAACTACTACGTTCTAACGTAAGCCGATTCATCGCAGGAGCAGGTGTATCCATGCTCGTCGGTGGTTTTATCACCAAGTTATTGCGGTTTGACAATTGGTATTACTACCTAGCTACAATCTCGTTGACGTTCGTGTTATACGTCATTTCAATTAGATCATTAACTAAAAGTAACGAATAAGGTTCTTCATAGTAAATTTTCCTGTAAAACTTTTCACTTGCTAACTTGAAAATAATGTATGCAATACATTATTTGGCGATTCTGGAATTGAAAGAAATGAGTAAAGAACGGAATTTCATTGAGAAAAATGGTTCACGTATCGTAGAGGATGGTATGACGTTTACGATTTTCTACATAGATATTATTGTGAATCATATTCCGATAAAATTGCGGTTCATCAAACCATCAAAAATCCGCCACTGACGCTAATACACTCACCATTGACAAAACTCGAATCAGCGGAAGTCAAGAAGGAAACAACGGATGCCACTTCCGCAGGATCTCCCATACGACCCGCCGGCGTTAACATCGTTGCCATTCTCTTAACGTCTTCTGGCAAGTCCTTCGTCATATCTGTATTGATCTGCCCTGGCGCAATGGCATTTACCGTAATCTGCTTACTGCCATTTTCCTTGGCTAACGTCCTCGTTAAACCAAGCACTCCAGCTTTTGACGCACTGTAATTCGCCTGTCCCATATTGCCCCAACTCGAAGAAGAGGACACATTGACAATTTTTCCATATTGCTGTGCACGCATTTGTGGAATGACCGCTTGGCACGTGTAGAACATGCTGCTGAGATTGACGTCGAGTACAGAGTGCCATTGTTCGGCCGTCATTTTATGGAAGAATGAGTCTCTCGTAATCCCTGCATTATTCACTAGAATATCCACTTGACTGAACTTTTCATAAATAGCAGAAAATGTTGTCGCCACATCTTCTGGATCGGCTACATTACACTTCATAGGGTGGACCTTATCACCTGAAGCGTCCAACGCGGAAGCGGTTCGTTCCAGCTTTTCAAAATTGACATCCAAAATAATTACTATTGCTCCGTCATCGAGTAAACGCTCTACTATTTTCTCTCCGATTCCTTGTGCTGCGCCTGTTACGACTGCGATTTTATCTACTAATTTCCCCATATCCTACACCCCTTATGAATTTCATAGAATTGTAAGTTTACTTTATCATAAATGAATGGGTATTCATATAGTGAATAGTTTGAATGAAAAATGTTAAACTATATTGTAAGAGGTAAGAGAAATGTATATAAAGACATTTACGAAGAACTGGAGGCGATTGTGATGAAGGATGAGCATCTACAAGACGCGTTCACCAGCTGGGTTGACATGAGTCGCGATTCACAAGGGTTATTAGCGTATAATGCGCGTTTGAAAGAGGTTTTAGATGAAGAAGCTTTTATTAATGAAGCGAAGTTGAGAGAAGAAGCGGCTAATTTGAAACTAGAGGCTAAGAAAGATCAATGGATAAAACAAGGTTTGGAACAAGGTGTAGAACAAACGGCTCGTAGACTATTAAAAATGAAAATGGATGAAAAAGCTGTGGCGGAGGGAACAGGGTTAACGATCGAACGAGTGAAAGAGATTAAAAAGGAAATGAATCTCTGAAAGCTATCGTAAAGCTAGCTATGCATTTTGCGCCTCTACATACAATATTCCACCTCCCGCCAACCCAATCACGTGAAATAATTTCCTCTATCCTTTACTATTAAAAATAGTACGACATAAAACACGTAACCATACGAGAGGGCGGAGATATTTAAATGAACGCATATGATGAGTACATGCGCGGAATTGTTACACCGATGCGCGAAGAACTAACTACTGCAGGATTTACAGAACTAACAACGGCTGAAGAAGTCGATGATACTTTAAAGGGCCTTGAAGGTTCAGCAATCATCATGATCAACTCGGTATGCGGTTGTGCGGCAGGTCTAGCACGTCCGGCAGTACGCGAAGCAGTGGCAGAAGTGAAACCAGATCATCTATTTACGGTATTCGCGGGGCAAGATAAAGAAGCGACGGAAACATTCCGCTCGTACTTCCCTGAGATTCCTCCAAGTTCACCTTCGATTGCTATTTGGGATCAAGGCAAAGTCGTGTATTTCATTCCACGCGAACAGATCGAGAACTTCCCGAAAGAACATATTAAAGATCACCTCGTTGACGTCTTAACGAAAGTCGTTGCTCAGTGAACGTGATCATTACGACAGCAGGACGTCCTGATGAACACTCCACTGCACTTATGCAACAAGCAGCGGAGTCGTTACAGGCGCCTGTCGTCGAACGTAAAAAGCGGTCCATCCCTAAACTACAAGACGTCTATCAAGCAGATGTCTTAGTGGCGGGGAAGGACCGCTATTCGTTTTATACAAGAGGCAGCAACGAACCGTTCTTCTTTCATCCGAATTCTGCAACCTATCGTTTGAAGCGCATATTAAAAGGCGAAACCGATCCACTCGTGGCGGCAGCTGATCTTCAAGATGGCGACTCGTTCCTAGATTGCACACTCGGACTTGGCTCGGACGCAATCATCGCATCTAGCACTGTCGGAAAGTTAGGATCGGTAGAAGGAATTGAAGCGGATCCAATCGTCGCGTTCCTAACAAAAGTCGGTTTGCATAATTTCCCGATCGACTTTCCGCTGCTACAAGAAGCGATGCAACGAGTCGAAGTGATTCATTCGGAAGCGGTAGAGTTCTTGAAAACTTGCGAATCCAACTCACGTGACATCGTCTTTCTCGATCCGATGTTCACAACACCGATTGAGGAATCTTCCAATTTTGAAGTGCTGCGAGAAATTGGTGTGACTGATAGCGTAACGGAAGAATGGGTAGAAGAAGCGTTGCGCGTATGCAGACGCCGCGTCGTATTGAAAGACCACTATCAGTCACCGATGTTCAAACGCTTCGGCTTCATACAGCAGATTCGTCCATACACGAAAGTGCATTATGGCGTGTTGGAGAAGAGAAAATGATATATTACGTAAAGCTACACAAAAAAGACTATGAACAAACCTGATCACATTCCAGGTTCTGTCCATAGTCTTTTTTACGTTCTTCACTATTAATTAATGTGTGAAATTCAGGGAGCTCAAGTACAAAGTCAATACAAGCATACCAATTCCTAATAATAAGTTAACATCCATTGTGGCGACCTCCTTTTATGTAGCGCGTTTGATTGAAATCCGCTTAACTTGCAATCAGAGAACATTTTGTGAATATTGATGATTGAAGTTTGACTTTATTGTACAATGAAATAGTAAAAGATGAAACCTTTTGTGACGCTTTTCGTATGAGTTATGTAGATGTATGACGGAATGTTGAAGGAGTGATGGAAATGAAGCAATGGTTACAGCGGCTGATGATCGCATCTGTTGCCGTGTTGACATTGGGCGTCATTACACCCAATCATGAAATTTGGACAAACTTTACGGATAAGAATGAACCAAATGAATCTGGAACCCACGCAGAAGGCATGGAGTATTCCCTTGAACTGCAAGACAATCGAGATGACTTACTGACACTAGACAGCTACACTAGAGAACAACAATTGGTCGCACACGCGC
Organism: Sporosarcina sp. P26b; assembly: GCF_002743245.1. NCBI lineage: Bacteria > Bacillati > Bacillota > Bacilli > Caryophanales > Caryophanaceae > Sporosarcina > Sporosarcina sp. P26b. The sequence goes on from NZ_PDYW01000003.1 coordinate 210,382, forward strand.
GTCTATTAACGTATGAAAAATTCGGACAGCGTATCGGCCCCGTAATCCAGAACGAATTCGATCAGGAGATTTTCCCGCGAATCGAAGCCGTGATCCAAACGACCGTACATAATGCAGCGGATCGCCGTCTCGCAATCACCGAGCAGCCTTCAGGTGATTATGCGGAAAAGATCTTCCACGTTTACGACAAAACAGCGAACCAGGACCTGATCAAGTTCCACGTTCGTACCGAAAAACGCCCAAGTGACGGCTACTTCTATAATTTCCATTACCACACAGCGGATGATGGATTTGTCGCGCATCACTCAGTTGGGGATATTTACTGGTCGAAGAACACACCACCGAAATGGCTATCGTAAAATGGTGCGGTTGTGTGAAGAGAAAACTGAATTGAATAAAAACCGTGTGAAACCAAGTGTGGAATTTGGGTTCATGCGGTTTTTTGTTTTCTACAACTCATAAAATGTATGAAACTCACAATTAACACCTCGCGAAAACAGCTTTTACAATCCGCTGTTCTGTGGTGTGTTTTTTTGTCCCCTTTTCCAATGTCTTTCTCTTTGACCTAACACAAACAATGTTATAATAGGTGTAATTTCTTATGAGGGAGCTTGAAGCATGAAGCAATATTTGGATCTATGTCAACATATTCTGGATACAGGAACAAAAAAGGGAGATCGTACGGGTACGGGGACATACAGTGTCTTCGGTTATCAGATGCGTTTTGATTTAGCGCAAGGGTTTCCTTTATTAACGACAAAAAAGACGGCGTTTCGTCTGATTGTCTCGGAATTACTATGGTTTATAAAAGGTGATACGAATATCCGCACATTGATTCAGGAACGTAACGGTATTTGGGATGAATGGGCATTTGAGCGGTATGTGAAAAGTGAAGCGTATACAGGACCGGATATGACGGATTTCGGTCGCCGTGTACTTAAAGATGAGGAATTCGCGGTTACGTATAAAGTGGAGCTCGCTTCATTTAAAGAGAAGATTTTAGCGGATGAAGAATTTGCGAAGGAGCACGGTGATCTCGGACCTGTGTACGGCAAGCAGTGGAGAGCGTGGGATAGCGAGAGTGGTGTCATCGATCAGCTTGCACAAGTGATCGACAGCATCAAAAACAATCCGGACTCCCGCCGCCACATTGTCACGGCGTGGAATCCTGCAGAAGTGGACGAGATGGCGCTTCCACCATGCCATTTGCTGTTTCAGTTCTACGTAGCGGACGGCAAATTATCATGCCAGCTCTACCAACGCAGTGCGGATGTTTTCCTCGGCGTACCGTTTAACATTGCATCGTACGCGTTACTTATTCATTTAATTGCACATGAATGTGGTTTAGAAGTAGGCGAATTCGTCCATACACTAGGTGACGCACACTTATATCAAAATCATATCGATCAAGTACATGAACAATTGTCGAGAGAACCAAAAGAGTTGCCGACGTTGCACGTGAATTATGATGGACGGTCGATCTTTGATTTGACGACGGAGGATATTTCGATCGAAGGCTATGATCCGCATCCACGAATCAAAGCGCCGATCGCAGTATAAAGGAGGACATACATTGATTTCATTATTGGTGGCACATGATCTTGGCCGAGTAATCGGCAAGGACAATGAGATGCCGTGGTATATTCCGGAAGAACTTCAGTATTTCAAAGAGAAAACGATGGGCAAGGCGATGATCATGGGACGCAAGACGTTTGAATCGATCGGCCGCCCGTTAAAAGGTCGGTTGAATATTGTCATAACGCGTAATGAAGATTACGAAGCGGACGGGGTAACGGTCGTTCATGATCTAGACAGTGCCGTGAAACTCGCGAAAGACTATGCCGACGAAGTAATGGTCATCGGTGGCGCGGAAATTTTCAAAATGTCGATGGCAGACGGTGCCGACAGATTGTATGTGACGGTCATTGAGAAAAATTACCCGGGTGATACGTTTTTCCCGGAATACGAAGAGGATTACACGTTAACGAGTAGGTCTGAGCCGCATTACGCGCAAGACGGCACTGCCTATACGTATCAAATTTGGGATAAAAAATAACGTTCTCCTCTATACATAGAGAAGAACGCTAAAGAACATCGATGCGCTGCCTGCCATGACAAATAAGTGCCAGATCGCGTGATTGTACGGAACACGGCGTGACATGAAGAAGTACGCGCCAGCCGTATAGAATAATCCACCGATCACGAGCAACCAAACGCCTTCTGGCGGCAGTGCGTTATATAATGGTTTGATCGCAAGGACGATGAGCCAGCCCATAATGAGATAGAGGGCAAGCGATAGTTTGGCGAAGCGGTGAATATAAAAGATTTTGAACAAGATGCCAAACAAAGTCAATCCCCAGATGATACCGAATAACGTCCAGCCGAGTGCACCTTGTAACGTGATAAGCAAAAACGGTGTATACGTACCGGCAATGAGTACATAGATGGCGGAATGGTCGAGAATCGCAAAAAACGATTTCACTTTAACCGGCATACTATGTAGTAGCGTACTTGCGAGGAACAGCAATAACATGGACACGCCAAAAATCGTGTAGCTAGTTATGGCGATGCCTGTTCCTTGTTTCACACCTTTTAGAATTAGCAAGACCAATGCAGGTATGCTGAGTAAGAATCCAATCGCATGAGTGATCGCATTCCAGCGCTCTTCATGTAAATTTTTATAATCGAATGATTCTTCCATTCTCATAAGCACCTCCTGCATCACACTATACCAAATACAGCGAAAAAAATCGCAGAAGCCACACGCTAAGGAGATAGAAATCATGAAAAAAATTCATATCGTCACCGATTCCACTGCAGATTTAACGGATGAACTGATTGAGCAATACAATATTCACGTGGTACCTTTAACACTGATTGTCGATGACAAGTCTTATATTGACGGTGTAGAGCTGCAACCCGAGGAATTTCTCGACTTGATGCGCGACGCAAAAGACTTGCCGAAAAGCTCGCAACCAGCAGTCGGCGTATTCCAGAAGCTCTATGACGAACTAGGGGCGGACGGATCGCAAATTATCTCGATTCATATGACTGGCGGCATGAGTGGGACAGTAAAATCGGCGGAGACAGCAGCCCATGCATCAGACGCAGATGTTACGGTAATCGACTCGATGTATATTTCACATGCATTGACTTTCCAAGTGCTTGAAGCCTGCCGACTTGCTGAAGAAGGCAAGACGGTAGCCGAGATTGTCGAAGGCATTGATCACGTCCGTAAAAGTTCCTCTTTATTCGTCGTACTGGACGTGCTGGATAATATGGTCAAAGGCGGTCGGATCGGAAAAGGGAAAGCGATGTTCGGCTCGCTCATGAATATCAAACCGATTGCGTCACTAAAAGACGGTGTCTATACGCCGGTCGCAAAGGTACGTAGCCATAAACAAGTAGTCTCTTATTTGTTTGATGAGTTTAAGAAGGAAACAGCGGGGAAAGTAATTCGTAGTGTCGGCATCGCGCATGCGAACGGACTTGCGATGGCAGAACCGCTGAAGAATAAGATTGAAGAAATGGGTATACAAGTGAAGTTGACGTTCACTACACCGATTGTTAGTACGCACACCGGTGAAGGCGCGATTGGCTTCATGTATTACACCGACTGATTCTAACTACAAAGGATATGACATTATGAGAAGAATGCTAATGCTGTGTTTCGTCTTCTCATTGTTCTTAGCAGGGTGCCAGGCCCCATTTAGCCAAAAAGAGACGACGCTTTCGGAACGTGAAACCGTAGCGTTCGAACCATTCATTGTGCCGGAAACGTTTATCCCTAGACGTGTAAATGTCTTAGGCCTAGGCGATTCATTGACACAAGGAGTTGGCGACGAGCGCAAAGAAGGCGGGTATTTCGGCCGTTTGACGTCGGACATGGAACAATGGAAAGGCATTATGGAAGTGGACGCCGTGAATTTAGCAAAACGCGGGCGGCGCAGCGACCAGTTTTTAAAGCAATTGCAAGATGAAGATGTACAACAAGCGGTCATTGCCGCAGATTATATCGTCTTTACGATTGGCGGCAACGATGTGATGAAAGTGGTCAAAGGGAATTTCATGCAGATGAAGATGTCGGATTTCTATAAAGCGCTTGGAAAATTTGAAAATAGAATTGAAGAGTTGTTTGAAGTCCTGCGTCTTTACAACCCAGATGCCCCCATCATTGTAGCCGGTCTTTATAATCCGTTCTCCGTCGTAACGGACGAAGTACAAGAGTTCGAAGAAATTATTGGCGACTGGAACCGTTCGATCGAAGAACAAGTGGAAAAAGACGGCATGGCTTGTTTTGTGCCTGTAGAAGATTTATTTAATTCGAATGAAAACCTGGTTTATCACACAGACTTCTTCCATCCGAACAGTAAAGGATATGATTTGATGGAAGAGCGTTTTGTGGAAGAAATTAAAGGCTGTTCAGCGGTTGATGTGGAAGTGGAGTGAAGTACAAGATGAATATTTGGAAAGTAGCGTTTTTTAGCCTGGCAGGAATAATGGTGGCGGCGCTCGTAGGATTAATCATCCTCATCAGTAGCGCCACTGCTTCTCCACCTCTACCAGAAGATAAAGCGGTGAATGAGGCTGGCTATACATTGGCGTTAAATACGACAAAAGATAATTTTGAAGGTATTGCGAACACCTATATACGAAAAGCTGTAAAAGGCGCGTTACCGGTTGAGCTTGAAATGCGCGATGATGTATTGTTGACGTCCGAACTCACGGTGTTCTCGCATACATTACCGCTCGCGATGCATTTTGATCCTATTGTCCGAGAAGACGGAAACTTAATTCTCAAACAATCGTCAATGGAATTAGGACATTTGACGATTCCACCATCAACAGTACTGAAATTACTGAAAAATTCAGTAGAGCTTCCATCGTGGATGATTGTCAGGCCAAAAGAAGAGGAAATTTTCATCGATTTGAAGGACTTGCCGATCTCAGGTGATGTTCAAGTCAAGGCAAAAGAAGTGAATTTAGCAAAAGATGAGATTATATTGGAAGTATTGATACCGAAAAACTAAGGAGGCAATAACGATGGCAATACAATACGCAACATTTGCAGGCGGGTGCTTCTGGTGTATGGTCAAGCCTTTTGACAAATATGACGGTGTCCATTCCGTAGTTAGTGGTTATACAGGCGGACATACTGTCAATCCGACATACGAAGAAGTATGTACGGATACAACGGGACACCGTGAAGCGGTACGTATCGAATTTGACGACAGCGTGATCAGCTACGAAGAACTGCTGAATATTTTCTGGCAAGTGATGGATCCGACAGATGCAGGTGGACAATTCGGAGACCGCGGGGAGTCGTACAAAACTGCGATCTACACGAACTCCGATGAACAGCAGCAAGCAGCGGAAAAGTCAAAGCAAGCGTTACAAGATAGCGGCAAGTTCAGTTCGCCGATCGTCACAGATATCTTCCCGGGTAAAGAGTTCTACCCGGCCGAAGAACATCACCAAGAATATTACAAAAAGAATCCAAGTCACTACGAGCGTTATTCAGTTGGATCAGGACGCGCAGGATTCATCGAAAAAAATTGGGGGAATCGTTCATGAAAAAAGACTTACGCAATGAATTAACGGAAATACAGTATCATGTGACGCAGGAAAACGGAACAGAACCACCATTTCGCAATGAATATGACGCGCATTATGAAGATGGTATTTATGTAGACGTGGTGTCAGGTAAACCGTTATTCAGCTCAAACGATAAATACGACGCGGGTTGCGGATGGCCAAGCTTTACGAAGCCGATCGAAGCGGTAGAAGTAACGGAGCATTTTGATACAGCTCATGGCATGCGCCGCACGGAAGTACGCAGTAAAACAGCAGATTCTCATTTAGGACATGTGTTCCCTGACGGACCGCAAGAGCAAGGCGGATTGCGTTACTGCATTAACTCTGCAGCACTACGTTTTGTTCCAACAACAGACTTAGATAAAGAAGGCTATACAGAATACAAAGGATTATTTGAGTGAAGGAAGGTGACGGCGATGGATCGATCCTTTTACCATTTCGCATTACGCTATCGTAACGGCGGAAAAGATGACGCGAAGGCGTTGTTTGCGGACAAGATGTTTCTCGATGCCGGTTTCCCGAAAGATTTAGAGGATTTCGATTCATTGTCCCGTTACGTCGAAGACATGGCGGACGATGATTTACGTTCCACCACTTTTGATGAAATATACGCAATCTATCAAGATCTGTGCAGTAGGTAAGTGGCGAGGGTTTCATTGCATCTCGCCATTATACACTGTATGATAAAAACAAATTAGTGAAAAGAGGCTAAAAAAGATGAGTATACATATCGATGCAAAACCAGGCGATATCGCGGAAACAGTTCTTCTACCTGGAGACCCATTGCGCGCGAAATATATCGCGGAAACATTTTTGGAAGATGTCGTACAGTACAACGAAGTACGTAATATGTTTGGCTATACCGGAACATACAAAGGCAAGCGCATTTCCGTACAAGGTACTGGAATGGGCGTTCCATCCATCTCCATTTACGCAACAGAATTAATGCAGGAGTTTGGCGTACAGCAATTGATCCGTGTCGGTACGTGTGGCGCGATTCAAAAAGACGTAAAAGTGCGTGACGTTATCCTTGCACAAGGCGCGACAACGAATTCGTCTCTAAACGATGTAACATTCGGACCAATCCGCTTTGCACCACTAGCGGACTTCGACTTATTGTTGAAAGCGTACACTGCAGGTAAAGAAAAAGGCTTGCACTTGCAAGTAGGAAACATTTACACGGAAGACTTCTTCTACAATGAAAATGCTCAGCATGAAGAGCTAGCACGCCACGGCGTTCTTGCAGTTGAAATGGAAGCGGCAGCACTCTATACATTAGCTGCTCGTTACGGCCGTAAAGCACTTGCTGTTCTTACAGTAAGTGACCACATCATCACGGGCGAAATCACGACGCCTGAAGAGCGTCAATTGACATTTAACGACATGATCGAAGTCGCGTTAGACGCAGCCGTCGCTGAATAATAGAATAGATAGAAACCTACAAAAGACCGCTCTTGGCAGCGGTCTTTTGCGGGGATTTGGAAAGTAGGGAAGACAATGAACGAAAACGATTCGCATGAGAACGGGAAACAAGAGCCGGAAGCGCCGAAACCTAATCGCTATATACGGATCAAACCGTTTTCTCTGATCATGCTCATTTTTTTCCTTGTGCTAGCAACAGCAGCGGTTACCTTCATTGCACTGACAGTCGGTGACGAAAAGGTTGTAGAAGTCGTCAAACCGCAGCAAGTAGGCATGGAGCGAAAAGAGTTCAAGAAACTGTATGATGCATATGATCAACTGAAAGAAAGTTATTTTGACGAAGTAGACGATCAAGTCGTGATTGATGGCGCGATCAACGGAATGGTCGATTCACTAGGCGACCCATACTCCGATTACTTGAATGAAAAAGAAGCCAAACAATTGAATGAAAGCATCTCTTCTAGTTTTGAAGGAATCGGGGCAGAAATTCAAGAGTCCAACGGCTATATTAGCATTGTGTCACCTATCAAAAACTCTCCAGCTGAAAAAGCCGGTTTATTGCCGAACGATACTGTGCTTTCAGTAGACGGTGAAAGTATTCAAGGTCTATCTTCTTCTGAAGCGGTTTTACTGATTCGTGGAGAAAAAGGATCGACAGTGACATTGTCTGTACGACGCGGAGAGAAATCCGATCCGTTTGATGTGAAAATCGTCCGTGACGTAATTCCGATCAATACGGTGTACGCGGAAATGCTCGACGACAACATCGCGCATATCAATATCACGTCGTTCTCTGAACATACGTATGAGGAATTGCTTGAAGCGTTGAATGAAATGACCGACAAAGGCATGGAAGGCGTACTCATTGACGTACGTCAAAATCCAGGCGGTATTTTAAGCGGTGCTATCGATATTTCCGATCTATTTGTTCCGAATGGCAAAGTGTTATTCCAGACAGAAGAAAAAGGTAAAGCACCAGAAGCCTACCCTTCATCTGACGGACAAAAAGTAACAGTTCCTGTTGCATTGATCGTAGATGACGGCAGTGCGTCCGCTTCAGAAATCCTAGCAGGTGCGTTAAAAGAGTCTGCAGGCATTCCAATTGTAGGGGTTAAGACGTTTGGTAAAGGTACCGTTCAAACACCGACTCAATTACCAGACGGCTCGAACTTGAAACTAACGACTGCGAAATGGTTAACACCTGACGGCAACTGGATTCATAAAAAAGGAATTGAGCCAGACGTGAAAGTGCCATATCCTTCATATGCATCTCTACCGTACCTTGATTCGTCTGAAGAGATGGACGAAGGTCTTGTCTCTCCTTCCGTACAAGCGGCAGAAGAGATGTTAGAAGCAGTAGGTTATGACCCAGGCGAAACAGACGGTCTCTACGACGCAGATACGGCAGCAGCTGTTAAAACGTTGCAGAAAGACTTAGAACAAGAACAAACAGGCATCTTGACTGGCGATACAACAGTCGGCTTAATGCAGAAATTACGGGACAAGATGAAAGATGATGACCCTCAATTGCTAAAAGCGAAAGAAGTCGTGTTAAAAGAAATCAACTCATAATCAAAGAAACACGCGTCCAGCAATCGTTGGGCGCGTGTTCTCTATGGAAAAGGATGATACAACTATGATCGATGTATATTTACTCAGCGGCTTTCTAGGAAGCGGTAAAACTTCACTACTCGTTACTCTTGTAGAGCAAGTAAAGAAGTCCGGCAGACAACCGGCTGTTCTAATGAATGAATTCGGAGAACTGAATATCGACAGTCAAATCGTCGAAGATGCAGGGGACGTTCCGTTAAAAGAATTATTGAATGGCTGTATTTGCTGTACGGGTGCCGAATCTACAGAAGCTCAACTGCAAGGTTTACTCGCGGATTATCCGGAGATTGACGTGCTGTTCATTGAAACGACAGGTGCCGCTCACCCGGTAGAAGCGTTGGACGCCGTATATTCGCCGTTATTCGCAGAGAAGCTAGACTTCAAGGGAATCGTCACTGTAGTAGACGCAAAGCGCTGGGTCGACCGTGACAAGCTCTCACCACGTATACAAGCATTATTTCTTGAACAGATCCGTCACGCCCATTTCATGGTGCTCAATAAAACGGATTTGCTGACGGACAATCAATTGGCTTTCGTGACAATGCAAGTGACACAGTTCAATAGTCACGCGCCGCTCGTCCAGGCCGTCAACGCAAAAGTCGACTTCAGCTATATTGAGAAAATGGTGAATGTGGCGGCACCGAAACAGCCGATCACGTCAGGTAGTGGATTGCCGCTCGATTCGAAAGTGCTGTCGTTTGATACACCAATCAACCAACAACATTTTGAAGACTGGGTTCGCACATTACCGGAGAGTGTCTATCGCATGAAAGGGTATATCCAGCTAGAAGATACGCGGTACTCGCATTTATTCCAATACGCTTATGGCATGGTCAACTGGATACCGGAATACATGCAAATCCCGTCTAAATTGGTGATCATCGGAGAACAGGTAGACGGCATCGAATATACGCCGGAAATCTAGTTGTCAATAGCTTTTTATTGTTAATAGTCCTCTCCACTGGACAGAGTTACCAAAATCACATCTCTCAGACTCTCATTTCATAGCTTCGCAGAGTTCATTGGCTAAATTGGCAAGATTGGCCAAGTTTCCTTCTTTTCTTTGACGTTATGCTAGGTTGCGTAAAGAAGGAGGGGAACAAGATGAAAAAACCTTTATCACTCATCTTATTAAGCTCAGCTATTTTATTGCCTACTCATGCAGCAGAGGCAAGCACGACGAAACAGGTGCAGACACAGACGTATACGTGGAATGCATCCAATCACCAAGTATATTCGTATTACTTTGGAAACTACAACTACCAAAAGCCGCAGCAGCCTAGTAGACCGGTAGAGAAACCAACAGTACAGCAACCAACTCAACCAGTGGAGAAACCACAAACGAACAAACCGGCGCAGCAACAGACAGCAAACGTGTCCGCTACAGAGCAAGCTGTACTCGATTTAACGAATGCGGAACGTACAAAAGCAGGACTCAAGCCGTTGCAGATCGATGCAGCATTGCAAAAGTCTGCGAAGCAAAAATCAGCAGATATGGCAGCGAACAATTACTTCTCTCACACGAGCCCTACATACGGTTCACCGTTTGATCAAATGAAGAAGAATGGCGTTACCTACCGTTCGGCAGCAGAGAATATCGCAATGGGTCAACGCAGTGCACAAGAAGTCGTGAAGGCTTGGATGAACTCAGCTGGACACAGACAGAATATCTTGACGCCAGGGTTTACGCATATCGGTATCGGATATGACGCGAACGGACAGTACTGGACACAGCAGTTTATACAGAAGTAAGAATGTGAAAGGTCAATGGATTTATGTCCATTGACCTTTTTTTATTGGAGAGAGTTGGAGGGTGATAGCAAGTGGATGCGCGCGGGCGAGTAGGCTATGAGCGGTTACCCGTCCGCTATGACCGCTTAGATGGTTTCTATGAGCGGTCACGGACGTGTATAGAGTGTTCAGCGGGTGTAATAGAGCGGTTAACTGGGTTCAATGATCACTTACACGAATTATTGAGCATACACGTACCTCTCTAACTGTTTATCCACGTAACGCAAACTACGCTTTCACAATAAAAAAAGTCAATGGAATAAAAACTCCATTGACCCGTAAACGTATCATGATTCCACTTCACGATACTTATTCTGTATAAACCGCAAACGGAACGATAGAATGACCGCACCGACCGTTAAGCCGGCAATCAGACCGACCCAATAGCCGAACGCGCCAAGTTCCGTAAAGCGTGCTAGCACAAACCCAGTAGGCAATCCAATTAGCCAGAACGACACGACGCCAACCAAGAACGTCATCGTCACATCTTTATACCCGCGTAGCGCACCTTGAATCGGAGCCTGCACAGCATCCGATAACTGGAACAATGCTGCATAAATAAAGAAATGCACGGCGAGTGTAATAATCTCTGCGTCCATCGTATACATAGAAGCAATAGACTCACGAAACATTAGTAATATGAATATGGATAGGAAACTGAAAACAACGGCGAACGCTATGCCGAGATACGTATACTCGCGCGCGTCTTTCGTTTTATTCGCACCAATCGACTGACCGACTAGTATCGTCGTACCCATCGAGACGCTTAACGGTACCATGTATAGAAGGGACGTAAAGTTAAGTGCTATCTGGTGAGCTGATATGACTTGTGCGGTATAGCTACTCATCAACAACGTCACGACAGAGAAGATACTTGTCTCGACGAAGATGGAGAGTCCTATCGGAACACCAATCAGTAAAATCTCTTTCCACCGTGGGAATGAAATCCGTTGCCAACCAGTAAACAGCGTAAACTCTTTAAAGTGGCGGGACGTCCAGGCAATCAATACCGCAATGAAAAATACGAGCCAATACGTGAATCCGGATGCATACCCAGCACCCGCACCCCCAAGCTCAGGGAAACCGAAGTTACCGAATATCAAGAGATAATTCAACATGATATTAATCGGTGCTGATAACAGGATGATGAACATCGATACACGTGTTGCCCCTAACGCATCAAAGAATGAACGCAGTACAGTGTAGGCCATCAGCGGAACCAATCCGATGCTCATACCCGTCAGGTAGGCGGACGCCACTTCTATAACCGGTGCATCCAGTGGCATTCTTGTGATAGCGGGTAACACGACCCAGTGGATCAAGACAAAAATGATTGCTGAAAGAGCGAGAGATACGTATAATGCTTGCTGGACAGTAGGGCGGACATCCTTTTTGTTCTTCGCACCGATTTGCTGTGCGATAATAGGAGTTAGACCCATGAGAATTCCGGAAAGGCCGGTATAGACCGGTATCCAGAAGGAACTACCGATGGTCACGCCTGCTAAGTGGAACGTATCATAGCGTCCTGTCATGAGAATATCGAAGAACGACATCAAGTACAGTGCCACTTGCGTAATGACAATGGGAATCATGATCTTAATGAAAATGGATGTTTTTTGTTGCAAAGGGTTCGTTACAGTAGTCATAGTTTTGATTTCCTCTACTAAAGTTTTTTACTTTGACTATTGTAGCATGAAAATATAGTAGGTAACGCGGAAGGATGGAATGAATGAAGCAACCGGTAGTCGTATTAACAGGTGGCGGGACAGCAGGGCATGTGTCCGTCAACCAAGCGTTAATTCCCATATTTTTAGATAAAGGATATAGTGTGCATTATATTGGTTCTCATGAAGGTATTGAAAAAGAGCTAATTGGAGAAGGTCATCCTGAAGTGGTCTATCACGCCATACAAAGTGGTAAGCTCCGCCGGTATTTCTCAATGAAAAATTTTACGGATCCATTTCGGGTCGGAGCGGGTACGCTACAAGCACTCGCTATTCTCCGCAAATTGAAGCCGGAGATCATCTTCTCTAAAGGAGGCTTCGTTTCAGTGCCGGTCGTTATGGCAGCCAAACTTGCGAATGTCCCTGTCGTTGTCCATGAATCAGACGTGACACCAGGACTTGCGAATAAATTGGCATTGCCGTTCGCATCACAAATTTTTACGGTCTTTGAACAGACGCTGCAATATGTGCCGACAACGAAATCTGCATGCACGGGCCCGATTATCCGTCCAGAGCTGTTTACGGGTAACCGAGAAGAAGGATTGCGTAGAACCGGTCTGAATTCGGAAAAGCCCGTGTTCATTATAATGGGAGGTAGTCAAGGCTCTGCTGTGTTGAATGTGGCGGTGCGCAATGAATTGCCTGCTTTGCTTGAGAAGTATCAGATCATTCATTTATGTGGTAAGGGGAATGTGGATGACAGTCTGGCGGTGGCGGGATACGTGCAGTATGAATATGTTACCGATGAATTGCCGGATCTACTCGCAGCGTCCGATTATGCAATTTCACGCGCGGGCTCGAATGCGATATTCGAACTTCTTGCAATCCATAAGCCAATGCTACTCGTTCCGTTAGCTGCTTCAAAGAGCCGTGGCGATCAAATATTGAATGCCAATTACTTTGCTTCTAAAGGATTGGCATTGCAAATTGAAGAAGAACAATTTGAAGTTCAGCCTGTTACAGAACAATTCGACGAACTCGTAAAGGAGAAAGCTCGATTGTTGTCGAATATTGAAAAGACGACAGAACCGAAGACGCCTGAAAAGATGGCAGAATTGATTTTGTCGTTCCAAAAATGAAAATGTACGCGAAGTACCTAAGAGGCGTAGTTTTCAGTATTATTTAATATATTTGCTAGTACTTTGCAGAAAACTATGCATATTAGGATTAATCCCTTTCAGTTCTAAGGTTTGCGTGCTATTATTGTAAAGAAGTAGTGAAAATAAACACAACACGCCGGTAGGCAAATGTGGAGGTTATATTACATGTCGAACAATGTGGATTCCCATCGTTCCCCGTATGCTGATTTTTCGGGTCCAAACCTTGGGTATGTAATGGAAATGTACGATCTGTTTAAAACAGATCAAGATGCAGTAGATCCTGATTTAGCAGAGCTATTCAGGAATTTTGGTGCGCCTCAGATGGATGATTCAGGTCAAGAGGCAGTTATAGCGCAAGGTTCCCAAACGGATTTGCGTAAAGTTCTTGCCGTTTATTCTTTACTTGAAGCTATTCGTTCTTATGGACATCTTGCAGCTGATATTTATCCATTAAACGATCGACCTAAAGATACATCCCGTCTTGAACTGTCTTATCATGGATTGACAGAAAGCGATCTGGTCGGATTGCCAGCAACTTTGTTCTTAAAAAATGTTCCAGCGACAGTGGAAAACGGATTGGATGCAATGAATTACTTGAAGTCTCTTTACACAGGCTCCATCGCATACGAATTCGCACACTTGATCGATGAAACAGAGCGTACGTGGATTCAATCAAAAATTGAAAACGGCGACGTACAGTCAAACTTGCAAGAAGACGAGAAAAAACAACTTCTTGAGCGTTTGACGGAAATTGAAGGATTTGAAAAGTTCATTCACCGTACATTCGTTGGAGCTAAACGTTTCTCTATCGAAGGTGTGGACACATTAGTTGTCTTAATCGACGAATTAATGCGTCGTTCTGAAGAAGCGGAAATGGAAAAAGTGCTAATCGGCATGGCTCACCGTGGACGTCTGAACGTGTTGACACATAACTTAAATAAACCATATGAAATGATGTTCGCAGAATTCGCAGGCGTACCTGCTTCACCGTTGTTGCCAAAAGACGGTTCTTTAGAAGTAACACGCGGCTGGTTCGGCGATGTGAAATACCATATGGGAGCTCTTCATAAAGGCAAATCGGGAATGAACCGCTTCTTAGCGTATAACCCGTCTCACCTTGAAGTAGTGAACCCGGTGATTACTGGACAGACTCGTGCTGCACAGGAAAACACGGATAGCCCAGGTATTCCAAAGCAAGATACTAACAAAGCATACGCGATCCTAGTACACGGTGATGCGGCGTTCCCAGGACAGGGAATCGTACCGGAATCATTCAACTATTCACGCGTTCGTGGTTTCAGAACAGGTGGATCGGTTCACGTCATTGCCAACAACACAATTGGCTTCACGACAGAATACTATGATTCCCGTTCTACACACTATGCATCCGATCCAGCAAAAGGCTTTGAAGTGCCTGTATTCCACGTGAATGCAGATCACCCAGAAGAAGTTTTAGCTGTCGCAAAACTGGCATTCGAATATCGCCAGCAGTTCGGTAAAGACGTCTTGATCGATTTAATCGGTTACCGTCGTTACGGGCACAACGAAATGGACGAGCCACTAGTGACGAATCCAGTGATGTACAACGAAATCCATAAACACCCGACAGTTCGCCAAATTTACGGACAACGCCTGGTCGAGCAAAAGCTCATGACTGACGAAGAAGTAAAGGCAATGGACAAGTCGGTCAACGCAACTATGCAAGAAGCTTACGATCATGTTAAAGAAGAATCTGCAGATGCACCTCAAATTTCCAATGCAACACCGGAAGTGGTACAAGCTGGACTTCCACGTGATCTAGAAACAGGGGTTTCGGAAGATCGCCTTCGTAAAATGAACGAAGAGCTATTAACGTATCCAACTGACTTCGCTGTCTTCAGCAAATTGGATAAAATATTAAAACGACGCCAAGAACCATTCAATGGTAAAGGCAAAATTGACTGGGCACATGCTGAGCAATTGGCATTCGGTTCCATCATTCAAGACGGTAAGCCTATCCGTATCTCTGGACAAGATATCCAGCGCGGTACGTTTGCACAACGTCACTTAGTTTTACATGATGAAAAAACAGGTGAAGAACTTGTTCCGTTGCATCATATTAGCGGATCTAACGCTTCGTTCGTGGCTTATAACAGTCCATTAACAGAAGCAGGAATCGTCGGATATGAATTCGGTTATAACTTAGAAGAAGACAAAACAATGTCTATTTGGGAAGCACAATACGGTGACTTCTCGAACATGGCACAAGTGATGTTCGACCAGTTCGTTTCTTCAAGTTATGCGAAGTGGGGACAGCAATCCGGCCTAGTGCTATTGTTGCCACATGCATTTGAAGGACAAGGACCAGAACACTCCAGTTCTCGTATTGAACGTTTCCTACAGCTTTGTGGAGAAAACAACTGGACAGTCGCGAATATTTCCAGTGCAGCAAACTACTTCCACGTATTGCGTCGCCAGTCGAAAATTCTCGGCAGCGAAGCAGAGCGTCCGCTAGTAATTGCAACGCCTAAGTCTTTACTTCGTCACCCACTAGTTGGAGCAGACGTTGAAGACTTAACGGAAGGTCACTTCAAGACAGTTCTTGAGCAACCTGGTACAGGAACTAAACCTGAAAAAGTGAAAAAGATCTTGTTCGCAAGCGGTAAGATGGCAATTGACTTGGCTGAGAAGATCAAAGACGGTGAAGGATTCGACTACTTGCACGTAATCCGTGTAGAGCAGCTATATCCATTCCCATCCGACAAAATCAAAGAAATCGTTGCTCGTTTCCCGAAAGCAAAAGATTTAGTATGGGTTCAAGAAGAGCCGAAGAACATGGGTACATGGTCATTCGCTTATCCATTCCTAGAAAAACTAGCTGACGGCAAGGACATTTCTTATGTCGGTCGTATCAAACGCTCAAGTCCTTCTGAAGGCGACGGCGCATCTCATAAAAAAGAACAAAACCGAATCATTGAAGAAGCTTTGAAAAAGTGATATAACAAGTAAAGAAGCTTTACAGAAAAAGTTAAAAACTACTTATACAAAGTAGCTTATCCGTTAAAAAACGGTATACCTACGAGGAGGAATTTATTGTGGCAGAGATCAGAGTACCTGAACTAGCAGAATCAATTACAGAAGGTACAATTGCAAAATGGTTGAAACAACCCGGTGAAAACGTGGATAAAGGTGAATTCATCGTTGAATTGGAAACAGATAAAGTGAACGTCGAAGTCATTTCAGAAGAAGCAGGTGTATTGTCTGAACTATTGGCTGCAGAAGGCGACACAGTTGAAGTTGGCCAAGTAATCGCGATTGTAGGCGAAGGTTCAGGTGCACCGGCACAACAAGCTCCACAAGCAACTGAAGCAGCAGCGCCAGCACCTGCACAAAAAGAAGAAACTCCGGCTCCAGCAGCAGCTGTAGCAGAAGAAACTTCTTCTTCAGACCGCACAATTGCAAGTCCAGCAGCACGCAAGCTTGCACGTGAAAAAGGTATCAATCTTGCGGACGTATCACCTGTTGATCCAATGGGTCGCGTACGCGCACAAGACGTATCTGCTCACAACAACGCTCCTGCACCTGCTGCGGCGGCTCCAGCTCCTAAAGCAGAAGCGAAAGACGATGGCCGTATCACTCGTGAAAAAATGACTCGTCGCCGTCAAACAATCGCTAAGCGTTTGCTTGAGGTTAGACAATCAACAGCAATGTTGACTACATTCAACGAAATTGATATGTCGAAAATGATGGAACTTCGTTCACGCAAAAAAGACCAGTTCTTCGAGCAAAACGATGTACGTCTAGGCTTCATGTCATTCTTCACGAAAGCAGTCGTTGCTGCATTGAAGAAGTACCCATATGTTAACGCTGAAATCGATGGCGATGAAATCCTATTGAAGAATTACTTTGATATCGGTATCGCAGTATCTACTGACGGTGGACTAGTTGTACCAAACGTAGTAGATGCAGACCGTAAGAGTTTCGCACAAATCGAAGCATCTATCGGAGAGCTTGCAAAAAAAGCACGCGACAACAAGTTGACATTGGCTGATATGACAGGCGGTTCATTCACAATTACAAACGGTGGAGTATTCGGTTCACTATTGTCTACTCCAATCCTAAACGGTACACAAGTAGGAATCTTGGGTATGCATACTATTCAGAAGCGTCCAGTAGCTATTGGTGACAATATCGAAATTCGCCCAATGATGTATGTTGCACTTTCTTACGATCACCGTGTAATTGATGGTAAAGATTCTGTAGGATTCTTGAAGATGGTTAAAGAGTTGCTTGAAAACCCTGAAGACCTTCTACTAGGTTCTTAATTAACACAATCCAAGCGACCCGCTAATCAGCGGGTCGTTTTTATTTAGAAGGGGAGAGGTTTTATGTCATATTTACAATGGTTGGATGAGCCTACTTTGAAGACAGTAACGTGTACGCACACGGATGCAGCGAAGTTTTTCGTTAGTAATATGCTGACGGTGGGGAAGGCGTATGACGTGAAGAACGAGACCGAGGAGTTTATTTTCGTAGTAGACAATTCCGGCAAAGTCGGCGGGTATTATAAGACGTATTTTGAGTGAATAGATAGAGATGGGGAGACAGTTCTTAATTGAACTGTCTCTTTTTATTGTGTTTTGAAGTTCGATTTGTGAGGAAGTTAGTGAGGGCAATCGCGGTGCCGCTCATTGATTTGGTTAAGTGATCTTAGAACCTGGTTAAGTGCTCTATGACATCTCTCATCCGCTCTATCGGGGACCTCGGTCGCTCATAGACATCCGACAAGCGATCATAGAGACACGGCAACCGCTCATAGCCTGACTTCACATGTCACTACTTACAACAAATCATACAAAAAAACCGTCTCTCTTATGAGGGACGGTTTTGTGACTCTTCATATACAGCTAATAAACGTGTCTTGAGGTCTTGTTCCATTCTGGCAATCTCGGTCTCGGCAGCTTTTCGTTTTGCGCGACCGTCTGCTTGGATCAGCAATGTCTCTTCGATTGTCTGGATCAAGTTCTCTTGTGTGGTTTTCAATGTATCAATTTCAATAATGCCTTTTTCATTCTCTTTCGCTGTCTCAATACTATTCACTTTCAACATTTCAGAGTTGCGAAGTAGTAAATCATTCGTTGTCTTCGTCACAAGCTTCTGTGACTCCACAGCCTTTTGCTGACGGTTGAGTGTTAAAGCAATCGCAATCTGGTTCTTCCAAAGGGGAATAGCTGTCATGATGGACGCCTGAATCTTCTCAGCTAACGTTTGGTTCGTTTGTTGGATCATTCGAATCTGTGGCGCACTTTGAATCGTGATTTGGCGTGATAGTTGCAAGTCGTATAGGCGTTTTTCAAGACGATCTACAAATTGCGCCATGTCGTTGACTTCTTGGACCATCATTTGATCATCTGACGCCTGTGCTTTTTTATGCAATTCTGGAATAATCGTGCTATTGATTTCATCAATCTTTAATTCTGCAGCTGCAATGTAGACGTTCAGTGCTTGGAAGTAGGTTTTGTTTTGTTCATACAAATTATCCAGCATGCGGACATCTTCCATTAAACCACGTTTGGAGTGTTCTAGTTGAACGCTTATTTTATCGACTTGTGTGCCGAGTTTTTCGTATTTTGTCATGATTTCTTTAATAGGGCGAGTAGCCTTGTTGAATAAACGGCTTAGTCCCGATTTCTTTTTATCCGATAGATCATCTGTATCGATTTCGGATAATTTGGCCATTAATTCGTTCAGTACATCACCGACAGGGCCGATATCTTTGCCTTGAACATGGTCAAGCATTTTGTGAGAGAAGTTGGAAAGTTCATTTTGTGCATTGGCGCCATAGGAAATGACGGCTTCGTAATTGCCTACCGGAATCTGTGAAGCCAATTGTCTTGCTTTGACTTGTTCTTCGGGTGTTAAACGGTCAATGAGTTTGACAGGTGCTGTCTCATCCGCAAGCGAGTTTTCCATCTCTTTTGGAAGTAGGCTAGCGTCCATATCGAACGGATTGCCGAGTAAATCGTCTACTGATTTTTCTTCTAGTGTGTGTTTATCTGTCATTAGAATGTTCCCCTTTCGATTCGAGCAACGGTTTGTTTCTCTTGAGTGTAATGTCCACATAATCAATTTCCATGCGTAGTTTCTCTAAATCGGTTGCTACGGCATTTCGAAGATCGCGTTCCATTTCGAGACTTAAATCGGCTAATGTTTCGCGTGTATGCTGCAAGGCAACTTTGATCTCTTGATCTTTTAATGGTTGATTCACTAGCAAGCTATACTTTGAAGTAAGTTCTACGACCGAGTCCAAGTGCGCATAGAAAAAGCTCTCGACTTGATAGAACTTCCGTGGGTTGTTTTGGACAATTTTGATGATACGTCGAGCCATTGAAGACATGTCGTACACTTGTCTAAATGCTTGAATCGAACGTACTTGTCCATACATATTACCGAGTTGTTTCAGTTTTTTCTTGGATTCACTCAATTGTTGTTCAATATGTTTATATTCAGAGCGCGCCATACCGAATTGTTTCAGTGTGGAACGTAACTGCAGTTCTTTAATGGCTACGTTGCCTCCTGCATACATGGCAATCCCGATTGCGGACCCTAGGAAGAAATTGATGCTCGTCCCACCGATGAGGATGAACCATGTCAGGAAACTAGTAGGCGCCATAATTAAGTGTCGTGTGAAAAAGTTTTTTATATTCGTCATGATTGTTCAGGCCACCTTCCATTCTGACTCTATATAATACTTACGGATTAACTGCGAAAAGGTTTCATTTATCGTGCAGACAGTAAGGTTACTGGAGCCTATCTCAATTATAGCCGAAAATGGTCGAAAACTCATATATTACGCCACGTGAATCATTTTACTTTGAATAGTGGGAAGGATTTGCTAAAATGAGTATCATTCCTGCATAGCGCAAGATAAAGGAGTGCATACTGAATGTATGAAGTGGTATACATGAAGGCGGACTTTGAGCCGTGGTGGATGTTTGAAGAGTGGAGAGACTATAGCGTCACATCCAAAACATTTACGAATGAAATCGAAACGCAAGCATATATTGAAGAAGTGATCAGCAAGATGGAATCATACTTTGAGCATTATGAAGTTCGTAAAGGTTGTTTCCACGCATTTTGGTCGACAACCGAAAAACATTATTGCGATGGCTGTGAAGGAGATTTACAATTGTATCACGGTATCATTGTGTTACTAAACGGTGAACCGAACATATCGTAAGAACATTCTGTAAAAAGTGTTATTTATTTATTGACAATCAAGTTAAATATGTTATACTTAACGTAAGTAAATTAATCGAACGACCGTATGCTAAGTGATTCACCTATTACAAAAGTGATCGGCGACGTCGGTATCTTTTGTAATACGTGAATTTTTTGCTTTGCTAAGGTTCGTGTATTAATAAGTACGTATATTTTTGGAGGTAATCGAATGAAACAAGGTACAGTAAAATGGTTTAACGCAGAAAAGGGCTTCGGTTTTATCGAAGTTGACGGAGAAGAAGACATCTTTGTACACTTCTCAGCAATCCAAGGCGACGGATTCAAATCTCTTGACGAAGGTCAGCAGGTTGAATTTGAAGTTGTCGAAGGAAACCGTGGTCTACAAGCAGCTAACGTTGTTAAAATCTAAACCACTTGAAAAGGCGCCCATTGTGGCGCCTTTTTGTTTGCGGAAAATTAAGGTTGTGTCACGGTTTCGAGACTAGAAGTAACCACAAATTCTTCTTCGCCTTCCATAGACATCGTGGATTCACGTTTTACTTCCCCGAAATCCTTCACGATATAAATCCTATTCACAAAATCCTTCCCAGCCTGTTCAATGACAACTGCATCCTCGAATTGCTGATAAGGTGTCTCTACTGAGGCATTCATCTCGACGATCTTCCAGTCATCAAACGTAGTTCCGACTTCGATAGGGCCCTTCAAATACGTTCGGATCGGCTTCATGGACTTTAATTCCTCTGGTGTAGGAACGCCAGCATCCAATTCGATGTGTTCTTCCTGCAAGACTTGAATTTCATCCCCATTGATCTTATACACTTTTTGAACGAATGTACCTCCGTTATTTTCATGAATGACGACATAATCTTGCGAAGGTCTCGCTACGGTGATATCTAATTCAGCATATTCATTTCCTACGCCTTTATAATGTGCGCTGGAACCGTCGGGAAGAAAGTACTCCAATAAAGACACATCGGTCAGATTCGCATCGTCATTTTGCTGATCCTTCTTTTCGTCAGTCTTTCCTACGGTACCTGTCTTGGAAGAGCCCGTCTTATCATCAAGGGACGTAACAGGTTTATTTGAGCATCCAGCAAGCACGAGAAACAGCACAACCATCAGAAACCAAAGATTACGTTTCATAATGAAAAACCTCCTTTTATTTTGTGGTATTCCCTTATTAGTAGAAGCTATTCATATCAAGTGAAGAATAGGGAAGCGTAAACGTATGTAGTTTCAAGAAAAAGACTACCCAAAGTTCGAACTTCTGGATAGTCTTCCTACATAGTCTATTTATTATACTTCCATTAATTAAGGCTGCGTCATATTTTCTAAAGTGGACGTTACAACGTAATCCGGTTCTCCTGCGATCGTCATGATCGACTCCCGTTTTACCTCGCCAAAGCCTTCAGCCAAATATATTCTATTGACGAAATCACTATCAACTTGCTCTACAACTACCACGTCGTCAAATTGTTGATAAGGTGTCTGTAGGGAAGCGCCGACTTCAATAATCGTCCAATCATCAAATGTCGTCCCCACTTGAATAGGTTCCTTCAAATACGTTCGAATGGGAACCATAGCATCCAATTCAGCCGGTGTCGGCAATAGTACATTGAAATCAACGGGTTCCTCCTTCACAAGTTGAATCTGGTCACCTTCCAATTTGTAGACCTTTTGAATGTAGGAACCACCATTATTTTCACGAATGACGACATAATCGGGTGCTGGTCGGGATATAGTATTAGCCATTTGCGCGAATTCATTCCCGACACCTTCATAATATACACTCGTGTCGTCAGGAGGGAAGTAATCCAACAAGGTATCAGGAATAGCCTGTGGATCGGCTGTTGTTTCAGGTTCCTCCACAGCATCTTCTTCGATATTTTCATCTATTTCAATTTCAGTATCGGGAATAGTCACTTCTGGTTCGATGTGTTCAAATATCGTGTCATCATCAACGGGTGGAGCAGGGCTACTTGTATTATCAGTCGATGCAGGCTTGGACCCACATCCAGCAAGTACTAAAAGAAGTGTAGCTATCAGAAACCATACAGTATGTTTCTTCATAAGAAAACCTCCTTTTATTCTTATAGTATTCCCTTAATTGATAGAAATAAATCACAGGATAATCAATAAATATAACTATTTTTATAACTTCATTAATACCAATCTTTTTTTCACCATCAACAACTAGGAACATACGGTCTATTATCCTATTGCATAGTTATAAGAAACCTGGTTCCAAATAATCCTAGTTCTTTACAATTCTCCTCGCACCACATAGTTTGCTATACTATAACTATCTCACGTACAGCAATCAAGGAGGGAAGATCAATGAAGAGTACATTTGTCATTCGTCAGAGAGCTTTTCTGAAGCTCTACATGCTACATAAAGCAGAAGAGGGGAACTTGTATGGTCTACAAATATTAGATGACCTTCTAGACCATTTCAGAGACCTTGGTTACCGTCCGACTAAGTCTGAAGTATATAAATCGCTTCATGATTTACTAAACGACGGCCTGATTGTTAGACATCCGGTCCATAAGCAAGGGACGGAGATGCAGACACTTTACATCTACCGTATAGGGGATCAGGAAAAGGTGAAAGCGTACAAAGACTTAATCAAGTTTGAACTGGATCGATCCATATCGTTACTTAACAGAGCGTTAGTAGACAACTACTCGCAAAAAAGAAAATAACAAAAAGGAAAAGAGAAGCTACGGCTTTTCTTTTTTTCATATAGTTTGTACGAACGAAAAAAGACTATCCTAGAAATTGTTGCTAGGATAGTCTCAAGATTACCTATATATTATGCTTTCTGACCTTTAAACTCCAAATACTCATCATATGTCATCGATTTATCAAAGATCGTTCCATCATCATTGATCTCGATTACACGATTAGCGATTGTTTGGATGAACTGATGGTCATGTGATGTGAAGATCATAGCGCCTTTAAACGCAATTAAACCATTGTTAAGCGCTTGGATAGACTCCAAGTCCAAGTGGTTTGTCGGTTCATCAAGCAACAAGACGTTCGCACTTGTAAGCATCATTTTCGATAGCATACAACGAACTTTTTCTCCACCTGATAATACGCTAGGACTTTTCTTCACTTCTTCACCAGAGAACAACATACGTCCAAGGAATCCACGCAAGAATGTTTCTGTTTCATCTTCAGGAGAGTATTGACGCAACCAATCGACTAGCGTCTGCTCCGAACCTTCAAAGTACTCCGAGTTGTCCATTGGGAAGTATGCGTTAGTTGTTGTAACGCCCCATTTAATCACTCCAGAATCCGGCTCAGTTACTCCAGCGAGCATATCAAGCATTGCTGATTTCGCAAGTGGGTTACCAATCAAAACGATTTTGTCTTCTTTATCGAGTGAGAAAGAAGCATCTTTAATCATTGTTTTGCCATCAACTGTTTTCGTAACATCTTTAACAGATACAACATCGTTACCGATTTCGCGTCCCATTGTAAAGTTGACGAATGGGTAACGGCGAGAAGATGGTTTGATGTCATCCAACTCAATTTTTTCCAATGTCTTTTTACGTGAAGTGGCTTGTTTGGATTTTGAAGCGTTGGCACTGAAACGCGCGATAAACGCTTGCAATTCCTGAACTTTTTCTTCTTTTTTCTTGTTTGACTCTTGAGATAGTTTCAACGCCAGTTGGCTGGACTCATACCAGAAGTCATAGTTACCAGCGTAGATCTGGATTTTACTGAAATCAAGATCCGCAATATGTGTACATACTTTATTCAAGAAGTAACGGTCATGGGAAACGACTATGACAGTGTTTGGGAAGTTGATTAAGAATTCTTCTAACCAACGAATTGCTTTAGTGTCCAAGTTGTTTGTTGGCTCATCCAGTAGCAAAACGTCCGGCTTGCCGAATAATGCTTGTGCAAGCAATACTTTTACTTTGTTTGATCCGTCCAGTTCAGACATTTTGGAGTGGTGCATACTTTCAGGAACGCCAAGACCTTGAAGGAGTACAGAAGCTTCAGATTCTGCTTCCCATCCATTCATATCTGCGAATTCGCCTTCGAGTTCAGCTGCACGCATGCCGTCTTCATCGGAGAAGTCTTCCTTCATATAAATAGCGTCTTTTTCTTTCATCACTTCATACAGCTCTTTGTAGCCCATGATGACAAGATCCATTACTTCATATTCTTCGTATTCAAAGTGGTTCTGTTTCAAGACAGCCATACGCTCGTCTTTTCCAAGAATAACATTACCTGTTTGAGGTTCAAGTTCACCTGACACGATTTTGACAAATGTAGATTTTCCTGCGCCATTCGCTCCAATTAATCCATAGCAATTACCTGGATTGAACTGTATATTGACGTCTTCGAATAGCTTGCGGTCGCCGAAGCGAAGACTTAAATTACTAACTGCTAACATATATAATATCCTCCTAAGTTCACAATGTTCCTAGTATACATTAAAATTACGTGAAATGGAATGTTTGAACTAGTACTGTTTACAAATTTGATTTACGATATAATGATGATAGACGATCTATACGAATTATGAGTAAAAGGAGTCTTGGTATTGCGCTCTAAATCTAGTCAAATTCTTTTATTATTTGCGATCTTCTTAGTCGCGCTCAATTTACGACCAGCCATTACATCTATTGGGCCCATGCTGGATATTATTCGAGATGATTTGGCGTTGTCTAACACACAAGTGAGTCTCTTAACTGTTATTCCAGTCATTTGCATGGGGGTATTCGCCATGCTCGCACCGATACTGAATAAAGCGATCGGCTTAAACAAGACGATGTACTTAATGTTGCTGTTACTTGCTGTAGCAACCGGAATTCGCTTTTCGGTTACGTCATTTAGTGTATTATTACTGACAGCTTTCATTGCGGGAGTCGCGATTGCCGTTATTGGACCTTTGCTGTCCGCGCTAATCAAACAGTATTTTCCGATGCATGTTGCAGTAGTAGTCGGCATTTATTCATTCGGTATGGGGATGGGGGCGACGCTAAGCACAGGTTTAACGGGGGTCTTTTATGAAAAAGCAGGGTCCTATTCATTTGCGCTAGCCGTTTGGGCCGCTATTGCGATTCTAGGAATGATTGCGTGGGCAGTCACTGCCAAGCATCCAATTGAAGTGAAGCAAGTGTCAGAACAACCTGTAGTAAAAGGGGAAAATCCATGGCGCAGCAAGAAGGCATGGAGTTTCCTTATATTCTTCGGTTTACAGACGGCATTGTTCTTCTCCGTTTTAACGTATCTCGTTCCGATTGCTGTATCGAACGGCATGACGCTTTTACAGGCGGGGACATTGCTTAGTTTGATGACGGTTGTGCAGATCTTCATGAATATCGGTTTCCCGATTGTCTTGCAGAAGTTTACAAGTAGAACGCCAGCACTTGTTGTAATTCTCGCGCTCGGTATCGTGTCGATCGGCTTGATGTGGACGGCAGATCCGTTGTGGTTCGCAATCGGCGTACTCGTGATGGGCATTCCGCTCGGTGGATTATTCCCGATTTGCTTGCTCATGCCAATGGACGCTACTGATACAGCCGAAGAAACGAATTCTTGGACTGCGATGATGCAGACAGGGGGGTTCATCATAGGTGGAATCTTGCCTCTACTCGTCGCTTCCTTATATGACTACACAGAAAATCATTACGTTACATTGTTCGTATTTCTTCTTTTATTTGTGGCAATGCTAGGACTAGCGTTGCAAATAGGTCGATCCGCCAAGCAAAGCTCGTGACTGGACGCAACCCGTTGTGAACAGAAACGTCCTGATAACTGGATACACACGGATAATGGAGGAATGACGCTACATGGATGAACACTTCGACGAACAGCAGCCACATCGCAGGAAAAAGAAGCGTAAATTACGCGTTGGCAGAGTTTTTATAACAGCAGTATTGCTATTCACTGTAACGATTTCGGCTTATAGCTACTTTCAATATAAACAAGGCAAGGCAATGACAGCGGGCAGCAAGATCAACCCTGGAGAATTTCAAGGCGATTTGCTAAACCCGCAAGATCCAACGACAGAGAATTATTTATTGCTCGGTGTCGATAATGATGGATCAGGAAAATACCGTACCGATACGATGATGGTATTATCTTGGGACCAAACAGCTGGTACCGCACATTTAATTTCATTTATGCGAGATATTTATGCACAGATCCCAGGGTACCAGTCGTATAAACTGAATACCGCCTATTACTTGGGTGGTGTCCAAACTGCGAAAGAAACGATTTCGGGGATGTTCAATATACCTATTCATCATTACGCAGTCGTCGATTTTGATAATTTCGAATCCATTATGGACATTGCGTTTCCGAAGGGTCTTGAAATGAACGTTCAAAATGAAATGTCTGAAAAAATCGGAGTCACGCTAAAACCTGGCGTCCAGCGATTAAACGGCAAAGAGTTACTTGGTTATGCACGATTCCGCGCAGATGATGAAGGGGATTTCGGGCGAGTCAATCGCCAGCAGGAAGTGATTCAAGCAGTAAAGGACGAGCTATTTAGCGTATCAACAGTCTTGCAAGCACCGAAAGTAGCTGGTGCACTCGATAACTTCATTGAGACGGACCTCACTTCAAAGGATGAGCTAACAAGAGTGCTGACAATTGTTGCGAAACGTAAACTGGATCTTCAAACATTACGTATTCCAGTTGAAGGAAGTTATTCTTTTACTTCCTATAGTCACGCAGGATCTGTAATTGATATTGATTTAGATAAAAATAGAGAAGCGATTCGTTCGTTTTTAGCTACACCATAACGGATCGAATAAAGGGGGGAGTGAAACATTGAGGCAGCCACCAAAAAAATCTTCTTTACGGAACTTCTGGTCGATACCCTCGACTTCACCGGTTGTTGGATTTCTCGGTGGTCAATCTACATTGTTTGTTTTACTTTGTTTATTGTTCATTGGATTGATCATCTTGGTCTTCACTCAAGTTTCATTTATTTTCTATCCGATTAAAGTGTTTTTCTCAACTGTTGTTTTACCGGTCGTACTCGCGACGATTTTGTATTACTTAATGCGTCCGATTCTTCGGTTTTTGGAAGAACGTCTGCGTATACCACGCGTCTACGGAATCTTGATTATTCTACTAGCGACTGCAGGTTTACTAACATTAGTGATTTTCTTAGTATTACCGTTCCTGCGTTTACAGATGATCAATCTATTCGATGAATTCCCAACGTATTTTAAACAGTTAATTTTGGACACCGATCAGTTTTTCCGCAACTCCATATTTGCGCCGGTTTATGAAGGATTCAACTTTAACGTGAATAGCTTCCTTGATTCTGGTTTTGAGAGTATCGGTACGTTCTTCACGGAAACTATAGGTGGCATCGCATCAGGTATTACTTCCTTCGTTTCTGCGTTAACAGGAATCATTTTGAGTATTTTTACGGTACCACTCATACTGTTTTACTTACTGAAAGACGGTGAGAAGTTGCCCCAAATGATTTTGCGTATGTTGCCTCCACGTTTGCGAGACGATGCATCGATCATCTTCCGCAATGCAGATCGGCAAATCAGTGCGTATATTCAAGGACAAATTCTGGTTGCTATTGCGATTGGAATCATGGTGTCGATTGGCTTCCTCATTATTAAAATGAAATATGCATTGTTGCTCGGGGTACTTGCGATGTTCACGAGTATTGTACCGTATTTAGGTCCAGTCATTGCTATTACGCCCGCAGCTATTATCGCGATTGTCACATCACCGTTCATGCTGGTGAAGCTTGCGATTGTTTGGACGATTGTGCAAGTAATCGAAGGGAAGTTCATTTCACCGCAAATCATGGGGAAATCACTACATATCCACCCGATCACGATTATTTTCGTCCTACTGACAGCCGGTTCGCTATTCGGTGTCGCTGGAGTGATTCTCGGGATTCCTGCGTATGCGCTGCTGAAGGTAGTCGCGACGCATATGTTTTACTTGTTCACGCTGCGCTATAATCGTTTCGAGACAGATGAAGAGATGTATTATGATGCAGATTCGCTTGAGGAATATTATGAGATAGATAGAGAGTAACCCGCCGGTAGAAGGCGGGTTACTTTTTTGTTTATAGAAATATGTGCGCGCTCATAGAAACGCTCGATGTGCTCTTAGAGTCTAGTTAATCGCTCTATGACATGCGATTTCCGCTCTATCACACTTCGCGAGCGCTCATAGAAATAACTAAGTGATCATAGAACACCTATAACCGCTCATAGCAACCACGCAACTCACGCAACTCCTGAGACTGCTAGAGAATGATCATGGCGAATGATAGGCCCGTTTCATTTCAAAGCATATTATGATACTTTTAACTATAATTAGTTATATGTGTTAGGGGGTATTACATAGTGAAACATTTTTTACTTTCTACTTTGTTCGTTATGCTAACTATTTTTCTGATAGGATGTTCAGATACGGATAATACGGATGCAACAGATCAAGAAACACCTGAAGCTGAAATATTAGTCTCAGCTGCCGCTAGCTTAACTGACGCACTTGAAGACTTGAAAGCAGATTTTGAAGAAGCCAACGAAGGTGTTACCGTTACATACAACTTCGGAAGTTCTGGTAAACTGGCAACCAATATTGAAAATGGCGCGCCGTCTGATGTCTTCTTATCAGCAAGTTCAAAAGACATGAATGAAATGGAAGACAAAGGCTTACTCATCAATGAATCAAGAAAAGACTTTACTGAGAATGCGCTCGTATTGATTGCACACAAAGATTCTGACAGTACGATTTCTTCATTTGAAGAAATTGATCCGGCAGCACTCAATCATTTCGCAGTAGGCGAGCCGGAATCCGTTCCGGTTGGACGCTATACGAAAGAGACATTTGAAAACTTGGATTTATGGGAGCCTTTGAAAGAAAAGTTAGTTTTAGGATCCGACGTACGGCAAGTGTTGACACATGTGGAAATGGGCAATGCGGATTACGGTGTCGTGTACTCGAGCGACGCGTTCATTTCGGACGATGTGAAAGTATTGGCTGTGGCAGACACGGGTTGGCACTCGCCAATCGTCTATCCTGGGGCTGTTGTTAAAGACTCGAAGCATCAGGAAGCTGCACAGCAATTCCTTAATTATTTAACGGGTGCTGAAGGTAAAGAGGCATTACAGAAGTTTGGATTTAAGTAAATGAAAGGGGGGAGAAGGCGTGCTGGAAATGGATTACTCTCCATTGTTATTATCTTTAAAAGTGGCTGCCATCTCCACTTTCTTTGTATTTATAGTTGGTGTGTTCATTGCATATTTGCTCGCAAAGCGTGATTTTTTCGGAAAAAGTATATTGGAAGCCCTGTTTTTGCTGCCACTTGTGTTACCCCCGACTGTTGTTGGATTCGGTTTACTTATTTTATTCGGCAAAAAAGGCTGGATTGGAAGTTGGTTACTTGAGTGGTTCGATTTTCAGATTGTCTTTACGTGGATTGGCGCTGTCATTGCTTCGATTGTTGTGTCATTTCCGCTGATGTATCAAAGTGCTGCGGCCGCTTTTGACAGTTTGGATGAACGGCTATCCAATGCCGCGCGTACGATGGGCGCTTCTGAATGGCGCGTCTTCTGGTCAGTAGTGTTTCCGCTCGCTTGGCCTGGATTGCTGGCAGGGTTGGTGCTTTCATTCGCAAGGGGACTTGGGGAGTTTGGTGCTACGTTGATGTTGGCAGGGTACATACCGGGTAAAACCGACACCATTCCAATGGCGATCTACTTTGCAGTGGAGTCGGGTCAGATGGAAAAGGCGACGTTTTGGGTCGTTATCATCATTACATTCGGATTTAGTTTGATTTTATGGGTGAACTGGTGGAGCAAACGTAATATGAGACGTTTTACAAAATTGTGAGTCTAGGGGGAATCGACATGTTGGATGTAGAAATCACTAAACAGCTCGCACACTATGAGATGAATATTCATTTTCAAATGTGTTCAGAGATACTTGTATTAGTTGGTCGATCAGGCTCTGGTAAGACCACTATCCTGAACAGCATTGCGGGGCTTACACACCCAGATTCCGGCATGATTCTTTCAAAAGAACAAACCTTTTATGAAACCGGCGAAAAACCATTGCCCGCTCGTGATCGTCAAATCGGTTATTTATTCCAAGATTATGCGTTATTTCCGCATAAGACAGTGGAGAAGAATATTTGGTTTGGTGTTAAAAAGAATCGGCGAAAAGAGAGTACCGAAACCATTCGTGAGTTACTTCACGTACTGGGCATTGAACATTTATTGCAGAAGTATCCGCACCAAATCTCGGGTGGTGAAAAGCAACGTGTTGGCTTAGCGAGAGCGTTAGCTACACAACCTTCCGTACTATTGCTCGATGAACCATTATCCGCTCTCGATAGAGAAACACGTAAACAGTGTCAGGATGAGCTATTACGCCTGCACGACCGTTGGAAAATCCCTTTTATTGTCGTTACGCATGATTTAGATGAAGCAGAACGTCTTGGAGACCGGATTATTTATTTAAATGAAGGACAAATTAAAGATGAAAAGTGGAAAAAACAATTGATTTCCACCTATTAACACACAGAAAGCTCCGATTTCATATCTGAGCTTTTTTATGTTTTGTGTAATCTTCGGAGAACCGCTATAATGCTTAGTAACTGATATGTATCGAAATGGATTCACTACCAGATAGGAGCTAAAATCATGGGCAAGCAACTAAATGATCGGAAAGCACAGCATATCCAGATTGTACTAGATGAACACGTGACGGGAAACTCGATCACAACAGGCGTGGAACAATATGAATTTTTACATAATGCTTTACCTGAATTATCATTTGAAGACATCAATACAGATCAAGACTTTCTAGGCAAAACATGCAAAACTCCTTTTTTGGTCAGTTCAATGACTGGTGGAGCAGATTTTGCGGAAACGATCAACCGCAATCTGGCACTTGCTGCAGAGCAACGAGGCTGGGCACTTGCGCTAGGTTCTACACGCGCTTTAATTGAAAGTAAAGCATTCCGGCCTTCATTCGCATTACGAAAGTACGCCCCAACTACACCAATTATCGCCAACTTAGGTGCCGTACAGCTGAATTATGGATTTTCTGCCGATGAATGCCGTCAAATTATCGACTACACCGATGCAGATGCGTTAGTACTGCATATCAATGTATTACAAGAAGTCATTCAACCAGAAGGAAATACGAATTTTAGTGGATTACTTTCTAAAATCGAGAAATTATGCAATGAATTAACGATTCCTGTAGGCGTTAAAGAAGTTGGATGGGGAATAGATGGGGAAACCGCGAAGAAGCTCCTAGACATTGGCGTGTCATTCATTGATGTAGCGGGTGCAGGCGGAACATCTTGGAGCCAAGTGGAAAAATACCGTACGACACCGATCAAACAACAAGCAGCGGCAGCGTTTAGCGAATGGGGAATTCCGACAACGAAATCACTTGAGCTAGTTAGACCTCATATGAACGGAAAATTACTCGTTGCAAGCGGCGGACTTCATACGGGTGTCGATGCAGCAAAATGTATTGCACTCGGCGCAGATTTTGTCGGTTTTGGACGTGCAATTCTAGAAGAAGCCACTATATCTGCTGAAAGCGTTTTCCAAACAATGGAAGTGCGTGAATTAGAATTAAGAATGGCGATGTTTGCGACAGGTTCAGCGAATATCCAAGCATTGCAACAAACCGATCGATTACAAAGAATAAACTCGTGAATCATCTGCGAGTTTATGATGACTTAGGAGGTATAAATAATGTGGAAATTAGTAAGTGGTAGAATCATTCAAACTACTGATGAAACACGGATTAAGTTTCGGACGAATATTAGTCAGGAGATTTTAGAGAAATTAGAGGAATTATCAGAGCGACATAATACACATAGCAATTATTTGCTGGAAAACGGTTTGTGGAACGTATTGGCCGCAGGAGTTATTGAATTCGATAAGAATTTGCGTCCAGTAGATCGAATTCAGTATAAAACAACGTATGATAAAGAATTGCTTGAATCTGTGAAAGAGTTCGCTAAGGATCATAAGTTGTTCATAAACGATGTCATCGAGTACAGTGTAGGATATATCGACTTCAAAGATATAAAGACTAAAGAGCATAAGAATCGCTTAGAAAGCTAGGGCGAGAAGGATACGTGGAGATTGGAAACTATATAGATCGTAGAACGCCCCGAACATAATATAAATTATAGGAAGTTACGTGTCACTTAGAAGTATACTTGAGATAGTGAGATATTTGCGCTTTTTTCAATGATTTATGCGCTAGGCTTATTATAATTACTTAACGTGTTTACTTCAAGGTTTTTTAATGTTTAGGTGTTGTTTAAAGGTTTGTTTAATACTTTCTTAATTAAACACTATAAAATGCTTTATTATTGCTCTGCGTTTTATATTTCATTTTAAATATGGATGATCGGTTTCATTAGCTTAACTTAATTTAACCAGTCATTTATACGCTCTCTTGAACTCCGTGTTGAATTTGTTAATTGACGTATCGCTTTTAAAGACTTTTGACACGTACTATCATGGCGATTATCCTATCGATCACTGTTTGACCGCCCTTTCCCTTGCAATTGACTGATTAAACTTCTTATCTTCTGCTTGTTTTAGTACTTGATGGTCCTCTCCTTGATTACTTTACGTGGAATAGTCGATGTTCATTTGATAGCATGATGCGAGGAAAATTATGCAAAGAAGGATTATTTGGAACCATGTTCAATAAGATTACATATAGCATTTAGATTTTCTGATACATATAGACCGTTCTTAGTCTATCACTTTTACCGCTTGTATGTTCGTATTCGTTAATGGAATTGTATAAGTTGATCAGGAAATCTGTCTTGCATACACCTTGTCCGTGTGGCGCAGCAAACCTTTCACTCGTATCACGACATGTAAATACATCGCAACACAGATTTTCTTCATATTCTATCGATCCACATATGATCTGGTTGTTGCCCTTTCCACTTCCCCCCTTGATTACAACACGTGAGATATTTATTGCGTTCCTATTTATACGGCGCGAACAATAATAAACTAAACAAGGATTATTTGGAACCAGGTTTCTTATGATTTTAAAGTCCATTAGTTATTACTTTTGACGATAAAAAAGCAAAACTCGACAATTTACGAGCTTTGCTTAGTATACCCTAGTATGGCGTCTGTATGTTCGCTTTTTTATTTTTTATAACATATATTTTTATCTTCATAGTATGTTAAGTCGAAACTTAAATAGAATCGAGTTTAATTTAACCATTCCTTCATCTTTTTGTAGACAGTTTGCGATGGTAATGCCCCGCCTCGTTCGATATTACTTATATAGGATGTCGAAATTTTCAATTGATCCGATACTTGTTTGAGTGTCAAACCACGTTTGATGCGGCATTCCTTAAAATCACTACCTATGCTTTTGCAGACTTTTTCTTTAGGTGGCTCCAAGGAGAAGTTGGTCGGCGTCTTGACCGACTTCTTTCTCTCAATCGGTTCATAATAGCTCACAATCTCGTCAGGCGGTGCGATGATGATCGTAGCATCTAACCAGACGCGCAGCCATCCTTTTTTCGACATGCTGTCTTCGTTCCATTGATTGTACTGCCAAAACGTAATGACGCCTTCTTCTTCGAGTAGATCTAGCGCTTTCTCTAGACGGTCGCGAATGCGTGACGGAGCCTGTGTATCAATTTGTATACCTATTTTTTCGAGCAATGTGCTGATTTTATGTGGCTGCAAGTAGCTTGCTTTGCGGGCTTGTGTACGCCAGCGCCAGCTAATATACCGAATGAGTTTTTTCTCCCATTTACGCTGGTATGGATTTAGTTCGATCGCTTGATTCGGCAGTAGTTTCACTTGTCTCGTGGAGCCTTGTAAGAAATGATTGAATACTTCCCCGATTTTCACATATAGATGTTCGGGTAGTGTCCTTTCAGTTAATTCGCACGGACTGCCATCTTCATTCGTAAAGATGAACGCACGCCCTGCCATTGTTTTGTTGACGGGCTTTCCTTGTTCGTAGATTAAGACGGTGTCAAATTCCAACCAGAGTGATTGTAGTATAGAAAGCGCTTTTATCACTTGTGTACGTTGTTCCTTTTCATAACCGCCTCGCCTACCTGTTCCTCCAAGCTTGGTCTTCAATCCACGAATGGT
This sequence comes from Sporosarcina sp. P26b, assembly GCF_002743245.1. NCBI lineage: Bacteria > Bacillati > Bacillota > Bacilli > Caryophanales > Caryophanaceae > Sporosarcina > Sporosarcina sp. P26b. The sequence goes on from NZ_PDYW01000003.1 coordinate 244,976, forward strand.
CAGCAAATCATCAAAGCGAATTGCTATGCGATCCTCTGCTTGTCCTTGTTGCGCCAAATACATATGGCATAGCGAATCCAGTACGTCTACATCAACTTCTGATAACGTCTTTGCCTGTTCTTGCAGCTGATTCATACGGCTTGCTGTTCGATCTTCTTTGCGCGCAAGTAACTGCAAAGAACCTGACAACGTCGTGCTGCGTATCGTCGCTTTTGGCCACTGATCTCGCTCATAAGTAAATTTTTGATTGGAAATGGCTTCTGTGATGAATTGATAGACTGCGTTACTCATAACCACAAGATTATTCGTTTTTACTGAGGACTCTACCGGTTGATGATCAGCTATTCGGTCGCTAACACCGAGCAATTCATTGATTTGTACCATTGAATCTTTTTCTAATTCAAAGACTGCGAGAATTTCTGAGACCATTTTTTCTATATATACATTGACAGCGTCTGTAAATGTATTCAAGAAACTATCGTTTGAAGCAAAGCTCCTATTGAGTATTTCTAGAAATAACTTGTTTATATCTTCATTTGTCAATATGTTCAGTGTGTCATAGCCGTGGATCTCTAGCATTTCATTCACCGTATGATTTGTTAAATACGTTCTATACCATGTGCTGAACGCATTCCAAGACTCTTCGTCGTTAAAACGGGCGTGTTCACTTAATAGCTTTTCATATTTACTATATAGTTTATTGATAATCTCCCATTTGAGCGTTGGTTTATTTTCGAGCAGCGGTACGAGATGACTTTCATACGTACTGAAGAATTTAGCCGTCATGAATTCCGTCACTTTCGCTAGCATTTCGTATCTTGCATTCATACGCTGCTTGAAAAACAATTGAATGTTTTCTTCGTAGCTTTGCTGTCGAACAATGAAGGTTTCATTTTTCACTCTCGGGAAAATGCGATTCGTGTTAACCTTTTTCCGTACTTTTTCACATGGGAAATGGAGTAGATAGTTGTAGTCAAAGAAGTTGGGCTGTCGATCGTACATAATGATGACTTGGAAACGCTCAATTTTATTGGCAATTTGTTGATGATGGGTTAGTTCGTAGTTTGTAGTATTCAACAGTAAATTGTATTTGATCAAATATGGTCCCCCCCGATAAACCGCGATATCTGAATAGTATAACATGAATTTTCTAGATTCACTATTTACTTTTGGCTCAGATGAAGGGTCGGGTAGATACTGCTACCATAGAAAAAGCTTGGAATATCCCGTTATAGGACATTCCAAGCTTTTTTTAGTGGCGAGTAGTTAAGATATTAACGCGCCTTCTAGTTTAAGTTCTTCAATGAATAAAGGAAGGACTTCGAACAAGTCGCCAACGATTCCGTAATCTGCCATTTTGAAGATGTTCGCTTCTTCGTCACTGTTGATCGCGACGATGACTTTGGAGTTTGACATACCTGCCATATGTTGGATCGCACCGGAAATACCTACCGCGATATACAGGTCAGGTGTCACGACTTTTCCTGTTTGTCCGATTTGCAGTGAGTAATCACAGTAATCTGCGTCACACGCGCCACGAGAAGCCCCTACAGCGCCTCCTAGCAAGTCCGCTAACTCATACAACGCTTTGAACCCTTCAGCGCTCTTAACACCGCGTCCGCCAGCGATAACAATTTTCGCTTCCGACAGATCGACGCCTTCCGTTTTCTTGCGAATGACTTCTTTAACGATTGTACGTAAATCTTTGACATCCACTTCTTTCGCTGTGATGTCGCCTGTACGGCGCGCATCCTGCTCGAGTGCTGCGATATTGTTCGGGCGGATAGTAGCGAACAGCAGTCCATCGTCTTTCATCACTTTCTTTTCGAACGCTTTACCTGAGTAGATCGGGCGAGTGAAGACGACTTGATCGCCTTCTTTTTCGATTGACACGGCATCCGAGATTAAGCCAAGTTCTAGGCGGCTCGCGATTTTAGGTGTTACATCTTTGCCGACTGACGTATGGCCCATGATGATGCCGGATGGATTTTCGTCTTGCATCACTTCCATGATGACCTGTCCATAGCCTTCCGATGTATAATTACTTAAGTTGGCATGAGTGACGGTAATGACACGGTCTGCACCGTAGTGGATCATTTCTTCAGCTGGTTGCTGCAAATCTACGTCACCTAGTACCAATGCTAGAATTTCTGCGTCAGCGTTTACTTGTTTCGCTGCTGCGATCGTCTCATAACTTACTTTACGAAGAACCCCTTGCTGCAATTCCCCGATGACTAGTATCTTTTCACTCATAATAAAACTCCTTTCGTTTCGTAGATGGTTTAGATTACTTTCGCTTCATTGGACAATAGATTGACCAGTTCTTTGACTTGCTCGCCTGTTTCGCCTGCTAAAATGCGTCCTGCCTGCTTTTTAGGTGGCAAGAAAATAGAAATCGTTGCCGTCTTCGCTTCCACGTCGTCTTCAGCGAGATCTAGGTCATCGAGTTCAAGTTGCTCAAGAGGCTTCTTTTTCGCCTTCATGATACCTGGAAGGGATGTATATCTCGGCTCATTCAGTCCTTGCTGGCACGTTACGAGCACCGGCAAAGATACTTCGATTTTCTCGAGATCCCCTTCAACGTCTTTTTCAATCTTCGCTGTACCGTCTTCAATATCAAGCTTGACGATCGTTGTAATGAATGGCATGTTGAGGCGCTCTGCAAGTCGAGGTCCAACTTGTCCGCTCGCTTCGTCGATTGCCACGTTACCAGCGAGAATCAAGTCCACTTCTTTATCCTCAAAGAATTTTTCCAAGATCTTTGCCGTTGTAAATTGGTCGCCTTCATCCGGGTCGTCATCCGTATTGATAAGTACCGCATCATCTGCTCCCATCGCAAGTGCTGTACGCAATTGCTTCTCGGATTCTTCATCACCAATTGTGATGACCGTTACCGTGCCGCCATGCGCGTCACGCTGCTGGATCGCTTCTTCGACTGCATACTCATCATATGGATTGATGATGAATTCCGCACCGCTTTCATCTATTTGATTGCCCGACACAGAAATCGCTTCCTCCGTGTCGAATGTTTTTTTCAGCAAGACGTAAATATTCATGTAATAATCTCCTCTCTATACTTTGTTGCCTAGTTATTTGATTTCTTCAGTTTGTAACGCTTTCGGCACGACATTTGTATCGAGTAAATCAGACTCGCTTGTATGAATTCCAGGAATGGTTCGAGGAATCAACGGTAAGAACAACAATGCGATGATGATGAAGCCCATAATCACCCAAGAAGTATTCACTACCGCTCCAACGTTGTTACCACTTGCAGAGAAGATCGAGAACGCAACAAGAGCGAATGATGCACCCATTCTCTGTGCCAAGTTTTCAATTACTGTATTCGTAAATGTCACGACATTCATTCGTTCTGTTGAAGCTTTCGACACAACGAGTCCTTTGACTACAGGTGTTTGGAAACCAACACCAAGACCGACGAGACTCATCGCAATGAACAAATACACAAATGATGTCGTCAGCGTAACGAAATTCAGCATGATGATGCCAGAAGCAAAGACGAGAATTCCTGATCCCATAATTAATCGCGCAGACAATTTCTTCATGATTCTTCCGCTTAAGTAGGCTGCGACTGATGTGCCTAAGAATACGGCCATCTGTAAGAATCCTACCGTGGTCGCTGCTTTTCCTTGGACGTTCTGAACGAAGAATGTTAGCAAGTACATGACACCCGAGTAACCAAGGAAGATGAATACGGCAATCGTCGTAGGTACCCAGAAGTTACGATTCGCAACGTACACTAAATCGAGTAACGGAGCTTTTTGCTTTTTCTCTACGAAGATCAAGATGATCAACGCTGTTACGAATACTAGCAATGATGGAATCCACATACCAGATTCGATACCGAAGCTGTTGATGAATGTTGGGATTGTCAGCAAACCGAGTAATAGTGCGATGACAAAAATCAAGCCAAGAACATCCAACTTCTTGCGTGCTTGTACTTTAACGTGTGGAACAAACATAAAGAACGCAATCCCTAAACCACCGAGAATGGCTGTGAAGATGAAACTTGCTTGCCAGTTTGCCGTATCGACGATCATACCGCTGATGACCGGACCGAATACTGCACCGATTGTAATGAACGCCGCAAACGTTCCAATTGCTTTTGCACGTTGCGTCCCGACCATAAATTTACCAGCATAGGCAATACCTGATGGTGCAATCGCCGCACCCGAGATTCCTTTAAAGAATAAACCAAGAACGAGCACCCAGAAAGAAAATGAGAATGCTACGAGCAACGATCCGACAACCATGAAAATACCGCCAATGAGAATGACAATCTTCAATCCGAACGAATCACCAATCCATCCAAGCAATGGCTGGAATCCTGTCAATCCAACAGCCAGACCTAGTTGCATCCACACCGCATAACCTGGCGTCAGGTTAAATTCCGCAAGCATATGCGGGTATGCGGGAAGATGGGTTGCTAAACTTAACATAATAAAGAACGCTCCAAAACTTATGAATAAAAAACCTCTATTAATCGATTTATCTTTCAATGCCGCTTCATTCATATAGTGGCCTCCCTTTATCGATGATGTACTAGTTTTTAAAAGCTTTATTCATTATGTCAAATCTAGATGTGGTCTAAAGTGAAGAACTGTAGAAGGAGGTTTCGGTATGCTTGGTGCAAAACCGAAGCTCTCCCGCCACAGATCAAACGTTACTGGCTATTTATCGAATATTGATGACGCAAGCTTTTTCTACTGTGTAATCCAGAACTGAGTCCGTACCATAACCGCTTTCTTTCACTCCGCTAAACGGCAGATCTGCGCCTACTCTTGCGTACGTATTCACCCACACGTTTCCTGCTTGAAGCTTGTCGATCATGCGATGTGCAATACCGAGGTTTTGTGTCCATACACCCGCTGCTAGACCGAAGTTCGTGTCATTCGCAATTTGAACGGCTTCTTCTTCCGTATCGAACGGAATGGCTATTGCCACAGGCCCGAAAATTTCTTCGCGAGCTAGTTTAGAACTGTTGTCTGCTACTTTAACAAGCGTAGGTTGTACCCAATAGCCGTCTTTGAATTCCGGTTGACCTGGTAGAACCGCTTCTCCGCCGTACTTTCCACCGAACACAACTTCATACTCGTCTTTAGCTGCCTCGTCGATGAATCCGCACACCGACTGATATTGCGCTTCATTTGCGATAGGACCCATCGTGTTGTTCGTATCGAGTGTATCGCCATGCTTAACGAATTCATTGTCCGTCATCAAGTCTTTCAAACGTCCAATCACTTCTTCGTAAATGGAGCGCTGGATCAACATGCGTGAACCTGCTACACAAATTTGACCGGAGTTCGGTGTGAAGATACCGTTGATCAACCCATGTACTGCTTGATCCAGATCTGCATCTTCAAAGACGATATTCGGAGACTTTCCGCCGAGTTCGAAGATTAACGACTTCGGTGAATGCGCAGTCGCTTTCGTGATGCGCTCCGCTGTTGCCTTTGACCCTGTCAAACTCACTTTATTCACTTCTTTGTGAGAGACGAGGTAGTCACCGATTTCACGACCCGCACCCGAAATAACATTCAGTACGCCTGGCGGTAAGATTTGTGAAATTAATTCGCCGTAGCGCAGTGAGCCGACCGCTGCACTTTCAGACGGTTTAATAATGACCGTATTCCCTGCTGCTAGCGCATAAGCTGCTTTAATCGTAAAGGTGAATAACGGGGCGTTCCATGGCAAGATGCCGACGACTACTCCGTATGGCTTACGTGAAGTGAAACCGAAATCTCCCGTACCCATCTGTACCGTACGGCCTTGTGCACCGACTAGAGAGGCTGCTCCTGCCGCGTCATACCAAACTTGCTTTAACACTTCAGCTAAATACCCGTACTCATCTAGTACCCAGCCGTTATTACGAGTTTCGAGTTCAAGTAACTCCGCCGCGTACTCCGGAATCATGTCCCCGATCTTGCGCATATAGTCACCGCGTGTTCGTGCTGGCAGATCCGCCCAGTCATCGAATGCGGCGCGTGCTGCCTGGATGATCAGTTCTGCGTCTTCCTTCTTACTGGAAGGAATGGTTGCCCATACTTCCGCTGTAGATGGATCGATACTGTTTGATACGGCCCCGTCTTGTGCCTGTACCGACTTGCCGTTAATGATATTACCGTAAGTCGTCAATTTGGATTTCTCGGATACGTTCGTCATGTGTTTTCCTCCTTCAAATTACCAGCCTAGTGAAGCGACTACTTTTTCTTGATAGAAAGGGGTAGAACCTAAATACTGATCATAATAGCGAGCGCGCTTAACAAATAAATGGCAATCAATTTCTTCCGTGAAGCCGATTCCGCCGTGGATTTGAATATTATGTGCCGAGATTTCGATGAACTTCTCCGTCGCATATGTACGGGCGCTGTATACGGCTGCTTCTCGATCGAATTCGTCTGTATCGACTACCCAGTTCGCATAATGGCTCAGTGAACGAGCAATTTCCAAGTTGACTTTCATGTTAACGATACTGTGCTTGATCGCTTGGAAACGTCCGATCGCTTGACCGAACTGCTCCCGGATCTTCGCATATTCCGTCGCCATGTGTACGACACTCTCCATTGCACCGACGATGTATGAACTAAGTGCGGCGTTGAAGTACAATAAACCTTCCTGAAGCTGAGTCCATCCTTTGTCTACTTCACCTATGATTTGCTCTTCTTTGATAACCAGATGATCAAATTCGATTTTCGCTACATGTTTTGATTCGTCAAAGGAAGATTGTTTCTCAATGTTCATCCCATCTGTCTTGTCGATCAACACAAGCGATAGTCCGTCCTCTGTATCTTCTCGGTTTGTGCGTACGAGTATAAGGAACGCATCCGCAAGTTCAGCTTCCGGAACAAGCGTCTTCGTGCCGTTTAGTACGTACTGTCCGTCTTGCTGCTCTAAGGCACACTCTATACCTGCTTGTGAGAAGTCGTTGAAAGGCTCAAGCGCTGCGAATGAAATCAATTTTTCTCCTGAAGCAATCGCTGGCAAATACTGTTGCTTCAGCTCTTCTGTACCATACTTCTTAAGGATCGGTACGACCAATGCAGATGTTTCCATGAACAAGCCCGGTACGAGTGAACGTCCCATCTCTTCGAACGTTGGAACGAGATCGAGTGCATCGAGATCCATGCCATCGTATTGTTCAGGAATATTGATGCTGCTACAACCAAGTTCAGCTAATGTCGTGTACACTTTCTTCAAGTTTTCTGGATTGTTGTCAATCATTTCGCGAGCTACTAGTGTACCGCCGAATTTATCCAGCATTTTGCGGATATGTCCACGGAACATTTCTTGCTCTTCTGTTAGTGAAAAGTCCATATTTCATCCCTCCAAGTCTATTAACGTCCCATGTCTTTTGGCAATCCCAGTACGCGCTCGCCGATCGTGTTGCGTTGTACTTCACTCGTACCGCCACCGATTGTCTGTCCGAATGAGGCGAGGAATAAATGCTGCCATTTCGGATCCGCTACGGCATCTTTATCAAATAGCACACCTTGATGACCTTGAATTTCCACTGCAAATGCAGAGAGTGCTTGATTCAGCTCGGTAACGACCAATTTATCGATAGACGTTTCTGCACCTGGTTGACCGTTCTTAATCGTAGTTGTTAAGTTTTTATAGTAATTTAGTAGCGATCCACGCACGCGGGCATAGAAATTCGCCAATTTTTGTCTAACTGCTGGATTTTCAATCAACGGCTTGCCATTTACTTTATACTGCTGTGCTAGTTCCACAGTATCGTTGAATTGCTTTTCGAGTGTGAAGAGTTCCGCACCGATTCCCGTACGTTCATGTAGCATCAAGGCGATCAATACGTGCCAGCCTGAGTCTACTTGTCCGACGATATCCGCATCTGTTGCGACAGCGTCGGTCATATACACTTCGTTAAAGTCTTTATGTCCATCCATCTGCACGATTGGAAGTGTTTCGACGCCCGGCTGGTGCATATCCATCATGAACACGGTAATTCCACGGTGCTTCTTTTCTGGATGTGTACTTGTTCTCGTCAGCAAGAAGCATTTATCCGCCACGTGACCAAAACTAGTCCAGACTTTCTGGCCGTTGATGAGCCAGCGATCGCCGTCTTTTACTGCACGTGTTTTAAGGCCTGTTAAATCCGACCCTGCGCCCGGCTCTGAATAGCCCTGACACCAAATTTCTTCACCCGTTAGGATTTTCTTCAAGTATTTCTCTTTTTGTTCATCCGTACCGATATCGATCAACGTAGGACCTACCATGTGGATCCCGATATAGTTGATGAGTGGCGGCGCTTTTACACGTACCATTTCTTGATGGTAGATAATTTCTTCCATCAGGCTAGCGTCGCGTCCACCGTATTCTTTCGGCCAAGCGATAGCAGCCCATCCGCCTTCGTACAATTTATTTTGCCATGCACGTAACACACGGGAATATTCATCGAGGTCTTCTGGTAAGTCGCGCTTACCTTCAAGCCACCCTTCAGGAAGATTGGCTTCAAGCCATGTTCGTAGTTTGGTTCTAAATTTTTCTTCTTTTTTCGTGAAAGAGAAATCCATACTCGCTCATCCTTTCTATCTCGTCTATCGATCAATTCGTAACGGGTACCCACTGTGGCAATGCGCGGTCTTCCGTAATATCCACCCATGTCATTTGGATCGGCATGCCGATTTCCAAGTTTTTTTCTTCACAATTCAAGATGTTCGCCATGATTTTCACTTCTGGCACATTGTTGAGCTGACCGAGTACGATAATCGTTGGCAGTTCATCTTGGAAGCCTGGTAAGAATGGACGATAAGAAACTACATACGAATACACTGTCGCTTTAATATCATCGCCGAACTGTTCCCAGCTAACGTTTTCACTACCGCACTTTGCGCACGTAGGACCAGGTGGTTGTGAATAGGCATTGCAGTCGTCACATTTTTGCAGCGCCAGTTGGTGTTGGTCTGCTGCATCCCAGTACGGGGCATTATCTATATCTTTCAATGGAATAGGTTTTTGGTAAGCAGTCGTTGCGTGTGTCATAATTATTCCTCCTAGTTTCGTAAGATCATAGCGCCTGCAATATCCGGTCCAGCCCAGCCAGTACAAATACCGATTTTGCAGTCTTCTACTTGGCGGTCCGTTCCTTCGTAGTCATGGCGTAGCTGTCTGACGATTTCAATGGCATTATTCATTCCGTGTGTGTAGCCTTCCGACAGCATACCGCCCGCTGTATTGGTTGGCAGTTTACCGCCGATCTTCAAGTTGCCTGCAGCGACGAAATCTCCCACTTCTCCACGTTTCGCAAAGCCGTATGCTTCAAGCTGACGCATAACGACCCAGCTGAAACAGTCATAGATCGAAGCTACATCGATATCGTCCGGTGTCACACCCGCGTTTTCATAGAGCTCTTCCGCTACGTAATCAGATGCGACTTGGTCGATATCATTCCAGTAGTGAGCGTGCGGATGACATTGTCTTGCTGCCATTCCCATGATGTAGACGGGTTTTGATGTACAGTCTTTCGCTTTTTCAGCGGACATAACGATGATCGCATTTCCTTCATCGAGCTCAAGGCATGAATCATGGATATTGAATGGAGAACTGATATCCGGTGTAGCGAGATAGTTTTCCATTGTTAACGGCTTACCATGTAGGAATGCTTTCGGATTTCTTTGCGCATGCTCATAGAAACTCAAGCACACATGTCCGAGATGTTCTTTCGTGATGCCCGTTTCATGCATATGACGCGTTGCGTACATACCGAACCATTGCGAAGGGCTTGCTGAGCCGTACGGAATAACGAAGCTTCCGCCAGTGAGTGCTCCTTGTAGCATATCTGGATCATAGCCGCGGCCTACGCGTGTTCCTGAGCTACCATTCATTGAACGATAGATCAATACCGTGTTCAGCTGACCTGCTTCAATGAGTGCCACTGCATCTGCAATGAGCATTTCCGTACTCGCTCCGCCACCTTGGATATCTTTGACGTACTTCGGTCGAACACCGAGATACGTTGCGAGTTGATGCGACGTACAAGAATCGCCTTCGTTGTAGTTCATGAATCCGTCGATGTCTGTCGCTTTCAAGCCAGCATCTTTAATCGCTGATCGTGCAGCGTCGAGCGCCAAATGAAGAGGCGTTGTCCCCGATTTTCTTGAGCGTTCGCTCTCTCCTACGCCGACAATGGCATAACGGTCTTTAATAGTTCCCATAGATAAATTCCTCCTATTTCACAATAGCTTTTACGTTAATTGCAAGATGGCGCTCCCTGATCCGACGACTTCTCCGGATACTTTCTCGGCAGTCAGTTCAAGCGCGATACATCGCTTGCCCTCTTCTTCGTATGTTCGTTCCACTACACCCAAGCAACGAATTTCGTCACCTGGTACTGTCATTTTGCCGAAACGCATTTTTAAATTTGCGACGCGTGCTTCCTGGCCGGCAATTTTCATGACGTACTCACCAAGGAAACCCATTACGAGCATACCGTGTGCAATGACACCGTCCATGCCGATTTTTTTTGCGAAGTCATCGTCGAGGTGCAACGGGTTAAAATCTCCGGATGCACCTGCATATTGGGCGAGCTGTACTTTCGTAATCGGTGGCTTCACCATCGGTTCAAGTTTCTGATCTACAGTTAGTTCTTCCAACACCCAATCTTTGATCATATGAGGTCCCTCCATTAGTTCGCTAGTGCGCGATAGACGATATTCATGCGGCTAATACAAACCAGTTCGCCCGTTTCATCTTTCATTTCCGTATCGAGCTTCAAAAACTGCATCTTTCCGCTTTTGCCTTCTTTGTCATACAGATCGCTTACTTTGATCTGGCAACGCAGTCGGTCTCCAATGCGGATTGGCTTGTAGTACAGGAATTCCTGCTCGCCGTGCAACATTCTGCGCTGGTCGAGATCGAGTGGCATTTCCGTCTCGCCGTCATTCATCGCGATCGGGAATGTCGGCGGTACTATCAGTCCTGCGTAAGCCGATTGCTTGGCGTACTCTTCGTCTGTATAAAGTGGATGATCGTCGCCAATCGCCGCAGCGAATTGACCCACATGTCGTCGTTCTACTTCAAAGACGTATTCATTACTCGTTAAGCCAATGACATTTTGATCTAAGTCCATTTTCCATCCTCCTCATGAGTTACTTTGTAATAATCAATGCATCTGCCGCTACAATGCCGTTTTCGTACACGATGAGCGGATTTATATCGATTTCCTGTATTTCATTCGGATAATCTTGAATCAATTCGGACACTTTCAGCAACACGTCGATGATTGCTTCTCGGTCGACGGGCTTTTTATTTCGTACACCTTTTAATAGTTCATAGCCTTTGAGACTTTCCATTTTGTCGATCGCATCTTGTCTCGTGATCGGTGCGACGCGGAATGATACATCTTTGAACACTTCAACGAATACACCACCGAGACCGAACATGATAACCGGACCGAATGTCGGATCATTCGTAACGCCTACAATGACCTCCACGCCTTCAGCTAACATTTCTTGTATGGACACACCGTGAATAGTGGCGGTTGGACAGTTTCGTGTAGCATTTTGATACACTTCGTCATACGCTTTTCTGACTTCTTCCGCGTTTTGTACGTTCAAGCGAATACCGTCTACTTCCGTCTTATGCGGAATGTCAGGTGAATCGATTTTCAACACGACAGGATAGCCGATATTGTCCGCAAACCGTACCGCTTCTTCAGCAGATTGTGCGATTGCGCGTTTTGCTGTCCGAATTCCGTATTCGTTCAAGATTTCGCTTGACTGCGACTCACTTAACGTCTGGTTTTCTAGTAATAAGTGGCGGATATTCTTTTTATTGATTTTCTTAGGTTCCGCTTGCATTCGCTGTTCTTTAGCTTTCTCGTAGGTTTCTCTATATTCAACGAGCTTGGCAAGTGAGCGGATCGGGTTCATATCACCTCTAACGAACGCGATACCGTGATCTTCTAAATAACCGACACCTTTAGGAACGGACATGCCTTCAAGTGGGAATGTCGTCACGAGAACGAACTTATCGGAGTTCTCGCAAAGCTGCACAAATTCTTGTAACTCGGGCGTGTTTTCATCCCAGCCCATTGGGAATTCGGAGAAGATGATGATGTCTGTGTCCGGATCGTTGACGAGCACTTTCAATGGTTCAATAAATAGCTCGGGATGAGTAATCGATGCCGCTGCAGTCAGATCAATCGGGTTGGAAGCGCTTGCATAACTAGGAATGTTTTTCTCGATTTCTTTTTTCACTTGATCGCTTAGCGGATGAATGTTCAACCCGTATGATTCACAGCGATCGGCTTCGTTGATTCCTCTTCCGCCGGAGCTCGTAATGATGACCGCATTTCTTCCTTTTGGTGTCTTTTTCGACATGAATAGCTTAGAGAAAGAAATAATGTCTACGTAATCTTCCACTCGAACAATACCGGTTTGTTTGAAGAATCCGTCATATACTTGATCAGCGCCCGCTAGTGAACCTGTGTGAGACGCTGCGGCTCGACTGCCTGCACTGCTTCGTCCTGATTTCATGATGACCATTGGTTTGTTGATCTCGAGTGCGAATTTCGCTAGCTTGCGTAACTTCTCAGGATTTTTCTCTCCTTCGAGATAGCCGGTTGCGATTGTCGTGTTCGGGTCATGCAGCATGTATTCCATGACGTCCGCAAAGCCTACGTCAGCTTCATTACCAACACTGACAAAATAGTTGAATGTTAAACCTTGCTGGGCAGCGGCGATATACGTCAACACGCCGAACGCTCCACTTTGTGTGACGAAGCCTGCTTCACGTTTTTTATTCAACGGCATATTCGTCAATCCTGGCGAGAAAGTTCCCATCAACCCATTCGTTGTATTGAGTAAGCCGACACAGTTCGGTCCGATAATGCGGATATTGTACGTGTCGGAAATGTCTTTTAGACGTTGTTGAGCTACTAGACCCGCTTCCCCAATTTCGGAATAGCCTGAAGCGAAGACGATTGCCGCTTTGACACCGCTTTCACCGCACTCGATCAAACATTTTTCCACTTGGTCGATCCCCACACAGAGAATAGCTAAATCTACTGTATTCGGTACATCCTTAACACTTGGGTAACACGTCAAATCTGCAATTTGCTGCGCACTGCGATGGATCGGATAAATATCTCCTGCAAACCCTCCGTCAAGTAGCGCCTTTAGCTGCAAGTATCCAATTTTATTTGGATTCTCGGAAGTTCCTAAAACCGCAATCGTACGTGGATGGAATAATGGATCCAATTCTAAGTTCGATACAACCTCTTCATTTATCAATTTCATATACTCTTCACCTCTCCACTCTCATATCTGCTAGTTGTTTGTCTAACTTGTATCAAATCATAGCAAAGCCTGTCTTTTACTATTTTTACTTTTTTGAGATTAAGTAATTAATGTTATTAGCGCTGGAAAAGTTTGAAGACGTCCTGATCAAGCATTGGGAATACAGTGTTTTTCATTCTCATTATTTTCTGACTAGAATAGATACACCCGACTTCTATGCGAGATCACCACGACATGGAAGAAAGATCACCGCTTTTTTCCTGTATGGAACGCAAAAAAGAGCTGCCCAGCCAGTCGGATATAACGACTAGCGGACAACTCTATGTTTATGAAACTTATTTACGTTCTTTTTTCACCGTAGAAACTTGCACAATCTTGCCGTCCTTCGCCTCATCTACGACAGCACTGCCTGTCGACTGACGGGTTGTGTTCTTCAACGACATCGGATCGATTTCTATATTGTGATTCCGTGTCGTCAACAAAACCATTTCCTCATCGTCTTTCACCGTCTTCATCGCAATCACTCGATGTGGATTAGACTTCAATTCTTTTACAACCGTTACGCCTCTAAGTGCTCTAGAACTCACTTCAAACTCAGAAATATTCATTCGCTTCACTGATCCACGCTGTGTAGCAATAAAGATATTCCGCGTTTGTGGTGTAATGACTTCAAACGCCACGAGTGCGTCGTCGGCTTTCAGATTGATTCCTTTAACGCCGCCGGTACGGATGCCGGTAATGGCGAGTTCTGACAGCGCGAATCGTAGGGCATAGGCTTGTTTACTTACTAATAATACGTCTTCTTCGCCTGTGACAATCCGTGCACCGACTAGTCGATCGTCTTTTTTAACGTTCATTGCTTTGAATGAACGGTTAAAACGCTGTACTTGGTAATCGATCAATTTGGATATTTTTACGTTTCCATTGGAAGACGCAGTTAAAATGCTGCTTGTTTCGTCGAATTTCTCTAGCCCAATGACGTCTACTAGCTCTTCGCCAGGCTCGAGTCCCGCGATACTCGATATATGCTGTCCTAAATCACGCCAGCGTATCTCAGGAAGCTCGTGGACCGGTTGGTAGATGTAGTTACCGAATGACGTGAACAACAGCAAGTGATGCTGTGTATTCATCGCAGATTCGAATAGAGTATAGTCGGACTCCTTCATTTCTTGGCCTTTGCCAGCAGACGCGGAGTATGAACGCATGCTTGTGCGCTTGACATAACCACTTTTTGTGACGGATACCATGACTTCTTCGCTCGGAATCAAGATATCAAGATCTACTTTTAGCTCTTCGATTTTTTCTTCAATTACGGAACGACGTGGTTCGGCAAACTGCTTGCGGATCGCTTTGATTTCCTTTACCAACACGGATTTAAGCTTCGCTTCGCTTGCAAGAATCGCTTCTAATTCTTCAATTAGATTGCGCAATTCTTCTTCTTCCCGCTTTAATTCCGTAATATCCGTATTCGTCAGTCGATAAAGTTGCAATGAAACGATGGCTTCTGCTTGAACTTCCGTAAATTCATACGCATTGATTAAGTTCATTTTTGCATCTTTTTTATCTTTTGACGCGCGAATGGTCTTAATGACTTCATCGAGAATGGATAAAGCTTTCATTAAGCCGTCTACGATATGTAATCGATCTTTAGCTTTACGAATATCAAAAGTAGAACGTCGTGTAATGACGTCTTTTTGGTGATCGATATACGCGTCAAGAAGCATTGGAAGAGACATTAGCATCGGACGTCTGCCCGCAATGGCGATCATATTGAAGTTGTATGTGATCTGTAGATCGGTATGCTTCAACAAGTATTGCATGATCGCAGTGCCGTCCATTTCTTTCTTCAACTCGACAACAATACGCATTCCGGTACGGTCGGATTCATCACGAATTTCCGCGATGCCATCCAATCGACGATCATGGCGCAGTTCATCCATCTTCTTGACCAAATTTGCTTTATTGACGTCATACGGAATTTCCGTGATGACGATTTGAGATTTACCGGCTTTTAATTGCTCGATTTCCCATAATGCACGAATGATGAAACGGCCTTTTCCTGTCTTATAGGCTGTGCGGATTCCGTCTGTTCCTTGGATAATCGCGCCTGTCGGGAAGTCTGGTCCCGGAATAACCGTCATCAGCTCATCTACGCTGACATCCGGCTTCTTTAAGCGCATCAAGACCGCATCGATGACTTCATGCAATGCGTGAGGTGGAATATCGGTTGCATATCCTGCGGAAATACCTGTACTGCCGTTGACCAATAAGTTCGGAAAACGTCCCGGTAAGACGGTAGGCTCGAGTTCCGTGTCATCGAAGTTAAACGCAAAATCGACCGTTTCTTTGCGAATATCGCGCAGCATTTCACTCGCAATAGCGGATAAACGTGCTTCGGTATAACGCATTGCAGCCGCGGAGTCTCCGTCGACCGAACCGTTATTTCCTTGCATGTCCACCATTTCATGACGCAGTTTCCATGACTGACTCATCCGGACCATCGCGTCATAAACGGATGTATCACCGTGTGGATGATAGTTACCGATGACGTTACCGACCGTTTTCGCGGACTTACGGAACGCTTTTTCATGTGTATTGCCTTCGTGGAACATCGCATACAAAATACGACGTTGCACTGGCTTTAATCCGTCCCGTGCATCTGGAATCGCACGGTCCTGAATAATGTATTTACTATAACGCCCAAAACGATCACCAATTACTTCTTCCAAGGGCAGATCTTGAAACGTTTCTGACTGTGTCATTCCGTATCCCCCTCAACATGTATAAATGCATTGTCTAAAATATTATGTTCTTCAATCAAACCGAAATCGACGTTTTCTTCGATCCATTTACGACGTGGCTCCACTTTATCACCCATCAATGTGGTCACGCGACGCTCGGATTTTGCTCCGTCTTCAATCGTTACTCGAATTAATGTCCGTGTTGACGGATCCATTGTCGTTTCCCATAATTGATCGGCGTTCATCTCACCAAGACCTTTGTAGCGCTGAAGCATATAGCCTTTACCGACTTTTTCGATAGCCCCTGCAAGATCGTCATCTGTCCACGCATAAGCAAGCTTTTCACTTTTACCGGTCCCTTTAAATACTTTGAATAAAGGCGGCAGTGCGATATACACTTTACCCGCTTCAATTAACGGTTTCATATAGCGATAGAAGAACGTCAATAGCAACACTTGAATGTGTGCGCCATCGGTATCGGCATCGGTCATAATAATGACTTTATCATACGCAGCATCTTCAATTTGGAAATCCGCACCGACTCCACCACCAACTGCATGGATGATCGTGTTAATTTCTTCATTTTTCATGATATCTTCAAGTTTCGCTTTTTCTGTATTGATGACTTTACCACGCAACGGCAAAATCGCTTGGAACGTACGATCACGTCCTTGTTTTGCCGAACCGCCCGCTGAGTCACCTTCCACGAGATATAATTCATTCTTTGCTGCGTTACGTGATTGCGCCGGAGATAATTTACCCGACAACAATGTATCGGATTTTTTCCGCTTCTTGCCTGAACGCGCATCTTCACGCGCTTTTCGTGCAGCTTCACGTGCTTGATGCGCACGGATCGCTTTACGGACAAGGTTTGCGCTCAGTTCCGCATTTTCTTCAAGGAAATACAGCATTTTTTGCGAAATGACGGCATCTGTCACCGTTCGTGCTTCGCTCGTACCGAGTTTTCCTTTCGTTTGACCTTCAAACTGCAAGATTTCTTCTGGAATACGGACGGAAACAATGGCTGCAATCCCTTCGCGAATATCGGAGCCATCAAGATTCTTATCTTTTTCCTTCAACAATCCTGCTTTACGTGCGTATTCATTGACGACACGTGTCATTGCAGCTTTCGCACCGGTTTCATGTGTTCCACCGTCTTTTGTCCGGACGTTGTTGACGAATGAAAGAATCGTCTCGGCATAGCCGTCGCTGAACTGGAACGCAAACTCGACTTCAATGCCGTCGACTTCGCCTTCTAGATACGCTACTTCATGCAACACTTCTTTTTCTTCATTCAAATACGCAACAAACGCTTCAATACCCGATTCGTAATGGAAAATATCTTGTTTATCCGTGCTTTCTTCTTTTAGCGTAATCTTTAAACCTTTCAATAGAAAAGCGGACTCACGCAATCTTTCTGCCAGTGTGTCATATTGATATTTAATCGTAGAGAAGATCGTCGTATCCGGTTTGAAATGAATCGTCGTGCCGGTTTCTTTCGTTTTACCGATTTCTTCAAGCGTCGTGACCGGTTTTCCTCCATTTTCAAAGCGCTGAAGGAATTTCTTGCCTTCACGATAGATCGTCACTTCTAGCCACTCGGATAACGCATTGACAACGGATGCCCCTACGCCGTGCAATCCACCACTCGTTTTATAGCCGCCTTGACCGAACTTTCCGCCCGCGTGCAAAACGGTCATGATGACTTCAGCAGTTGGCTTGCCCGACTCGTGGTTACCCGTTGGCATACCGCGCCCGTAATCTCGCACACTCACACTGCCGTCTTTATGGATCGTGACATCAATTTCATTACCGAAGCCAGCTAGCGCCTCATCCACTGAGTTATCGACGATTTCGTAGACTAAGTGGTGAAGTCCTCTCGTATCAGTCGAACCGATATACATTCCGGGTCTTTTTCGTACTGCTTCTAAGCCCTCTAAAATTTGAATGGAACTATCATCATACGTATTTTGTATTTTCTGTTTCGTCAAAATGAAACCCCCGTCAAACAAATGTTCTGTTATTTTAATCATACATCTTCTGATAAACCTTGTCAAATCAACGTTTTGTTTCAGCTCAACCTATTGTATAGAAGAAATGTACGGAATGCAACGAGCAAACCGTGACAACGTTCTGAACGATTTAAACAGAAATTCCGCTTTTCGTCTATTCTTCATCTTCCTCTAGAATTCTATTATTGTCCAGAACTTATGCATCTGCTACACTTATACTAAAATATTTTATCATGCATAAAGGGGTTCACTATGGAAAATTACTTGATCATTCTGGCAGCCTATTTGCTCGGTTCGATCCCTTCCGCACTATGGATCGGCAAGCTTTTTTATGGAACTGACGTTAGACAGCATGGCAGTGGAAACATGGGGGCAACAAATACATTTCGCGTGCTCGGGAAAAAAGCCGGCATCGTCGTGACATTGCTAGATATTCTCAAAGGAACAGCAGCCGTCCTCTTGCCGCTAGTACCATTTTTCCACGACACAGCGATTCATCCATTACTTCTTGGAATCGTTGCAGTGCTCGGCCACATCTTCCCTATTTTCGCAGGACTTCGAGGCGGAAAAGCGGTTGCCACTTCAGGTGGTGTATTACTTGGCTATAATTGGCCTATATTTTTATTGGTCGTCATTACGTTTTTGATTGCGTTAAAACTAACGAAGATGGTATCGTTAACATCCATCATCGTATCCGTATTGGGACCGATTTACTGTCTCATTTATTATTTTATGGGCGGCGACCTGTATTTATTTTTAGTCGTCTCACTGATGGGCTTCTTCATTTTTTACCGTCACCGCGATAATATGAGTCGAATTAAAAACGGAACTGAACCGAAAGTGAAATGGCTATAGGTACTCTACTGGAAAGGATGTTTACGGCATGAAAATTCACCTGTCCGAACAAGCAATACAGTGGTTTGAAGAAGAAATGGATGTTTCTTCAGGCGATTATATAAAGTTTTACGCACGTTATGGTGGCTCTAGTAAGTTACACGAAGGTTTCTCCATGGGGCTTACGAAAGAAGATCCTGACGAATTAGCGTTCGAAAACGTCATAAATGGTGTTCATTATTATGTAGAAGAACGCGATGTTTGGTTCTTTGATGGGCATGATTTGTATATCGATATGGACTCATCAACTGACGAAATAGCCTTTGACTATCACGTAGCATAATTAAAATGGTAAGCACAACTCTTATAATGAGTTATGCTTACCATTTTTTAATCGTGTTAATTGGTGTAATTGCCCTTCTTGCTTCAAAATATCCACTTGCCGCTCTCCTAGAAGGTCGAAATGTGGATATTCTTCGCGTGCATGGATCCATTCAGGCTGCAATCCGTACTGTTTTCCCCACTTTATGAGCTTTTCGACATCACTGCAACCTGCTTTTGTGACTGTATTGACGGTTGGGAAACGGTCATCTAGCCAGTAATGTGTCAAAAATGCTATTTCTCCACACTTTACCGCATGCTTCCACTCTCTTAATTGCTGTCGATCAATTCCGAACGCCATTAGCCTTCCACTCGCTGAATCTTCGTGTACATAGCGTCCCACTCCGGATGAATTTTACGCATTGATACTGGGCGGAAGCTGTCTTTTTTTACTACTACGTGCTCGGAAACGGCTGTTGCAGCAATCGATCCGTCGGCGTGTAGGATTTCATAACCGTAAACCGTACGGAGCTTGCCGTGCGACTCCACCCATGTTTTGACTGTAATGGTCTCGCCGTATGTAATGGACGTCTTGTACTTCACGGACAGCTCCGTCACGGGCGATAGGTAGCCTTCGCGCTCTAGCTGTGCGTATTCGTATCCCAAGTCTTTGATCAACGTGGTACGGCCAATCTCCATCCAAACTAAGTAGTTGGCATGGTAGACGACGCCCATTTGATCGGTTTCTGCGTAGCGTACTTCGATTTCTTTTTCACTGGTAAACATGTGATCACCTCATGGTCTAGTATAGCGAACGAGAAAGTGGATTGCTTGTGATAGACATTGGAATGGGTGTAAAAATCAGTTAGAAACGCGTTTGGGATTTACGCTTCGGAGGGGGACGCTTTCCTAGAGGGCTTGCGGTGAGCCAACCAGTTCGCAAGCTCTCTTTGGTTGTCTCACCTGTCAAGCTGATCCTCTGGGAGTCGCCCCCTCCTACGCTCCAACCCTAGCTATAGACCGTTGGTACTTTTGGATTTCATTGTAGTTAGTGACTGATTTAGTTATACTCTTTAGCTATGTGAACTTCAGATAAAAATGAGACGCGTGATATGAGGTAGGCTATGAGCGGTTGCGCGGTCTCTATAATCACTTGTCATGTGTCTATGAGCGACTAGGGGTCTTGATAGAGCGGTTAACGGTCGTCATAGAGCACTTACGCGTTTCTATGAGCACTTGACCGAATCTATGAGCGGCAACCGCGATTGCCCTCACTAAATCTCCCCGAATTGAATTTCAGAACACGACAGTAAGTGCAAGGCGACTCCCGATGGATAAGCGTGCGCTTTGAGACCCCGCAGAAGCGAAGCGTACGAGGAGGCTCAAGGCCACGCCCATGGGAAAGCGTCCGCCTGGAACGTCGATCAACGAGTGCTCCCACGTTACGCCCTCACTAAAGCCAATGAAAACGCAAAAAAGATGCCCGGCTAAGCCGGGCACCTTCATCTATTTCTTATTACTTTGCTGCTAATTTATTACGTAGAACCATTTGAAGGATTCCGCCGTGACGGTAGTAGTCCACTTCAACTTCAGAGTCGAAACGTGCTAGTACTTCAAATTCAGTTTCCTTGCCGTCTGGAGCTTTCGCTACTACTTTAAGGATTGAACGTGGTTTTACGCCTTCAGCGATATTAACACAGATTTCTTCTTCACCAGTTAAGCCTAGAGACTCAACGTTTTCACCATTGATGAACTGAAGTGGAAGTACACCCATCATCACTAGGTTAGAACGGTGAATACGTTCGAAGCTTTCTACGATAACTGTTTTGATACCAAGCAAGTTTGTACCTTTTGCTGCCCAGTCACGTGAAGAACCCATTCCGTAGTCTTTACCACCAAGGATAGCTAGACCCGTACCGTCTTCTTGATACTTCATAGCTGCATCATAGATCGGCATAACTTCTTTGTTTGGCCAGTACGTAGTGAATCCACCTTCAGTGCCAGCAGCGATTTGGTTACGAATACGAATGTTCGCAAACGTTCCGCGCATCATGACTTCGTGGTTACCACGACGTGAACCGTACGAGTTGAAGTTACGTGGCTCTACGCCATTTTCACGTAAGTAGATTCCAGCAGGTGTGTTCAAACCGATAGCGCCAGCAGGTGAAATGTGGTCAGTCGTGATAGAATCACCGAACTTACCGATTACACGCAAGCCTTTAAGCTGCTCGATGTCCGCAGGTTCTTTCGAAAGGTTTTCGAAGAACGGTGGGTTTTGAATATATGTTGAAGACTCATCGAAATCGTATAGAGAATCGTCAGTTGTTTCAATTGCGTTCCATGCTTCGTTTTCAGTGAATACGCGAGCATATTCTTTACGGAACAATTCAGGTGTAACTGTAGCGTTCAATACATCGTTGACTTCTTGTGTAGTAGGCCAGATGTCCTTGAAGAATACGTCTTTACCGTCTTTATCCGTTCCGATTGGATCTTTTGCGAAGTCAATGTTCACTGTTCCAGCTAATGCGTATGCCACAACTAGTGGAGGTGAAGCCAAGTAGTTCGCTTTAACGAATGGGTGTACGCGTCCTTCAAAGTTACGGTTACCTGAAAGGACAGATGTAACTAGAAGATCTTCTTCACCAATTGTTTTTTCGATCTCTGGAAGCAATGGACCCGAGTTACCGATACATGTAGTACATCCGTAACCAACTGTGTTGAATCCGATTGTATCTAAGTACTCAGATAGACCTGATTCGTTCAAGTAGCCAGTAACAACTTTTGAACCTGGTGCCAATGAAGTTTTAACGTATGCAGGAGGTGTAAGTCCTTTTTCAACAGCCTTCTTCGCAACCAATCCAGCCGCTAACATTACGTAAGGGTTAGATGTGTTTGTACAAGAAGTGATAGCTGCGATTGCAACGTCACCCGTTTTAAGCTCAACTTTACGTCCGTCTTCGAACTTAATTGTGCCTTTTTTCTCAAGCTCTTTTGGTGTTAAGCCAAAGCCTTGTGTTCCTTCTGGAGCTACAACTGCGTCTTTGAAAGACTGTTGCATTTCAGTCAATGGAATCAAGTCTTGTGGACGTTTTGGACCTGAAAGGTTTGCAGCGATATCGCTAAGGTTGATTTCTACAACTTTAGTGAATGTCGGCTCTTCCTTTTCAGGAGTGAAGAACATATCGTTTTCGATCAAGTATTGCTTCACTACTGCAATGTGTTCTTCGTCGCGGCCTGTTAAGCGCATATAGTTAAGTGACTCTTCGTCAACCGGGAAGAATCCACAAGTAGCCCCATATTCAGGCGCCATGTTTGCGATTGTCGCACGGTCAGCAAGTGGCAATTTAGAAACGCCAGGGCCGAAGAACTCAACAAATTTACCTACAACACCTTGTGCACGAAGGATTTGAGTTACTTTAAGCGCTAAGTCAGTTGCAGTTGTTCCGTCTGGAAGATCTCCAACCAATTTTACACCGATAACTTCTGGAATTGGGAAGTATGAAGGTTGTCCAAGCATTCCTGCTTCAGCTTCGATACCACCAACACCCCATCCAAGTACGCCGATACCGTTGATCATTGTTGTGTGGGAGTCCGTTCCAACTAATGTATCTGGGTATGTTTCGAATGATCCATCTTCGTTTTCAACAGCGTGAACAACGTTTGCAAGATATTCAAGGTTTACTTGGTGAACGATACCTGTAGCAGGTGGTACTGCACGGTAGTTATCATATGCTTTTTGTGCCCAGCTTAGGAACTGGTAACGCTCAGCATTACGTTCGAATTCAAGTTCCATGTTCATTTGTAGAGCTTGTGGCGTACCATAGCTATCTACTTGTACCGAGTGGTCAATTACTAGATCCACTGGAATTTCAGGGTTGATCTCGTTTGGATCTCCACCTAGTTCATTCATTGCAGAACGCAATGAAGCCAAGTCTACTACAACAGGAACTCCTGTGAAGTCTTGTAGAATTACGCGTGAAGGTTTGAATGGAACTTCAGCGTCTGCGTTTTGTACAGTGCCCCATTTAGCTAAATCTTCAACATGGTCGTCCTTGATTACGTATCCGTCGTGTTGACGAAGTACTGATTCTAGTAATACTCTTACAGAATAAGGAAGTTTAGATACTTTTGTTAGTCCTGCTTCTTCTAAAGCTTTCAAACGGTAGTAGTTATACGTCTTGTCGTTTACTGTGAAAGACTGACGGCTATTATGCAAGTTGCTTTTTGCCATTTTTTGTTTCCTCCCTTTATGTACTGAAAGATGAAAAGTTTACATCTTTCCTCTACTCCATCTTAGTATACCAAAGAACAATAGTAAAATACATATAATTTATCTGTACACATAAGAAAATCTTATGACTAATCAAAATATCCTTAAGAATTCTCAATTAGCTAATATGATTCTCAAATAGCCCTCTATTTTTCGATAAAAACAACATAAATTACATTTACTTACTATACAAAATGTTAGAATAGTTTTTATTTATTTATAACTTTGTAGAAAATAATGATCGTTACGGTGTCTTTACATATGTTTAGACATCGAGCCGCCACTATGACAAAATGAAGAAAAGGAGTGGATTTGTATGAATAAAGCTTTGCTAGTAGTAGATTACACAGTCGATTTCGTTGCAGAAGACGGTGCACTCACTTGCGGTGATCCAGGCATCGCGCTTGAAGAGTATATTGTCGATGTCACAAAAGAGTATGTCGAACAGAAGCTTCCGGTATTCGTCATCAATGACCTGCATGAAGTGGATGATCCTTATCATCCTGAAAGTGCACTATTCCCTCCTCATAATATCCGAGGTACGGAAGGCCGCCACTTGTATGGTAAATTACATGATCTGTATACGAAGCATTCAGACGATATCATCTGGATGGACAAAACACGTTACAGCGCATTTGCTGGAACGAACCTCGATATCCAATTGCGTTCACGCGGAATAACCGAAATTCATCTCATGGGTGTCTGCACGGATATTTGTATTCTACATACCGCTGTCGATGCGTACAACCTCGGTTACACGATAGTTGTTCATGAAGGAGGCGTCGCAAGTTTTAATCCAGCAGGTCACGAATGGGCGCTTTCGCACTTCCAAAACACACTAGGCGCAACGGTTATCGCCAAGTAAACTGATCATGAGTTCAGCAGGTAATTTCACCTGTCTGAACTTTTTTTATCGAAAAATGTTTGATGTATGAAAAAGTCGGTAATACAAAGACTAAGCGAGAGCTACATAACGTCACATACTAAAAAAGGAGATGAGCAACATGAGCTTTTTATGGTTCTTAATTATCGGAGGTATCATTGGTTGGTTAGCTGGACTTATTGTAGGTAGAGATATTCCCGGCGGTATTATTGGTAACATCATTGCAGGTATTGTAGGTGCATGGATTGGTGGTGCACTATTAGGAGAATGGGGTCCACAGATCTCTAGTTTCTATTTCTTACCCGCTTTAATCGGTGCGATTGTACTTGTATTCATCGTAAGCTTGATTATGAAGAGTATGCGCAAAGCATCATAATTTACACATCAAACGTGGAGTCACCTTTTGGGTGGGCTTCACGTTTTTTTGTTTTAGCAGAGGGATTGGGAGATGTGAAGGTGACGTTGATCGACTTTGCGTCGTGGATGAATCGCTTGGATCGTTATAACGCTCTAGGCGATCATAGATTCACTTGAGCGCTCTTAGAATCCCATAACCGCTCTATGTCACGCGATTTTCGCTCTATCCTCCCCGCTAACCGCTCTATCTGGCTACGCGAGTGCTCTATCAGCTTCTTTAACCGCTCATAGACCCACTCATTCCATCAACAAACTAAAAAACGCAGAGCCACCGAAGTTCGGTTGTTGGCTCTGCGTTTTATTTTTTCGCTTGTTTTTCTGATGCTTGGCGTTGCTCCTCAAACTCATGGTAGTACCATAAGACATCTTCTACATACTGATCACTGCGGTTATAGTTGAACACTGCTTTTTCTATATTGCCGTCAGCCGCCCCGCTATCCGACAGATAATGCGCTGCGCTGAAGATGGCGTCTTCTATGTCGAATGGATCGGCTATTCCGTCACCGTTCGCATCGACGCCATAGCCACCGTACTCCTTGATTACTGCTGGATCGATCTTGTCCCGTTCAGGTATATCTCCCTTGCCTAACTCCTTACAGCCGGGATAGTCCCAGCCGACGAAGGTGCATGGCATGAACTGCATCGGCCCTTCTGCCCCAACCGGTGAGACGTCGGTTTTCATCGTGGAAAACCTGGTCTCTATACGGTGATGCGCCGCAAGCAACGTCCAAGGAATGCTGTATTTTTCAGCCGCCGCGATATAGATTGGAATAAATTCCTGTGGGACAGCTTCTCCCGTTTTGCGGTCTTGAATATGAAATAATGCCGTAGCCGTTTCTGCAATCGTGTCGTGTTTTCCGAAATTCACCCAAAGAATGGCAGAAATCGTAAAGAGTGTGACAGCAACAGGAACTAATAAAACCAAAAAAGCGACCATAACGCGTCCCGATCGACTAAGCCTCTTCTTCTTTAATTTCTTCATTGCCTCACCCCTTCCGTTCATCACTTGCCTTCTTTGATGAGTGCTTTAATGTCTTTTACGATTGTATCATATTGTACGTCTTCGTTCCCACCATATAATTTTACCACTTCATTGTTTTGATTGACCAATCCAAATGAAACGCCATGGAGTACTTGATCATCGTTCGGAATTTGCTTTACTAATTGCTTAAACGATGAAGCTGCAAATTTTTCAATCGTTTTCATATCGTATCCTGTCAGCATTTGCCATTTACTTTCATCTGGCGCGCTGAACAAGTCGAGATACTTTCCGAGTTCTTCCGGTGTATCTACGTCTGGATCTACACTGAATGACACAATGTTGTAATCCTCGATCTTATTGTCAATTAATTTTTCCTGTAACGTGACCATATTGCTCATCATAGGTGGGCAAACAGTTGTACACTTCGTGAAGACGAACTGTGCAAGCCATACGGAGCCTTCCAAATCTTTATCGGTTACTGTTTCATTGTTCTGATTGGTAAACTCAAACGAATCTACCTTGTATTTATGATCTGGTTTAAATCCGCCACCACAGGCACTCAACATCAGCACAAAGATCAATGTAACCGGTATTAAAAACTTTTTATACATATTCGATTCCCCCACCTTTAACTAATGACTTTATCATAACGAAAGTTCACAAGTCATACAAGGTGAAGGTGTCTTCCATTTTGGCTAAACCATGGCGGATTCATGAAGTTCCTATGAAGTTATCGGTTTTTGATATCTGAGAGAACGCCATGGATCGCTTCTAGTTTGACTTCCAATCGATGTAACAGATAGAACGATACGAAAATCGGGAATCCGACATCTTGTATAAGCTGTAACCAGTTCTCCATTGTCCACTCCTCCTTTCATTCAATAAAAAGCCGGCTTCCAGTACGAGACTGAAAACCGGCAGCGTGTTATCGATTCACGAGCATTTCTGTATCGCGCGCTATAATACGCGCACTTTTGATTTTGGCGAGCGGGGATTCTTCAATGACGAAGATGTTGTTTGCGATCACTTGTTGCATAACGGCTTCCACTTGTGCCTCCGTAATACCCGTGTACGGTTCGTCTACCGTTAACTTTACCGGTTTATTCGCCGCGGTTAAGAATGTCAATTCCAATACTTTTGCCATGTGCGTTCTCCTCCTTTACGGTTTTATTTATGAAGATCTTCTGTTACAACTTTCTCAAGCTGAATTAATGGATAGCTAGATAATGATGCAAGTTGTGTCAAAGCGGTGTACATATTCGCCGGTGTTGCGTCGTCGTTGATGAATTTGTACGTTTTAATCTTGCGAATGAAGTGACCTTTCTCGTTTACGCCTGCGTTAAAGTGAACCTTTGCCGTAGCCTGGCTGAATTCTAGTCCTGCTGCCATGTCTATCACCTCCTTTCATCCGCTATATAGAGACAAATGACGAAAAGGATACGTTAGTAGTGAAATATTTCTCAATTGCTTTTATAATGGAAGATAGAATGGAAGAGGTGAAAAAACCGTGCCAGACCTATTTATGTGGTTTATTATATTTTGGGGTATTGTGATGATCGGCTTATTCGCTATCGGCGGATTCTTCATGTTCCGGAAGTTCCTGAAAGTATTGCCGAAAGAAGACGGAAAATCGACGTTGGATTGGGAAGAGCATTATGTCAACGAGTCGTTGCATTTATGGAATGACGAAGCGAAGAGTATGCTCAACGAACTGGTTACGCCTGTGCCGGAGTTATTCCGTGATGTGGCGAAGCAGAAGATCGGTGCCAAGATCGGCGAGATTGCGTTAGAAGACCGTGCCAAAACTATTGAATTTGATCATATTATCAAGGGCTATATTCTGGCTACACCGAAGCGCGACCATAATTTCTTGCGCAAGAAGCTCAAGCAGATGGAAATTGATATTCAGCCTTATGAGCACTTATTTACGTGACTATGCAAAAACAGGACGTCCCTATTGATGGGGCGTCCTGTTTTTTGGTTTTGAGTAATTAAGTTCAAGTTCATAAGTTCAGTGAGTTAGGGGGCTACGTCATGGGAAAGCGTCCGCCAGCTTCCGCTTCCATCCTACGTTGATAGTGTGAGTACTTAGATCACTCACTAGAGCCTATGCGTGAATTATTGTTGTATCTTGACTTGTTCTAGTTCTAGTTCTATTTCTAGTTCTAGTTCAAAATAGATTATAAGTCTAACTTTAATGCACAACAAAAAGTATGTTCCACTTACTTTGCAAGGGATTGGCGCGTAGGAGGGGCGACTCCCAGAGGATCAGCTCGACAGGCGAGACAACTAAGAGAGCGCAGCGAACAGTTGGCTCACCGCGAGCCCTCTAGGAAAGCGTCCCCTCCGAAGCACAAATCCCCTCCCCAAAACTACCGCCAGCCTCTCCCCCTTCATTTCCATTGCAAAAAAAGAAGCCGTCACAAGGACGACTTCTTCATTACCATACTCTTCTCAAGCATCTTATACTTCACCAGCATCCCGATCCGCCATGGCAGAATCATCGAGAACGCTAGGATGAAGAACATGCCGCCGAGCTCGCCGACGTCGATCGAGTTACTCAGCACAATTTTACCTACCATGCGAATCACCAGCAAGCTGAGCAGAATAATCAAAAACGCCTTCGACTTCTTCAAATAAATTCCGTCATGCTTGAGCTCGAACTTCGTCGTATAAATCAAGAACGTGGAAAATATCACGCCAACCAAACTCGCTTCGACTACTTGCGTCCACGGCACCTGGAACTCGTCGAACAAGAACATGAACATTCCCGTCGACATGAACAGTGGCGGTAAAATAATCTTCTTCGCCTGAATCGGCTTATTCGACGCCTTCGCCCGCATCGTGTAGACGAATGTCGTCATCACGAGAAAGACGACCGTTGAACCGATAATCAAATAGATTGAAGGAATAGTGGTAAAAACATAATCTATCATTTCTTGTATCTTATTCATCTACGTTCCCCCACTGCACTAGCTCATCGAGGCGTCTTTTCAACTCATTCATTGGCACGATTCGTGCGAAACGCGTCAATTCTTTCTGTTCGTTAAATAATAAGACGACCGGCGCAGTAAAGAGTGACAACTGTCCCGCCATTTCTGGAACTTCCGCTGCGTTAACACGATAAAAATCGAAAGGATAGTCGCTTTCGAGTTCCGCCACCTGCGGGTAAAGTCCTTCACAAACGGAACAATTATTGGTCTTCACGAACAATAGAAACTGTGGCGTCTCTTTCCATATATGTTGCCACTCTTCAAAAGAAGTAATTTCTTTCATACTACACCTCTTTTCTGCTTACCAGACTAAATTAAAATCCTTGGAAATCCCCAAATATCGGGCTTAACAAACTTGTGAAATAGACCATTCCGTTGAAGAACAGAATAATACCGAAAATGATCATCAAGTAACCACCGACTTTGGTAATGGTCATACTGTGTTTGCGAATCCAGCCAATTCTTGTGATGAAGAAAGACAAGAAGAAGAAAGGAATAGCAAAGCCGAGTACATACAACATCATATACAACATACTAGATCCTGGATTGGATGCTGCTAGGTAGATGATAGCGCCGATGATCGGCCCCATACATGGCTGCCATCCAGCTGAAAACGCTAGACCGATCAGCGCGGTACCGAGATAACCCGCAGGACGATTCTTAAATTGCAATTTTTTCTCTTTCATAAGGAATTCCGGTTTGAATAATCCAATCGTCATCAATCCAAAGATAATGATGAAAATCGCACCCAGCTGACGAATCAAATCTTGATATTGTAAGAAGATCGATCCGATAAATGATGTACTGAATCCTAAGATAATAAATACAATCGAGAATCCGAGTAAAAAGAATAGCGTATGCAGCATACCTGCACGGCTCATTCCCTTTTTCTTATCCCCGAGGTCATCCAGTGACATGCCGGTGATATACGATATAAAGGCCGGGTATAGTGGTAATACGCATGGAGAAATAAAACTCAGGAAACCTGCTCCAAACGCAAAGAAAATATTAACATCCGTCCCCAACAAAATTCCTCCTTTAACAGTAGGACAAGTAGAATGTCGGCAATCGCCAACATTCCCACTCTATCGTACCAAACAAAAGGCTAGATTACGCTTCATTAGATTGTGAAATCTTTTTGACAATCGTGCATGCTTAATCTTGCGTACCATTCTGCAATTCGTACATTGTGTAATACAATCCCTTTTGCGCAAGTAACTCTGCGTGTGTTCCCCGCTCGACAATTTCGCCGTGGTGGAGTACAAGAATTAATTCGGCATCAGCGATTGTACTTAGACGGTGAGCAATCGCAATCGTCGTACGTCCTTCGCGCATTTTCTCTAGACTCTTTTGGATCGCGACTTCTGTTTCCGTGTCGATGTTCGCTGTCGCTTCATCCAGCACGAGCACTTTCGGATTCATCGCAATCGTCCGCGCAAACGCGATCAATTGACGCTGACCACTTGATAATGTCGAGCCGCGTTCTGTCACTTTTTGTTCATAACCGTTCGGCAACTCTCCAATGAAGTGATCGGCTTGGACGAACTCTGCAGCTTCTCGCACGTCTTCATCTGTCAACTCTTCGTTATGCAGGCGGATGTTGCTTGCGATATCACCATAAAACATAAATGGATCTTGCAGGACGAGTCCTACTTTATTCCGCAGTTCTTCTATTGGATAGTCCTTTAGCGATACGCCATCAATGAAGATGTCGCCGCGCTCGTATTCATAGAAACGCATGAATAGATTGATAATCGAACTCTTTCCACTTCCTGTATGACCGACAAGTGCGACCGTTTCGCCTGCATTCGCGGTAAAGGAAATGTCTTTTAGTACATCATTTTTGCCGTCGTAACTGAACGTTACATTACGGAATTCGATCGTACCTTCTTGAATCTCTTGTGTAGATGCTGCTTTTTGTTTCGGTTCAATTTCCGGATTATCGATCAACGCGAATACTCGTGACGCAGATACAATCGCTTGTTGGAACATCGACAAACGTTGCATCACTTGATTGATCGGCTGGAATAGGCGTCTTAGCAACGTAGTAAACGCATAGATAATCCCGACATCGACGACCGATGTAAGCGAGGCCGTTCCGAAATAACTCAGTACTGCCACGATAGATAAGGCATACATCAAGTCGATAAACGGCCCAAGCATCAAGCTATCGAAACGAATATTTCGCAGTCCGACGCGGTAATGTCCTTCATTGACTTCAATGAACTCGTCAGACAAGCGCTTCTCCTGGCGAAAGGCTTGAATCATGCCCATACCGGATAAGGACTCGGAGATTTTCGCATTCAACTGACTGAGCCGTTCTCGGATATCTTGATAGAAGTCTGCACTGTAATAGCGGTAGACCGATACAAGAATGAGGAATAGCGGCAACAGGATCAGCGTATAGAGCGCGAGTTTTCCGTCTAGCGTAAAGAGCGCAATGTAGACGCCGACAATTCCGAAGATCGCCTGCATGAACGTAACCGCCACACTGACGAACATTTCCTTGATTGATTCGGTATCATTCGTTACACGTGAAACGATTCCGCCAGCTGGTGTCTGATCGAAGTACCGCAGTCCAAGCTTCTGAACTTTCGAGAACGCATCGATACGGATTTGCTGGATGATCGCGAGTGCGAGCTCTTGGAATCGCAATGTTTGGAAATACGACCCGACAATATTGACGAGTTGTAGTCCGATGTAGATCAGTGCAATAATCCATACTTCTTTCGCTGGGAAGTTTAGAGGTACGACATAGTCATCGAGGAATCGTTGGATCACTAGAGGTCCAAGAATCGTCGATGTTACCGTCAACAGCAATAATAGAGTCGCGATCAGTGCACTTTTCTTCATCGGCAAGACGTATTTCGCTAGCCTCATGAATGTTTTGAACTGATCCCTGGCGGACATCTTCTGTTTGTTATTCATCTGCGCCGCCTCCTTGCTCTACGATCGACTCTAGCTGTTGCAGATCGTACATTTCTTTATATATTCCGTTTTGTGCGATTAAACTTTCATGGTCGCCAATTTCAACGACTTCACCTTCATCAAGAACAATAATCTGATGAGCGTGCTGGATCGCACTTAAGCGGTGCGACGTAATGATAGTCGTCTTACCCGTTCTTTCTTCTTTCAATGAACGAAGAATCGCTTCTTCTGTCCGAGCATCGACGGCGGATAATGAATCATCCAGCAATAAAAGTTCCGGATCCATAAGCAACGCACGTGCAATCGACACACGCTGACGCTGTCCACCGGATAATGACACGCCACGTTCTCCAACCATCGTCTCGTAGCCTTCTTCAAATGTCAGAATGTCCTCGTGAATATGCGCGGATTTCGCAGCCGCCACAATTTTCTCTGGATCAATCTTCGGGTTCGTAAAGGCAATATTTTCACCGAGTGTCGTCGAGAACAAGAAATGGTCTTGTGGCACATAGCCGATTGCTTGGCGTAAACATTCTTTCTTATACCGCGTGATCGGAATGCCACCATACGTAATCGTTCCTGTATACCCTTCGAATTCTCGCATTAATAACTTGAGAATTGCGGTTTTCCCTGAGCCGGTCTTTCCGATAATGCCCAGTGTTTCCCCTTGCTTGATCGTAAAGTGTAAATTGCGCAACGATGCCCGCTTATCATCTGGGAACGAGAACGTATCGAGAGCGAAGACGATATCTCCGTGCGGTAATTGACTCACCGCATTCGGACGATCTTGAATGCCTTGCTCAACCGAAAGCAAATCTTGAATTCGGCTGTACGACGCATTTCCTCGTTCAACGATATTGAACAAGAAACCAATCGCCAACATCGGCCATGTCAGAAGTCCTAAATAGGAAGTGAACGCAACCAAATCACCGATCGACAATTCACCCGACATAATAAAACGTGTCCCGAAATAAAAAGATAGGACGTATGAGATCGCGAAAATTCCGGCAATCGTCGGATCAAACAGCGCATCGACTTTCGCCACACGCATATTTTCCTTGACGACTTGTTCCGAACGTCTCGTGAACGATTCAACATCTTCCTTTTGTTGACCGAACGTCTTTAGCACTTTGATACCTGAAATACTCTCTTGTGCTTTGTCGTTCAAATCGGAAAATGCTTCCTGCGCTACGCGGAATCGACTACGTAATAATCGTCCATAATAACTCGTCAGGATAATCATCACGGGAATCGGCACGAGGGCGATCAACGTTAATTTCCAACTAATTGAAAAGCCCATCATGAGGATGACGAATCCACCTGTCGAAATCGAATCGAAAAGTGTCAGAATCCCTGTACCTGCCGTTTGCTGCACTGCGTTGATGTCATTCGTTGCGTGTGCCATCAAATCCCCTACGCGTCGTCGCTGATAAAATGAAGGCGACATGCGTGTGAAGTGTATAAACAGCCGTTCTCTCATGACGCGCGCGAGATACACAGAGGATCCGAAAATCATCACACGCCATACATAACGCAAGACATACATCAAGACGCCTGCCACAATCAGAATAATCATCCAGCGTGTCAGCATGGCTCCGGTCAGTTCATCTTTCGCCACCGCATCGACAATATAACCGATGATTTTCGGGGGTGCCAATTGCAGTAACGCGACAATCATTAGCGCGGTGATCCCTATGCTGTACTGTTTTTTTCTCTCGGAAAAAAACCAGCGTAAATCCAGTAATACTTTCACTGGCTTTCCTCCTTTGATCTGCATTGCATCGATTGCAGTATTTTTATTGGTGCTTGCTATTTGATTTTAGCAAAGTTCGTATCATATCGAAAGTTACGGAACTTGAATGTTTCAGTTTCTGAAGTATATTATCCGTACTCCACTAGATCCCTTAGTCCATTTGCTAGTTTCTTCACTTATAATGACCGCCAATTAATTGATTTCTCCTATAGGCTGTACCGCCTGGCGTAACGGAAACCGCGCGAAGAATGGCAGCTGATCCGTACTTCACACGAATTTCATCCATCACTTGACCGATTTTTTGCTGTTTCCAGTTCGAAGGTTCGAATAAACTCAGCTGGAAACTGTCGTTTTCTTCAAGATTCGACAAGTTAACGGAAATATGGCGGACGGGTCTGCCATCATGGAACGTTTCAAACAGTTCTTGGCACACGCGATAAATCGCCAGCGTTTCATTCGTCGCTTCCGGCAGCGTTTTTCGTCGCTGGAAGCCGCCACCTAACGCGTGCTTCGAATAGCCAAACGACAACGTGATCGTACGTCCTTTCTTTTTTGCAAGGCGTGCGCGCATCGCGGTATCTTCACACATCTCAAGCAAAACGGCTAATACTTCGTCCGCCGTCGTATAATCGCGCAACAACGTCTGACCTTTGCCGTAACTCACTTGCCCCTCGATCAAGACGGAACCAAGTTCGGAATAATCGATGCCATGCGCGTGATAATATAATTGATTGCCCATCACACCGAACTTCTTCTCCAAGTTTTCGAGTGGTGTATGCGCGAGATCACCGACCGAGTAAACGCCCATGTCTTCAAGCGTTCGCTCCACTCTTCTGCCGATCCCCCACATTTTATGAAGCGGGGCAACTGGCCACAACTTCTCCGGCACGTCTTCATACGTCCAGTGCGCGATCCCTGTTTTCTTCGCTTCCAAATCCAGCGCAAGTTTCGACAGCAACATATTCGGCCCGACGCCGCAAGCTGAACGCAACTCGAATTGCCGATACAACTCGTCTTGGATCCGGAAAATCAAATTCTCGAGAGGCCCCCAAAGCTTTTCGGTGCCCGTAAAGTCCACAAAACTTTCATCGATACTATACACATGAATCGCTTCTTTTGGCACATAGCGATTCAATAATCTCGTCAACTCCATCGAGACATCTATATAAAACTGCATTTTCGGTTCAATCAAACGAATGCTCGGATCGTCCGGAATCTCATACAAACGCATGCCAGTCGTAATGCCGAACTCCTTTTTCAGTGGCGGTGAGGCAGCTAACACGACTCCGCCTTTGCGCTCGATATTACCGACGATCGCAATCGGCACCTTCATGACGTCGAGCCCTTCCATTGCCGCAGCACAACTCGCGTAGAAGCTACGCATGTCAAGACAGGCTATTTTTTTATTTGGTAACGGCTTCATATGTCGTTCACTCCTCAAAGGAACAAGTGTTCTTATATAGAGTATACCCGCATTTGACCTCTTTAAGCAATGGAAATCCGCGGGTTTTGCACATATTTTTGGCTAACTTGCCAGCTACATAAAAATATCCCGAAAGTGGGAGTATAACCTCTCACTTTCGGGATATAGTATTCAACTATACTTTTATAGCCTACTCATTATTTACAGGGAAATATCTTCTGGCGGTTGGCCTTTTTTGTTCATCAAACGGATCGCTTCCGGTTCGATTTTCAAAATAACCAAATTCGGATCTTCTGGTCCATCAAACCATGCTTTCATATGATCGTTCCAGATTTTTTCCTTCAATGACTCATCATCGGAAATCGTTACATGGCCAGAATATTCCACGTACGCATCACCGAATCCTTCACCGTCATATCCAAGTAGAATGTGCGTGTTGGGATTATCCTCCAGCTCATCCACCTTTTCCGTTTTCTTATTAGTAGGTGTATACAATGTCAATCCATCACTCATGAATGTCATGTAGCGGCTATACGGCTTGTTGTTGTCCACCGTTGCCATTGTGCCCGTCATACTTTCGTTCAAAATTTTAATCACTGTGTCTTTTGCAGTCATTTACTTCCGCTCCTTTCGCGATTACTCCTAGTCTTCCCACCTGCATAATTTCTAAACCTGATAACATTCAAACGGAAGCTTACTTTAGCCAATATTGATTGCCGTTACGCGTCTGACCGAAATAGCCATATTCGGTTAAATAATTACGCAATGTAATGAAATCTTCATGTATTGTTGACAGCAGATCATTCACTTCATGCTTACTGTACGAAATATCTCCGTCAAAGCGTTTACTGATTTCCTGGACAATAATACGTCGCTGTTTTTCTGTCGCTGGCATCTCTTTTAACTGACCATCCATTCCATCAGGGAAAAACGTTCGCAGTATCGCTTGCTGTTCTTCCTCCGCAACCGAATGATCATCATGAAATAACTGCGATGCTTTATGTGGCGGAATGAAAGCCGGAACGTATTGTTCTCGCTCTCTCAATAACTCCATCATCGCAAGAAACACTTTCGCCTGACGTTCTTTTTCTTTCAACGCAAACCGATGATGCCGAACCGTCGTCGCACTGCCGATCTCCAATTCTTCCTGGATATCCTTATCGCTTTTCCCTTGATAGAATAAACGCAATAGATCCCCTTGATGATCCGTAATCCCCGACCATTTCTTATCGAGCTCAAGCAAATACGCAAACACCGACTGATGGGAATGTTCGATATGTACATGCATAAATCGCTCCGCTTCATACAACGCATTCTCGTACGGATAAATCACGCCTTTTTCCATTTGCTTGCCACATAACAAACAATCATACGAAGTGTTGCTCTCTATATAACCCTGCTTTAATTCATCTAATGAAGCCTCCCAGAACGTTTCAATGATTTCCATGTAGTACGCACTCCTATCATCTTTTTAGTTATCACAAACAAATCCGATGATTGTTTGTTCGTTAACTCTTATGATACCTCTTACAATTCGTAACTTCAATAGTGTTCCAAACAATCAACAGCTTTGTTTGCTATCGTGTTTATCATACTGTCTGTACAGTCGCCAAACAAAACTGCCCGTGATACACTAATTTTATACATAACTAAACGAGGTGAGTGACATGTGTTTACTGGCATTCCAATTACAAAGCCATCCGAAGTATAAATTGGTTCTGATGGCGAACCGAGACGAAGCGTATCGTCGTCCAACAGCACCAGCAGACTTTTGGAGCGATTACCCGAACGTCTTGGCAGGACGTGATTTAGAACAAATGGGTACGTGGCTTGGCGTCAATACAGAAGGAAAAGTCGCCGCATTAACGAACTACCGAGACTTCACGCGACCGGAAACAGGCAAGCGTTCGCGCGGTCATATCGTCTCTTCCTATTTACAATCGGATTTGTCCGCGCAATCGTTCATGGAGCAACTGCATACGAATCGAGACGATTACGCAGGCTGCAACGTGCTCGCTGGATCTGCTGAAGAGATGTTCTATTACTCGAATATCGAACAATCGATCCAACATATCACGCACGGCACACACGGACTGAGCAACGCATTGCTCGATACACCATGGCCGAAAGTAGATAAAACGAAAGCGTTGCTTGCGGAGTATTTGGAACAGACTACGACAATCGATCCTGACGTGTTATTCGCTATGATGCAACGAGCGGAACGTTTCCCGACTGAACAACTGCCTGATACAGGCGTCGGAGAAGATCTCGAAAGCTTGTTGTCTTCTATATTCATTGCGTCGAAAGATTACGGTACACGATGTACGACAGTGCTATCGATCGACTGCGACGATCATGTGGAATTCGAAGAACGCATATATGAAAAAGGTCTATTTACAACTGCACAGAAATTCTCATTCCACATCGAAAAACCGACATACTCGTAAAAGAGTACAGTCGTTTTTCTTCTGTTTTTCATGAATTATTTTCATATAACAACTACGACATATCCATATATTTCTTGAATTCAGCTAACGCTTTTTCTCGGTCTCCCGTACCAAATAACCGCTTATTGTCCGCTGCGATAATGCGGTAATGTCCACCTGCTGTATGCTGTTGTAACTTATATTGCTGCCACTGACCCACTTCCGTCCACCAATTAATCGATGCACTCGCTGCAGTTTCCCGTGAATGAATCTCTTCATGCACAGCCATTTCAGCTAGCTCAATCGGATCTTCACCCATGACCGAACGCAGCAGAGCACTCTCGCGAAATAACGCACAAACGACGACCGCTGTAGACCAGCCAATCTCCTGGCGACCTTTCTCCAACTGTACAAGCGTCTTCTTAGAAATCCCCATAATCTCCGCCATCTGATCTTGCGTATAATCCATTTCCGTCCGAATTAATTTCAAGCGGGGCGACACCAAGTCTATGACTGTCTGCTTATTCAACGTCGAATTCCTCCTTTACATGTATAGTGTATATTTACACTATTAGTATCATTAGTTATTTTAATTGTATAAAAGACACTTATTGTGTAAACTAACATTCTTTAATTAGTAGTGTATCATAACGGAGCGTCTTTATATATCTCCATAAAAAAACCCGCTAAGCCGAAGCTCAACAGGTTGTATTCATTCGTTTAAACAGTTCGTGTGATTTCCCAGCCTGTAATATCTTCTTCCAGTGGAATCTGAGCAGCACGGGCTTTCACTGCGGCATTGAAGAATAGGGCGACGAGGAAGATCGAGATGACGGTTGCACCTATAAGGGCTACGTTCATCGGTAATCCGAATCCAATGGCTGCGTTTAGTATATACGTCATCGTGGCCATCAGCATGAACGTTCCGGGTATGAGTGCGACCCAGTAGTTCTTGCCGGCAATGAAGAGATACATAGCACCTACGAATAACGCGATGACTGCCGTGGACTGGTTCGCCCAGGAGAAGTAGCGCCATAGAATATTGAAGTCTATACGTGTCAGTGCAATAGAGATAGCGAACATCGGAAGTGCGATCCATAGACGGCTCAAGATTTTCGCTTGTGGATATTTAATGTAGTCTGCGATAATCATTCGCGCGCTACGGAAAGCCGTGTCACCCGATGTGATAGGTAGAATGATGACTCCGAGGATAGCGAGTGTACCACCAACCGCACCTAACATGACAGTGGATACTTCACTAACAATCACTGCGGGTCCGCCAGCTGCAAGTAATTCACTTAATGTAATACCGTTGAACAACGCCATACCAGCCGCTGCCCAGATCATTGCGATAATAGCTTCTGCAATCATCATACCGTAGAAAATTTTTCGTCCTTCGCTTTCTTTCTTTGTTGTCCGAGAAATGATCGGAGACTGCGTCGCATGGAAGCCAGATAATGCGCCGCATGAAATCGTTAAGAATAATAACGGGAAGATCGGAATATTATCCGGATGCAAGTTCGCAAATGTTAATTCCGGAATTGGAACGCCTTTGATGACCATCATGCCACCGATTCCGACTGCACTGATCACAAGTAGTGCGCCGAAGATAGGATAGAAGCGACCGATGATTTTATCGATCGGTAATAATGTAGCCAAAATATAATATAGAAAAATAAGTGCAACGATAATACCCATTGCCATCCAACCGTTCATCAAGTTGTACAGCAGTCCTGCTGGTGCCGAAACGAATACCGTACCGACCAAGACGAGTAATAATAATGCAAATGCATTGACGATATGCTTCATAAATTTCCCGAGAAATTTTCCTGCCAGTTCAGGCAAGTGTGCTCCGCGGTTTCGGATCGAAATCATACCTGTTAGATAATCATGTACAGCGCCTGCAAAAATCGCGCCGACAACGATCCAGATAAATGCAACCGGGCCGTATAACGCACCCATGATCGGTCCGAAAATCGGTCCAACTCCTGCAATATTTAGTAACTGGATCAATGAGTTCTTGCTTGTGCTCATCGGCACATAGTCGACTCCGTCTGCGCTTGTATACGCTGGTGTCGCACGGTCTTCCTTAACGCCGAACATTTTGACGATGTACTTACCATACGTAAAGTATCCGACTATTAATAATACGATAGAAAATAAAAATGTAATCATAGCTTCTTTCCCTCCCTTAAAGTGATAACGCTTACAATAACTATAATAGAAAGGTGTCCAATTCATGACAAAATCTCGTAACATGTCAAAATCGCGAAGTAAGATGCACTCCAGGAGATTAACAGGTTACGAGATGATTATCCTTCTAGACGTTGACGTAATTCTTTGACATAATTGCGACTGACAGACAGCTTTTCTGCTCGCTGATCGATCTCCAGCTGATACGCTCCGTTGAACCAAGGCGTCAAACTGCTGACGTGCGCCAAGTTGACAATAATACTTTTATGTATACGAAAGAACGACGCAGGAATCAACCGTTGCTCCAAATCCTTTAATGTCATGCGCGTCTCGTAATCTTTCGCCACCGTAACAATTTTTGTCCATTTATCATCACGATGTACATATAGAATATCTTGCACCGGAATATAGTGGATCTCGCCTTCCGTTTCAACAGGCAGCCGATCAATTCGTTTTGGTAGCGTAGCAATCGGCGGGTGAAGCAATTCTTCCACACGTTCAATCGTCTGGCGCAACTGATCTTCATCATACGGTTTCAATAAATAGTCCGTCGCATGAATTCGAAACGCTTCCGCTGCGAACTGCGGATAAGCAGTAGCGAAGACGATCAACGGTACTTTTTTCAGTGCGCCAAGCGTCTTTGCTACTTCCATGCCATCGACTTTCGGCATTTCAATGTCGAGAAATACTATGTCTGGTTGCAGTTGCATCGCCTTGACGATCGCCGCCTCACCCGAATCCGCTTCCCCGACAATGTGAACCGACTGAAATTGTCCCAATAAATAAATCAACTCTTCACGCGCGTACCGTTCATCATCTACGACCAATGCCCGGATTTCCGTCATGATCCTCCACCTCCACCTTCGGAATCTGGAAGGAAATCTTCGTTCCTTCATTCGGCGTACTCTGTATAGCAAGCGCTGAACGCTCATCAAACGACATAATGAGGCGCCGATTGACATTATACAGACCGAGACCTGTCCCTTTTTCAGACGTGACCTTCTCCTCGCCAAGCCGTGACAGTCGCTCACTGTCGATTCCTTTTCCATTGTCTTCTACTATAATATGAATCGCGTCATCGATTTCATGAATAGAAATATGGACAATCGCATGTTCATCAAGATCTTTAATACCATGCGTCATCGCGTTTTCCACAATCGGTTGCAACGTCAGTGGTGGAATCTTCACCTGCATAACGTGCGGATCGGTATCGATACAAATTTTCAATTTATCAATGAAACGCGCTTCTTCAATCATCAAATACGCTTCAACATGCGCTAATTCCTGTTGTAACGTCACCATCTTCGCAGTCGTACCTTCAAGATTCTGACGCAAGAAGAATGACAATGACGATAGTAATTTACGCGCCTCATCGGGATTTGTCCGGATCAATGAAATGATAATATTTAACGAATTAAATAAGAAATGCGGACTGATCTGTGCTTGCAGTGCTTGGATTTCCGCTTCTTTCGCAAGTTGATAGGCGTGATCCGCTTCAGCGATTTCGAGTTGATTGCTGAGTAATTCAGCGAGTCCTGCGATTAATTCGATCGTCACATCCGTAATTGCTTTACGCGAAGGATAGAATAATTTCAATGTCCCAACCGTCTCACCACGTGTTTTAAGCGGCGCAATGACAACCGCACCAAACGTGGGTACGTCGGGGGATTCATTCAGGATAGAATCGGTCACGATGAGCTTGCCTTCTTGGATTACTTGCCGTGTAATGTCTGTCTGAATCGGTCCGTGCGCAATACTTCCTTTTGTTCCAATGAATGCGAGAATCTCTGTTTTATTCGTCATCGCGACAGCACCGGGCTTGAGCTCATCCATCAGAATGCCGCAGACGGCCGTAGCTGTGTCTTTTCGCATGCCTGTCCGTAAATAGCCAAGCGTCTGATCTGCAATACGCAATGTTTTCTGCGCTTGCAATGCAGTCACTTTCTCTTGATCACTTATCACGCTGTACGCAATGAGCATGAACAGCGCCGTCCCAAGACCATTTGCGAGAATCATTGGTAAACCGATCGCCTGCACTAATGTGAGCGCTTTCTCGAGCGGTTGAGCAATCACGAGAATGAGTAACATTTGCAACGCTTCCGCTGCTGCACCGATTCCGAATGCCATGAGTGGACTGATGTGCTTGTTCTTTTTATAGAAGTATCCTGCGACTATCCCGGAAATAATCGTCGCCACACCACATGAAATTGCAGTAAAGCCGCCTAGTGACATACGGTGAATCCCGGCAATTAAACCGGCACCGATACCAAGTCGATAACCGCCAAGCAATCCCGCCACGACGACGCCGATGACACGGGAGTTCGCAATTGCTTCATCAGAATGCAATTGCCATGACATATTCTCGAAATGAAGCGTTTGCATATCAAGCGCCACGCCAAAATAAGTACCAAAAATCCCAAATAACCCAAAAAATAGAATGGCCGTCAGCTCTTGCCGACGATCCAAACCATCTTGGTGAATCATATTCTGGAAAAATCGGAAACGAGTCAAAAGGAAAGCGACTGCCACAATCATTCCGACTCGTTCGATCATGATGATCAGTAAATCTAGCATCGCTTTCCCCCTTTCCCTACTACACGCTTACTTTTGTATCGCTTTATTGACGACCGAAACTACTTCCAGGCGCGTCATCTTCTCGCGTCCTTCTTTCAGTGCATCTAGCGTACTATGCGCCAGAGCCAAAGGAATATTACAGAAGTTTAAAATCGTCTTTGTATGAATGTCTTCAATATATGCGTCTGCTAGCGCCAAATTTTCTTCAGCGTACGCAAACATCTCCGGCAACTTCCAGTCATTCGGGAAGAAATTGACGTCACGTACTGCGTCTTCTTTGTAGTTACGCAGAATATTGACCGACTGCAATCCACGGCCAAAGCCAATTGCCAAGTCGCGATCCGTCTCCGTGCCGTCATACCAGCGCCAAATATCGGCTAGCATTACGCCAACGAGCCCCGCCACGTAGTACGTATAATCATCGAGGTCTTCACGTGTATGAATGACCCAGTCTTTTCCAGCCCATTCTGCCATGCCTCGACCCATGATCGCAGTCGATTCCAGAACTTTATTGCGTGCTGTCGCTGGGCAGAACTCTACCCAATCAGCTAAGCGCAATGTCACTTCCGGCAATTGCTCGCGGTATGGTGCGAATAACGTTTCAAGTGCAGCGGCCATTGATTCTCCTGTCGCGATCGTGCGGTCGAGTATGTCGCTTACTTTGTTCAGCAAGTCGATCACGATCGTCACGTCGAGCTGTTCATGATCTTCGATTTCGTCGATTGCGCGCATGCACAAGTACGCAGACGCTACCGCTTCACGAACGTTCGGTTCAAGAAGTTTGATTGGTATGTAGAATGTACGGCTTGTCTCTTTAAGGACTTTCATAGCTTCTTTTTGTAGTTTAGCTTCGGTTTTCATGTAAGGTTCCCTCCATCAATCTTTGCACAGGTAGTGAATATATAGAATGGATTTATTATAGCATTGATTGGGTTGGGGGTGCGACTTGGAAGGTAGATGAGTAGGAAATGTTGGATTGTTATGGGACGGATACGACGGTGATTAATGAATGGAGATTGGGTTAGCACCGTTTCGCTGCGATTCACTTTTCAACTTAATAAAGCTATATATTCAGCTAGAGAGACGTTTACTAAAAATATTGGATGATGATACACTTACACTAAATAGATACATAGGAGGTAGATTCTATGGAAACAATTAAGGTTCTTTCATTGAATGTAGGGAAACCAAAAGAAACGGACTTTCGGAAAAAGAGTGTTTTGACTGGCTTTTTCAAGGAGCCAGTACATGAGGCAGTGTTTTTATCTTCTGTTAATTTTATAGGAGATGGCCAAGGGGATCTTGTTCATCATGGGGGTGTGCATAAAGCGGTTTGTGTGTATCCGTTTGCGCATTATAGCTACTGGGAACGCGCGCTGGATCGGCCGCTTTCGTATGGTGCGTTCGGCGAGAATTTGACGATTTCGGGTATCACGGAGCAAGACGTTTGTATCGGGGACTCGTTTCAGCTTGGTGAAGCAATTGTGCAAGTGAGTCAGCCGCGCCAGCCGTGTTTTAAGTTAGGGCTTGTGTATGAACGAAAAGACATGCCGCTACTTGTGCAGGATACAGGCTATACGGGATTTTATTTCCGGGTGCTGCAAGAAGGAATGGTTTCTCCCGAAGATAAATTAGTTCCGTTAACACGCCAGGCGCAGGCTATTACGGTGGCAGAAGCGAATCGTCTGATGCATCATGATAAACAGGACTTAGTAGGTGTTCGTCGGTTGCTAGAAGTTGAAGAATTGTCTCCGAGCTGGCGCAAGACGTTTGAAAAGCGTATGGTGGGTCAGGAAGTTGATAGTAGTGAGCGGATTTCTGGGAAAGAATAGAGTTTGTGGATGTTATTCTTTTGTGGCGTTGTTTTTGCGAAGAACCAACGCTCTTTTTATGGTGCCAATGATGTTCGTTCGAAGTATTCTATAAAACTAATAAAAGGCATTCCTTCACTCGGCTCTAAGCGAAGGAATGCCTTTTATTTAGATGCATATTCTCTAGTAGAAACATTGACGTCACGAGTCAGTAAATTCACCAACTTTGATCGGTTTGAAAGTCTATGAAATAAGTAGATTCCGAATCATACTATTCAATTCTACTAACAAATTAGTCATAGTGAATAGTAAATATCGTCTTCACTTTCATAGCGGACAGGTATAGAATATCCTTGATCTGATTTGAATTGAAGTGCCTGTTTATCTAAGCAACCTGTGAGCACAGAAAATGAATGGTGTTGTTGTTGTTCAGGCAAAAGAGAATAATGAATAATATCATGTATAAGAGAAGACATATCTTCAAACGAAGTAAAAATATAATACTCATTAACCATATAAGCCGGCATATCGCCCATCTCCTTTGTAGTTAGCTAAGAGGCTTCGTGGACTGGAGAAGAATCTGCTAATAATTTTTCGGCAGATATACAATTACCCACCATCGATATATGGTCAGCAACAAAGTATTCTGAATAGAAAAACTACTACATAGTAAGTATATGATATTTTGAGATAAAACACTATTGACAATTGTTAATATTTGCAAAGATGATTCTATCGATTATTTTTGTAAAGTAAGTCGCTTTTAAAAAGAGTATGTGAAAACCATTTTTTTCATAAACTACTTTACTCGATCCTAGGAGAGGATTCATGCCATCGTGTTTCAGATTTACATCGTTCGGAGATGTTTTATTTTTTAAGG
Organism: Sporosarcina sp. P26b; assembly: GCF_002743245.1. NCBI lineage: Bacteria > Bacillati > Bacillota > Bacilli > Caryophanales > Caryophanaceae > Sporosarcina > Sporosarcina sp. P26b. Next base: position 289,691 of record NZ_PDYW01000003.1, read on the forward strand.
AAGGAAATCACTTAATCCACTGTTTCATTGGTTGCATAACCTGCTAATTTCAATAACATATTTGCATCGGTTTTTAGTTCTTCTGATAATGTATAAACCGCTTCACGTGTAGGTTTATACCTACCTTTTTCTAGAGAATCAACGAATGAATAGCTAAGATTGGAGCGCTCTGCTAAGTAACGTAAAGACATCTGTCCTTGTGTGCGTAATTTCCGTAGGCAATTTCCGAATTCGTTCAAATTTATCCCCCGCCTTATCTATTTTATATATAAGTAAAGTACAAATACTGGTTATACAATATAAAAATTTAGGTAAAAAGACTAAGTTTAATATTTTGTAAAACGCCCGAATATTTAATTGTCAAATAATGTAATTAATTTACTGTAAAACAACTATACTAGAATATGAAATCTGATTATATTAACCTATATAATGAATATACTTCTTTTCTATGAAGATTACTATGCTCCATATCCCTAATTTTCTACTTTTCCTAGTACATATTTGTGTCTAGTAAGTAAAAAAAGTAAAATAACAGCTCGTTTTATTTTAAAATTGTTGACTTATTATTTAATTCCAAACAAAAACTATGTTAATTAGATAAAAATTGTTTACCTAACACTATTAGGTGTTACAATAAAACATGACACCTTAAAGTGTTAAATGAAACGGAGGTTTGAATGATGAATTCACAGGAGAAATTAGAAGATATCTGTAAAACCATTGTGCTTAATGCGCCACTTGAAAAAGTATGGGAAGCTGTTTCTACATCAGAAGGGATTGCAGCGTGGTGGATGCCAAATTCACTTAAACCCATTATAGGACATGAATTTGTACTTCATACAGGGCAATTCGGTGACTCTATTTGTACAGTAACAGAACTTCAACCCCCTACTCGTTTGGGCTTTGATTGGGGTAAAGATTGGCATGTTTTAATTGAATTAAAAAAATTGAATGAAGAGCAAACGGAGCTTACATTAATACATTCTGGCTGGGATGCCAATAAAGTAACCGAATTTGAACAACCTCATACAGTCGTTCGTGGATTTATGGAAAGCGGTTGGGAACGTATTGTAAAAGAGAGACTTCCTGATCTAGTAAAGGCTTAAATGTGGAGAAACCATCTACGCAAGACATTTTTCAAGCAATTTCCGATCCCACTCGTCGTAGTCTGTTAAAACTGCTTGCTGAAAAAGAATTATCCATAACCGATATTGTGGAATTCTATCCTATAAGCCGCACAGCAGTAAATAAGCATCTTCACATTCTATTTGATGCGGGCCTCGTCCACCGTCAAAAGGTTGGACGTGAAACACGTTATATGCTTAATTCTGAACCATTGATTGAACTAAAGGACTGGCTTCGTTTCTTTGAACAATATTGGGATAAAAACCTACTCGCACTTAAAGAATATGTAGAGAAACATAATGATTAGTCATCAGTGAAACCGAGAGTAGGAAACACAAATCTCTCGGTTCCTTTTACATGATTCGGTTACGACTTTGTCATTAATCATTACTTGTCTTAACTCATCTGTCATTTGCTCAACTAATTCTGGTCTTCCATGAAATTGTGCAGGTGTATTTTGGAAGAGCTCAACTTTCCAATTGCCGTCTTTGTTAACGGTAACTAGAGTTTGAAGGGCATTTACTGTGGGCTCAATATCTGTTTTACCTGGTGGAATCATCCCTGCAATAGCTTGTACGATTGCGGTATCCGTTCCGATTACACGAACGTCTTTCTCTTTCGTTACAAAAGGTGCTGTAGGATGTTTTTCAAAGATTGATGTAAGGTGCGATAAAATTTCCTGTCGTCCAACCATTTTACTTCCATCAAAACCAATTTGAATTCCTTGTTCTGTAAATAGTTCAGCCATTCCTTTTGCATCACGGTTGTTCCATGCGTCTATTAATCTTCGATACAGACTAGTGATTTCATCTACGTTAGAAATATTCATGCACTGATCCCCTTTTATTACGAATTATAGTATTTCCCTTACTTCGTCTCCTGTACAACGGTTAGCCACTACATGCTTTACTAGTTGGCATGTGATTTCGATTTGATAATAGTTTCACTAATAAACCCCATTACCATGCCAACACCGATCGGTAGTAGTGAAATTTCAGTATGCGAAAGTGAGAAATTAAATAGTAGAATATCTATATTCGCTATAAAACCTATTACATATAGTACTACCATCGTTCCAAATGAAACTAGTAATGGAATCCAAAAGGACTTATTCACAACTTCACCTCCCAATCTTTTTAGTGGGATGTCAGTATGTTTTTATTATGATAACTAATATTCTGATCTACTAGCTCTTTCATCTTTTGCACAGGTTGATCATTCAGCGCAATCTCCTTTAGACACTTCTTAAAATAAAGTATATCATTTTTCTGGTAAACTATCTAACTACTCTGTTATTTACTTTGTTGAATACAGCATAAAACTGTCAATATAAAAATCAGGATTTGAAAATGAAAAAACATCTATATAAGACGCAAATGTAAGTGCTTGCACAATCACATTTGTTACCTATACAGATGCTATTCACCATACATTTTAACTTGGATAGAAAGAGCTATTCCTTTTCATCAATAAGGATCTGCTTCATGACCTTTGTCTACTGCATCTTTCACAGCCATTTTGGAATCGGGCGTGCCTTGTCCAAATCTCGATTGACCCGCATCACGACCAGGGACTTTACGTTCTGCCGCCATCCCTTCGAACTCTTTCATTTTCCGTTCAATACCTGCTTGTACAAGACGTCCGTATTCAAAATCAGCTTGTGTGAAGTGATCGACCATCGCTTCTTGAATACGCACATCACACGCTGCGAGTGCATCGGAGAGGTTAGTAATTAATTCCTCTCGTTCCCACTCTTCAAACTGTCGGAACGTTTCGCCTGCTTGTCCATAATTATTCGGTCGGTCAATCGGTGAGCTCATCGCTGCTGCATTATACGTAGGTCGATGCGGAGGACGACTTTCTCCTGTTGCTTCTTTAAATCCACCGAGCATGGATGGTTCATAATTAATATGCGGATTGTCTCCCGACTCGCTTGGGTCTCGATGATCCATTTGACCACGTTGCTGGTTTGTCCGAACTTCTTTTTTGGGTGCATTAACAGGCAGTTGGAGATAATTCGTGCCGATACGATGACGCTGTGTATCGGAATACGAGAATGTACGGCCTTGAAGCATTTTATCATCGGAAAAATCCATTCCATCAACAAGGACTCCGGTTCCGAAGGCGGCTTGCTCGATGTCCATATGGAAATCATCAGGGTTGCGGTCTAATACCATCTTCCCTACAGGCAACCAAGGAAACTGTTCTTCTGGCCAAAGTTTTGTATTATCAAGCGGATCAAAATCCAATTCTGGGTGGTAGCCATCTTCCATAATTTGCACAAAAAGTTCCCATTCAGGGTACTCTTTCCGTTCGATCGCTTCAGATAAATCTTGCGTCGCATGTGCAACGTTTTTCGCCTGTATAGCGTCGGCATCTTCCTGTGTTAAATTTCGGATGCCTTGCTTCGGCTCCCAATGATACTTCACTAAAACCGCCTCACCTTTGTCATTGACCCACTTGTATGTATTCACACCCGAACCTTGCATATGACGGTACGTGGCGGGAATACCCCATGGTGAAAATAAAAATGTGATCATATGGATAGCTTCTGGCGATCGAGAGACAAAATCAAACATGCGCTGCGGATGCGATATATTAGAAGCGGGGTCGGCTTTGAATGCGTGAATCATATCAGGAAACTTCATTGCATCTCGAATGAAAAAGATTTTCAAATTATTTCCTACAAGGTCCCAGTTGCCATCTTCTGTATACATTTTCACCGCAAACCCTCGTGGATCTCGTGCAGTTTCTGGCGAATCTTTAGCGCCTGCTACAGTAGAGAAACGAGCGACTAAAGGCGTTCTCTTCCCAGCACCCGAAAACACTTTGGCACGGGTATACTTTTCAACTGGCTCATTTCCAGCTTTCCCATACGTTTCAAAATAACCAAAAGCACCTGAACCTCTTGCATGGACTACTCGTTCTGGTATTTCTTCACGATCAAAATGAGAGATTTTTTCAATGTAATGATAGTTTTCTAGCGTAGCGGGACCACGGTCACCAATTGTCCTGATGTTTTGATTATCCTGTACAGGATGCCCTTGGCGCGTCGTAAGTATTTCTCGCTCTTCCATTTGACGGTCATTTGGTTTATGCTGTTTCTTTTCCACTGTATTCCTCCTCGACAAAGTGCTTTCCATTTCTACTGACAGTATGACCAGATCGTGGAATTATAAACACTAATGCTTGGAGGATCGGTTATATCGCTACGCTAGGTTAGCTGAATATTGTGCTTCATAGAAAACCTCATAACTATGGACTTTGATTGGGAATCTAGTATCCCTTATTGAATTCTTCATTTCATTTCTCCTTACTATTTCTTATCTTTATTCTTCAAATCCTCGATCAGCTCTTTCATTTCCTTGATTTCTTTTTTCTGCGTTTCAATTATACAGTAAAAAGACAGCGCGAAAAATCCTCAAACCTTGTTTCAAGATTTGAGGATTCTAGAATTTTATTCATTATTTAAATGTTTCCTGTTGTTAAGGAGCTTCAGTAACTCGTGTAACTTCGGAATAGTTGTTTTAATCCCGTTTTTACACATCCACCATTTCTAAAAATTGCAGCGTACGTTCATTTTTGGAGTGGTTAAAGAACGTATCTGGATCCGCATCTTCAATGATGACTCCGGAGTCTAGCATAATGACTCGATCTGCTACATTTTTAGCAAATTTCATTTCATGCGTCACGACGATCATCGTCATCCCTTCTTCTGCCAACGTCTGCATGACTTGCAATACTTCTCCGACGAGTTCAGGATCGAGTGCAGACGTTGGTTCATCGAATAATAGCACTTTCGGTTCCATGGCAAGCGCCCGTGCGATCGCCACTCGCTGCTTTTGTCCACCCGATAATTTATTCGGATAAACGTCCGCTTTATCGGATAAACCTACCTTTTTCAAGATTTCGAGTGCCATTTTCTTCACTTTTGCTTTGTCTATTCTTTTCACCATCAAAGGCGCTTCCATTACATTTTCTAATACGGTTTTATGAGGGAATAAGTTAAAGTGTTGAAACACCATACCCACCTCCGCACGCACCTTGGCTAAATTATCTTTTTTCTGATTGATACTCTTTCCATCAATTGTAATTACGCCTTCATTCGTCAGTTCTAAGAAGTTTAAGCACCGTAAGAATGTACTCTTTCCTGATCCACTGACGCCAATAAGAACGACTACTTCACCGCGATGTACTTCCATATCAATACCTTTTAACACGTTTAAATCTCCGAATGACTTATGGATATTTTCTGCTTTAATCATCGTATTCGCCTCCATTATTTATCTACATCCAATTTGTTCTCATACCATTTTAATAGAGCGCTGAAAATAAGAACGAGAATGAGATAATAAAGACCTACAACGAGAAACGTTTCGAATTGCTTGAAGTTCGAAGCAGCTACTCGGTTCGCTACACCAAACATTTCAGATACTCCGATGACATACACTAAAGACGAATCTTTTAATGTAATGATGAATTGGTTTCCAAGCGGTGGAATCGCACGTCGTAAAGCTTGTGGAAAGACAATTCGTCTCATCGTCAATGAACTGTTCATACCGAGTGCTAGACTTGCTTCCCGTTGACCTTTATCAATTCCTTGAATAGATCCACGGAAAATCTCTGCAATATACGCACCGTTGTGGACGCCTAAAGCAATGGCTCCTGCCCAAAAGTTATCTAATACGATAACTGAAGTAATACCGAAGTATAAAAACATAATCTGTACAATAAGTGGCGTTCCACGAATTAGTGTAATGTAAATATTTGCGATCGTTTGTAGTATTTTTGAATTCGAGATCTTCATCAGTGCGAAAAAGATACCTAAGACGGTTCCAATGACAATCGCAATCGCTGTGATCTCAATCGTTAATAGACCTGCTTCTAAAAATCCTTTATACGTACTTTTGAATACATCCATAAATGTAAGTAAAAACTCAGGCACCGGCTCACCAACTCTCTAGAAAATAGATAAGGATTGTATTTATTCCAATAGTTCGACACCTTCTAGATCGATATCTAGTAGATTTCGTCCGAACCATTTATCGGAAATTTCCTCATATGTTCCGTCTTCAATCATTTCTTTTAATGCTTCATCAAGCGCTTTTGTTAGTTCTGGATTTTCTTTATTTACAGCAATAGAAGGTTGTTCTACCCACATCGGCTTGTCGACTTCTTTGATTTCGAATCCATTTTCGATTGCTTCAAAACCAACAATATCTGCAGTAATAACGGCATCTATGCGACCTTTAACCGTTAAGTCTTTTAAAGCGACTACATCACTTGTGTAATACTGTAAATCATCCGATAGTTCTTTGGCACTCTCTTCATATGTCGACTGTGCAATGACACCAATCTTTTTTCCTTTTAAGTCTTCTGGAGATGTAATTTCGTCATTATCTTTTGCTACGAAAATCATTCCACCTGAATAATAGTAAGGCTCCGTGAAGTCTGCTTGCTCCGCGCGTTCTTTTGTATACGCCATTGAACCGATAATTGCATCAAACTTATTGCCAACTAAACCTTGTAAAATAGTTTCAAAAGGATTCGTTACGGGATTTGCTTCAAGTCCCATTTTCTCAGCAAGTGCGTTTCCAATTTCTATATCAAAACCTGTAAGTTCGCCGTCTTCTTCATAACTAAACGGTTTATACACACCACTCGCAGCAAATGTGAATTTACCTTCGTTCACTAATTTGTAAGCGGTATCATCCGTGCTCTCAGTTGACTTCTCTTCATCACTTCCACACGCCGCAAGTACTAGTACAGATACAGCTAGTAATAACATCATCATGGTAAATTTCTTCATTCTCTCCATCTCCCCTTTAAGTTAGCTAACTAGCCAATTTTTCATGCCTTTTAATAGTACCCTATTTCTCCGTAAGAAAACCAATAATTCTAATAAAAGTTAATATTTTATTAATAAACAGACCCTATTAAATCAGTGATCTATTCATTTATTTTGAAAGCGCTTACAAATAGTATAGCATACAGTAATGCAATACTTCTTTTATTATAGCCTCCATAGTTTTTCGCTACATACTGAACTTAAAATAGACTCCTAGTAGGATCGAAAACTATTGTCCCCTACTACCTTCCCCTCGCTTTCTTCTATATAAGTTATCATCTATTAAAACATAAAACGTCAGGAAAGTGAACGATTAATTTTATTTTTATATAATCTATTCTAGTTTTATAATGAAGTTAAGTGTTCATTCCATGCGGAAGTTCTTGTATTTATGAAGAATAATATGAAGAATTATCATAAACAATAATACCTTATATTTACTATTAAAATAATAATCCAAATGAGCTGGTATAGAGTCAGACATCCTTCTGATCCGATACCAGCCTATATATACCCTCTCTATTTCTACATGGATGGAGTAGCTCCAAATTAATATATTCTGTTTAACTCACGGAACGCCTTCGCCACAAACGATAAGTCTTCCTCAAACATAGTCGATAGATTCGGACGACGCCTTACCGCAAGTGGGTGATAGGCGACTGAAGTTTTAAATCCCCTGACTTCATGCCACTCCCCGCGCAATCCTTTGACGTCCACTTCGGTATTTCGAAAAAAGGATTGAACTGCTACATTCCCTAAACAGACGACAAGGGAAGGTTGTTGCTGTTGCAATTGAGTTTCTAGATGATGAATACAAACTGATCGCACTTTCTCTTTGTCATATTTACGAAGGGGCCGTCTCTTCAGAACATATGTCACGTAAACCCACTCTTCCTCCAAACCAACTGTCGATAGGGTCCGTCTCAACGTTTGGCGCGTTCCGCAAACTATCGGATTGCCTTCACGGTCTTCTCGTGCGCCCGGATTATCCAGTATGATCATAATCGGTGCTTTCGGATTTCCTTCTCCCCAAATCATACGAGACCCTTGGTTATATAGCCCACACTCTTGGCAATCTTGCTGACTTATTGGTGTCGGATCTTCCCGCCAACTTTCTGAACAACTAGCATTCATCTTATCAACCTCCTAGATTTTCAGTATTCCCTTCGTACAAGTAAACATACTTACATTCATTGGCATGCACATGCATGAGCACGGCATAAATAATTATAAGTTGAGCTTTTTCATTTAAAATCGAACAACAAAACAGAATTAACTAATATTCTGTCGTTTTATGTATAAATTGGATAATAGTTTACATTTATTCGGTAGCTTGCTATACTCAAAGAGTCTTAACGTGAAAGGTTGTTTTATTCTGTTTTAGCCAAGCTGAAAACGTCCTGATTGTAAGGGTGTCTCGCGTCAAACCATTTTTACTATCTCGTTTGACGTACATCATGATGAATTTTCATACAACCCCCTATAGTAGCGCGCTTTCATCACTGGCATGCTCTGGCACTATGTAAAATTTTACACAAGAAAAGGGAGGAATCATTCATGAAATCAGCTATCGAAGGCAAAAATGCACAAGGAATCGCACTACAAACGTCCATGAAAGCAGCAATCGTTAAGGAATTCCAAACAGAGCTACAAATCGAGGAGACACTAAAACCAACACCAGGTGTAGGACAAGCGCTCGTTAAATTAGAGGCTTGTGGTGTCTGTCACACGGATTTACATGCGATTAATGGGGATTGGCCTGTCAAACCAAAACTTCCGTTGATTCCTGGCCATGAAGGTGTCGGTATTGTAGAAGCGATCGGACCTAACGTGACATCCGTAAAAGTTGGAGATCGCGTCGGGATTCCTTGGCTTTACTCCGCATGCGGTGAATGTGAATATTGTTTAGCAGGTAAAGAGACCCTTTGTCACGACCAAGAAAACGGTGGCTATTCAGTAGATGGTGGGTATGCAGAATATTGCCTTGCAGCTGCTGATTATGTAGCGAAAATTCCTGAAAATTTAAGTTCTGTTGAAGCAGCACCGATTCTTTGTGCTGGCGTGACGACGTATAAAGCGTTGAAAGTATCAGGAGCGAAGCCTGGAGACTGGGTTGCTATTTACGGTATCGGTGGTCTAGGTCATGTTGCATTGCAATATGCAAAAGCTATGGGCTTCAATGTAGTCGCGGTTGATATCGCAGATGAAAAGTTGGAGCTTGCGAAGAAACTAGGCGCTGACATGACAGTGAACGGTAAAAATGAAGATCCTGCGGAAGCGATTCAACAGCAAATCGGTGGCGTACAAGCGGCTATTAGCGTAGCTGTTTCAAAGGTACCGTTTGAGCAAGCATACCGTTCTATTAAGCGTGGAGGCACGCTCGTCGCGGTCGGACTTCCACATGACGAACTACCAATTCCTATTTTCCATACCGTTTTGAACGCGATCACAGTAAAAGGATCGATCGTTGGGACACGTCTCGATATGAAAGAAGCGCTAGATTTCGCCGCTCGCGGAAAAGTAAAAGCGCAAATCGAAACAGCTCCTCTTTCCGAAGTGAATACAGTGTTGGATAAAATGGAAAAAGGTCAAATTAACGGACGCATTGTGTTGACGTTTGATTGATCTTGCGTGTAGTTGCTATGAAGTAAAGTAGATTCCTTTCGAAAATATAGTTTCATATAAAAAGCGTATCTTCTAGGTGAATGAACAGCCTAGTTAATACGCTTTTATTACATCCAGCGTATACGTACGGGTTAGAATTTCCCTGGAAATACATCTATAGGATGTTCATCTAATGAGATAGGCGGTTTTTGCGTTCGGCGTTGTGTAACAACTGTACAACTGCTTCAATTGCCATTAGTAGGATCTTTTTTGTTACCCCAACCATCTTCGAAAATCAATGCATCTAGTTCCCTTCTCTTTTCCCAATTCGCAGACTCCAATATAGGCTTCACGGGATAGTTTTCCGTATAACCGATCGACAGTAATGCGATGGGATCAATATGAGGAGGAATGTTTAAAATATCGCGCACATCATTTTTCTTATAAAAACTTACCCAACCTAATGCTAATCCTTCGGCAGTAGCGGCTAACCACATATTTTGGATCGCACACGCCGTAGACAGCGCATCCGTCTCAGGAATAGAATTACGCCCGAGTACATGCGATCCGCCACGTGTAGGATCACATGTCACGCAAATAGTGATTGGTGCTTCTTTCAATCCTTGTACTTTCAGCCCTAAAAACTTCGTTTGTTTTTCCTCTTCATAATGGATCGCAAGCGCTTGTCGTTCTTTATCTGCGGCCCATGCCAACTTTTCTTTCACTTCATCAGACGACACGATGATGAAATTCCATGGTTGCATGAAACCAACAGACGGTGCATGATGGGCAGCGGTTAATATTCTATGTACGATGTCTTCCGGTATGGCGTCAGGTAAAAAAGTTCGGACATCTCTTCTCGTGTAAATCGCTTTGTAGACTGCTTCTTTTTCGGGTTGTGAAAACATGTATTTCTCCTCCTAGTGTGTGTAATAGTATATGTTGATTGTAGCAGATAGTACCACGCGACAAAAAGGATGACTAAATTCACTTTTCTACCACCGTAGATCTGCCAGTATACTACAGGATTTTTATGCTATGATACGTATAATACAAAGCTAGTTACGGAGGATTTCCATGAAAAAAGTTGCTGTTATTCAAGACCTGTCATCATTCGGTAAATGTTCACTGACTGCCGCCATCCCAGTGCTTTCGGTGATGGGCGTTCAAGCTTGTCCGTTACCTACTGCGGTTCTATCGTCACAAACGGAATATCCGAGTTATTTCTGTGAAGACTTAACGCGTATAATCCCCGCTTTTACAAATGAGTGGAAAAAGCTTGACGTTTCTTTTGACGGTATTCAAACGGGCTATATTACAGGTAAAGAAGAAATTCACCATATTTTAGATTTCCTTGAACATTTCCATACGAGCGAAACACTTTTACTCGTGGATCCTGTGCTTGGGGATAAAGGCAAAGCGTACGATAACTTTGACGCCGAACTTCTCAAACAGATGAAAGTTCTTGTGGCACAAGCAGATATTATTACACCGAACATTACGGAATGCTGTTTGTTGACGGGGTATGATTACGACACGCTACATAGTTGCACTAGTGAAGAGGATTTCTTGAATATTGTAGAGGAAGCAGGTAAGCAGTTGCAAAACGCTACGGGTGCCGAAATTATTATTACAGGTGTCCATCCACCAAGTAAAGATCATTCTGTTGGGAATCTATATATAAGCGAAAATGAAACGTATTACAGTTCTGTCCCTTACAACGGCAAAAGTTATTCAGGTACTGGGGATTTATTTGCTTCTGTGCTGATGGGTGGACGTATGCGTGGTATGAAAACGGAACAAGCGATTCAACTAGCAGAAGAATTCCTCGTAGCTGCGATAGAAGATACCGCTTTACAAAATACGCCAATGGTGGCGGGAGTGAATTTTGAGACGTATTTGCGGATGTTGTTGTGAAAAGTAGATCATGAAAACGATATATAAAAACCTCAATTCCAATTCAAGAATTGAGGTTTTTTCTATTACTTGTTTTCTTCTACATAATCTTCAGGTGTTGCACGATAGACGATGAATGACAGCACGACCGCCACGAGCGACATAGCAAACGCGATGAAGTACACAAGCTCTACTCCAGCAACCAGTGCGAGATCTGCTGTTAACGCATCTGTAGGCGTCTGAGACTTCTCTAGGAAGTGCAGTTGCCTCGCGTTCATAATACTGATGAACACGGACACGCCGATTGCACCAGCGACAGGTTGTAGCGTCGACATCACCGCTGTACCGTGCGGATATAATTTCTTAGGGAGTTGATTTAATCCGTTCGTCTCGGCAGGCATCATAATGGCAGAGACCGCAAGCATTAGTAAAATATAACTGACGACGACAACCCAAATCGGTGTCTCGAGCGTTAACCGGCTCATCATGAACATCGTTGCACTCAATACGATCGTAGCAGGTATCATCAGCACACGAGGTCCGAACTTATCAAATAGTGAGCCCATGAATGGTGACATGATACCGTTTAGTATACTGCCTGGCAGTAAAATCAAACCGGCTGTGGCAGCAGTTAATGCGAGAGGACCTTGCATGTAAATAGGCAAGATAATTTCCGATGCGAACATCGCCATAATGATGATCAGAAACAGAATGACGGCGTGTGTGAACATCGGGTAACGGAACACACGCATATTCATGATCGGTTCTTCTAGCTTCAACTGACGTAGCACGAACAGGACGATCCCGATCACTCCGATGCTAATAAACAGTAAGACGAGCGGATCTGCAAAACCTTTTGCGCTGTTACCAACAGAGCTGAACCCATAGACGAGTGAACCAAAGCCGATCGATGAGTAGACCAATGAAAGATAATCGATTTTAGGCTTTGTGACTTCGGTAACGTTGATCAAGTATTTAAAACCGAAGGCAATCGAGAATAGCGCGAATGGAATGACTAACAAGAATAGATAACGCCATCCTAAGTATTCCACTATGACGCCTGATAACGTCGGACCAATTGCGGGCGCAAACATGATGACAAGTCCGATAAGTCCCATAATCTTTCCGCGTTTATGTGGCGGATAAATGAGTAGGAATACATTGAAGATGATCGGCATGAGCAAGCCTGTTCCAACAGCTTGAATTAATCGTCCTGTTAAAAGAATTGCGAACGTCGGTGCACTCGCTGCTACGATCGTTCCGATAGTGAAGACGGTCATAGTACCAAGGAATAGCTGGCGCGTTGTGAACCATTGGATTAGTAATGCTGAGATGGGAATGACCACTGCCATGACGAGCATGAAGCCTGTCGCCATCCATTGCACAGTAGGTAATGTAATCGAAAATTGATCCATTAACGTAATAAGTGCGATGTTCAATAATGTTTCGTTTAGAATAGCGAAGAATGCGCCGATGATCAGTGCAAGCATAATGGGTATCACTTTGATATTCGGATTATCCGCCAAGTATTCGTATTTCTGTTCGTCCATCTGAAAACCTCTTTCGTTGATCACTTGAATTCGGCAATATAGATACCGTTCATTTATTCTTATCATGCTTTTTTATAGGCGATGTGTCAATCTTTCGGGTTCTAAAAGAACAACTTTTTTCAAAGATTTACTTTCTCGTTCACATTCGCTATCTAGCCTAAATTCTCACCTCGGCTAAAATCCAATACAGGCGAGCGATACACATGCCTTTGCACAGCTTGTGTAGGAATTACCGGTTGTTCATTCAAATAGTTTTCAAAGTTCGTCGGGTTGAATAACGTGGAAGGACGTAAGTATGCACGGTATTCAGGATTGTTATTCCACTGCGTAACTTTGAGATCAATGACTTGTATGAAATCTTGTTGTGTATAGCCTTCTTTCACTCTTGCGTTGATAAATTTCTTAGTTGCTGCAGATGTTGTTTTAAATTGCTTACCGGTTTTCTCGTTCAAATACGAAATGACGAAATGCGTAACGTCGAGAGGCTTCTCGACAAGCTCTTTATTCTTTATTTCTTTAAGTTCTTTAAGTTCTTTGGTTATAGGCCGTCTCACATTGGTACAGTCCCTCGTTTCATGTTGGTATGACACAGCGTTTCGAAGTGAAACGTCCGTTGTATCAGATTGAAACATCGCATGATCTACTTCCAGTTCACTTTTTGCTAGTACCGTTTCTTCTACCGACGTATCATCTTGACTAGAAAAAACCGGTAGTTTAGTATAATCAATCCGATACCATTTCGTCTTATCGATTTTCATTTTGTTATATTGCGAAGTCGAAATGAGGTATCCTTGCTTTTCCAAATTATAGATCGTGCGTTTGATCGTCATACATGACAAGAATGAAAATTCCTCCTGCCATTGATCAACCGTTTTATACACCCACCGATAGTCGTCGCGTACATTTTTTGAAATGAGTGAGCGGAAATGCAGTTGTTGCAGAAATAACGCCTCATTCAATCCGACTAAATGGACAAGAGACGGCAATAATTGTAATGGCTGTTCATTGATTAATAACTTCATACTGAATTCCTCCTAAAAAGTATGTAAGTGATAGCAATTCACCACTTCACTTACTATATAGAAGGCTTTTTGCATAAGGATACTCCTATTCAAACTATTTTTTCTAGCTACAAAACTCCACGAAAAAAGAGCGGAAGCATAAGCCTCCACTCATTCGTATTACACATTAGTTGATATTCACTACTTCCTCGCTCGCTGGTTGAAGCAAATGTATCGCATTCGACTTACATACTTCATAATCCACGAGGTACATCTTTTCTCCAAAGTTCTGTCGCTTCGAATAAATGCAGCCGGACTTCTCCAGTTTTCGTATTGCACGAATAATCGTAGCCATTGACCAGAAACTCATCACAGCATGCCACTCTTTATACGACCTGCGCACCCACTGCGTCCCTTCTTCCGTATCATACGGACCGAAAGACAGTTCGTGGATTTGCTGCAAGAACATCGATTCATTGAGTCCGATCTTCTCCGCTGTCTGTGGATGAAATTGTAGAAACGATTCATGGTTAAGTTGCATACTAGTTTCCCCCTATTAACTTGTTGTAAGTGGCAGCTATTTGCCTCTTCACTAGCTATATAGAGAGCTTTCTGAATAAGGATACTCCTTTTTAAAATAAAATTTCAAATATCTAAAAAAAGAAGTCAGTGCAGGATAGAACTGTCGTCTGTAAAACAGTAGACGAACATGTACACACCTTTCACTAACTTCTTTAAAGTAGTCACTTCAGAACAAGACGAGTTGATGGATTACAATTCACGGACAGTAATCGGTATCAATCTGCGCTCCATTTCATCACGTTGTTGCTCATATTGTGCAGGTAATTTCAATTCTTGTCCCATCGTTTCTTCCGACTCATCATGCGCAAAGCCTGGAGGATCCGTCGCAATTTCGAATAAAATTTCTCCATGCTCTCTAAAGTAAATCGCATTGAAGTAGTTTCGATCTTTAACTGCCGTCACGCCATACCCATGTTCTGAAACATGGTCTTGCCATTCCAATTGATCTTCGTCATCAATCGCTCTCCACGCAATATGGTGAACGGTTCCGACGCCCATTTGACCTTTACCCGTTGAAGTTGCTTTGAGATCGACAACATTTCCAATGTCTGCGGATGAACGGAAACGAATATAGTCTCCCTCTTTTTCGATCCGTTCAAGCCCCATGACGTTTTCCAATAGATCTGCTGTTTTAGTCGGTTGTGAAGAATATAAAGTAGCGCCACCGAAACCTTTAATCGCTACTTCAGGTGTCACGCCTCCAAATGTCCAGGCATTCTGTTCACCTTCCGCACGCTCCACTAGTTCAAGTTGAAGACCATGTGGGTCATTAAACTGTAGGTACTGCTCACCAAATCGCTCTGTCTTCGTTACATCCACGTTAAATTCGGCTAAGCGTTGTTCCCAAAACATTAGTGCTCCAAGAGGAACAACATAAGAAGTTACACCTACTTGGCCATCTCCTATTTTCCCTTGATAGGCATTTGCCCATGGGAAGAACGTGATAATCGAACCTGGTTTGCCACCTTCATTACTGAAATATAAATGGTACGTACCTGGATCATCAAAGTTCACTGTTTTTTTCACTAAACGTAAACCTAAAACGCCTGCATAAAAATCAACGTTTTCTTGAGGATGCCCAACAATAGCTGTAATGTGATGGATACCACTAGTTTGCTTCATCATATTTCCCACTCCTTTTGTTATTCACTATATGATTAAAGTCAATTAATCTAGTACGAATTCGAGGTATCAAATGAAAAGTTACAAGTTTTGCGCGTGAAAGCCTACTTTTTTCAGCTGTTCAATTACTTCTTGCTTTTCTTTTACGTCTAATCCACTAAAAATTTCTTTCATCGCTTTTTTATGTTCTGGAAAGACTTGATTCATCAGTCCGGTTCCTTCAGTGGTCAACGTAGCATGGATGACCCGACGATCTTTCGGACACGGTTTTCTCTTTAACAACTGTTTCTTTTCCAACTGATCGACCACATACGTAATACTACTACTGGCAATTAACACTTTCTCACCAATTTTTTGTATCGGTTGATCACCTTTGCTGTAAATGAATTCTAGAACCGCGAACTCTGTCGGGTTTAAACCCAAACATTTTATATCTTCAATGACACGCTTTTTTATTGACTCTACAGCACGGGTTAGAACAACGAATAATTTTAGAGATAATGCCTCTTCCAGTTGATCTTTTGCATTCATACTTATCATCTCACTTAGTTTTACTATTTTTTCATTCACTAACTAGTGGCTCAAGTAATCCTATTCAATCAGAAAGAGGCGAGTATCGTCTATTCGTTATGCTGGATTCACTTGAAGTTCTACTGTGATTTTAATATCGTCGCCTACTAATACGCCGCCTGTTTCTAGCGCTTGGTTCCAAGTTAAACCATATTCTTTTCTAGAAATTTTGATAGCTGTTTCAAATCCAACTACATCCACACCCCAAGGATTTTTCCCAGCTCCCGTACGCGATACGTTAAATGTAGTTTTCTTCGTAACATCTTTAACTGTCAAATCGCCAGTTACATCGTATTCGTCTTCTCCTGTTTTGACAATTTCAGTCGAATCAAATGTGATAGTCGGATACTGTTCTACATTAAAGAAATCAGCTGAACGAAGGTGGTTATCACGATCTTCATTATTTGTATTGATCGTGTTCACATCAATCTTGAAGTCAATCTTCGCATCTGTTAAATTGTCTAGATCTCCAGTAACCGATCCTTCCACTCCAGTGAAGCTACCTCTTACATTGGATACCATCATATGTCTTACTGAAAACCCTACGTTCGTGTGCGCTGCATCTACATTCCATTTTGTCATGTTAAAACTCTCCTTTTTATTTACGTATTAAGACCATTATACAATGTAACTGTCTCGAATTGAATATATTCAATTTGGTTGTATCTGAAATCGTTGTATTTAAGTGTAAACACTCTATTACTATGACCTATATAGAAAACTTTATACCTTTAGCTTATTTACGGATTGTATTCAAAGCTGTTGTCCAAGGAATTACTTGGTCTAACATTTGGTTTACTGAAGCGGCCTGTACGTCAGCAGCTTTAAGTTCTGTGCCATTTTCAAAGTCTGTAAACAATGATAATGCCGGGTGAACACGAACATGCGCTACGGATAATTCGCTCAAAATACCACGTAAATGTTCTGCTGCACGAGCTCCGCCAACTGAACCGTATGAAACGATACCTGCTGCTTTGTCGTTCCACTCTACGCGAAGGTAGTC
This sequence comes from Sporosarcina sp. P26b, assembly GCF_002743245.1. Taxonomy (NCBI): domain Bacteria; kingdom Bacillati; phylum Bacillota; class Bacilli; order Caryophanales; family Caryophanaceae; genus Sporosarcina; species Sporosarcina sp. P26b. The sequence continues at coordinate 306,995 of NZ_PDYW01000003.1, forward strand.
TAATGCATTTTTAAGTGAAGCCGAAATGGAGTGATTGTATTCTTGAACGATGAATACGAACCCGTCTTGTTTTGCGATAATTTCTGACCATGCTGCTGCGCCTGATGCATCGCCGCCTGCTTCGCCCAGAAGTGGTAATTTATAATCCGCGATATCAATAATCGTGTAATTCGCATCTCCGCGTTTGTCTGCCAATTCTTTTACCCATGCTCCTACTTGTGGACTTACGCGTCCTTCACGTGTGGATCCTAAAATAATACCGATATTTGATTTTGTCATTTTTATTTCCTCCTGTTGTTTTGTTCCAAATAATTTACTGAAAAAACTCATTGTTCATTCCAACTCCTTACAAATACTCTTTATCAAATGTACGTGTGCTACGTACTGTATCGATCGGTCTAACTTTTGCTTCAATTTCTTCGCGGTGTCCTTCAAGGAATGGTGGTAATGAAAGAATCTCCCCAACTGTTTCATACGGTTCGTCTCCCATGAATCCAGGACCATCTGTTGCCCATTCAAATAGAATGCCAGGCGCGACTGCTGCGTATAAAGATTCAAAGAAGAAGCGATCCACATAGCCTGAAGTTCTAAAACCCGATGATTGCATATGATTTATCCATTCATGCAATACGTTCGTATCTTCCACGCGGAAAGCTGCGTGATGCACTGTACCAAATCCTTGTCGACCTTCAGGTAACGTTTCATTATGTTCCACGATGACTTGCGCGCCATTTCCACCTTCACCCACTTCGAATAAATGGAATGAACCTTCACTTGCAAAATTTCGCATGAACATTGCATTTTCCAAAACACCTTTAAACTTATCAAATTCAGCGATACGAATATGAATAGGTCCTAAACCTGTAATGGCGAACTCCAATGGTACGGGACCATTTTGCCAAGGTGTTCCTGACTCAATACCTTCGTTCAACTCATCGGAAACTAACATATATTGTTGATCATCAAAGTCTACAAATGAAATCGTCTTCTTACCGAAAACTTCTTCGATTCCATTATGTTGTACTTCATATTTTTCAAAACGTTTCACCCAGTAATCAAGTGCCGCATCTGTCGGTACACGGAATGAAGTTTTATAAATTTCATTCGTACCATGCGTACCTTTTGGAATACCCGGGAAATCGAAAAATGTCATATCTGTTCCAACCGAGCCTTTATCGTCTGCGAAGAATAAGTGGTAGGTTTGCACATCATCTTGATTGACAGTTTTCTTTACGAGACGCATTCCTAATACAAGGTGAAAAAATCATAATTCTTTTCTGCACTACTCGTAATTGCTGTTACGTGATGAATTCCTTTTAAATGGTTCATATACATCCTCCTATATATTAGCTCGTCTTCATATACTATCAATTCGAGGCAAATTTGTTTAAAAAAAAGAGATTGTCTTTAAATTAGCGTCAATCGCTTTTGCAATTAATTAACTTATCTCGAATTCAATATAAATATAACACGGGTAAATTTCATTGTCAACACATAAAATTTTAAATTCATTTATTCGTGGCTACTTCTTCAACCCACTAATAGTTCCATCCATAGACATAGCCGCAGTCATTTCAACAAAGAACAGGACAAGTGTAGTATCTTCATTCGCGACAAACGATGGTAGTGGATTGACTTGATCGGTTACCGCTTCTTGTTTGCCAATTGTCAGACGTTCCATCGTAATCTCTCCATTCATGACGTACAGGAAAGGAGTGAGACCTGAATAGGTTGGAACGTCAACCACTTCACCTGCTTTAGGGTGCGCGTCTAGAATGTAGACTTGTTGTCGTACATACAATGGGGCTTCGCTACCTTCAGGCCCTACCATGACATACCAATCCTTATTGTCTACCGGTTTATCATGAAATTGAATTTCCGGTGATAGATCGGTTTCATTCGGTCGCACGAAGATTTGAAGCATTTCTACTTCATCTTCTTTTACTTTTTCTTCATGCCAAAACCCTGCTCCTGCATTCATCAACATTAATTTCCCGCGAGCAATCGGCGCTTCAAATCCTGCAGAATCACGATGATGCATGACGCCAGAGCCAATATAGCTTAAAATTTCATCGTTGATATGCTGGTGCATTTTAATCGTTAACCCTTTTTTCATCACCGCATGGTCAATGATTGCTAATGGGCCAAACGCTGTGTCTGTTGTTTCATTGCCAAGAATATCGCCTGGTTGAACGCGTGTAATAGTGAAAGGTCCTCTAAATGGCACGGCATGATTTCCTGCTGCGAGTTTTTGTAACAATCGTAACTCCTCCTTTTTTCTTATATAATAAAATCGACTATCCAAAAGGAAGTCGATTTTATGTTATAGTACGTGTTTTACAGAAATACTTCTAGTAACTTAGTTTACAGGTCCTTTATTGATCGCAGTCAATGTAGAATTAACAGCAAAGATTTTTGCGTTAACGCCCGTAATACCAAAGCTAGCTAATCTCTTTGTGTGCATCTCTACATATTTTTCAGCCGATTCTTTTGTTTCGAAATTGTAAATTCCACCGGCTTCTTTAGCTTCAGGATCTTCTGTCCATATTTTCCAAATGAATCCCTCTTCTTCATTGATGCTTTTTGCCAAATCAGCAAATCCTTCTGCCATTTCTTCTCCAAACGGTCCATCCATTTTAAAATCAACTTGTGCAATGTAGCTCATGATCATTCTCCTTTTCATTCAGTAGTTGTGAAATAGACTTCTCCTAGAATTTCTTTTGCTTGATATGGATTCGGTGAAAGTTCTTTTTCTACATAAGAAGCTACGTCAGATTGTTCTACATCGTACATCACTTCAATTTCTTTTGAGAAAAGTAGTCTTTCTTTTTCAAGTAAGCTAGAAAGTGCTGGTTGTGGCTTTGGTTGTAGTGTGTCCACGTCAAGAACTTTTTTTAATCCATCGACGTAGGATTCAAGTGGACGACCCCCTACAATTTTCAAGCCTTTATTTTCTGCATTGATCATAATAATGCTTGGGAAACCCGTTGCGCCTAAACTTCTAGCTTGTGCAAAGTCTTCATTCAATAATTGTTGTCCGATTGGTTGTTCAGCTTCATTGACAATCGCTTCTCCGTCAAGGCCAAGTGCATTGACGATTCCAATCATCTCAGCGCGTTCTGAAATATTTTGATTGAATACGAAAAGCTCTTCTCTTGTACGTCGTAAATAGGCAGATGCCAATGTGTCGCCATGATTCTTTTGAATAATTTTAAATACACGAGACGGTGGATACGAAGATTGGACTGGATTATCAACCATTAAACTACCATCAATCGGCATTCTTGAATGTTCTCCAACTTCTCTCCAATGACCCGCGACGTCGGCCGGCTTATAAATACCATTTCCAGGATCGATTGGCCCGTCATGCCATTTTTCCAATAAACCGCCCATCACCGTATGCATGTTGAAATAATGACCATATTGTTCTACAAATCGACGAAGCTCAGGTTCAATCGCCCAACAATGAGAACATATAGGATCCGTCACATAATACAAATTAATCTCTTTCGCTGGCTGGTTAAAATCGATCATTTCCATTTCATCGCTTCCCGCTTCTCCACATATTCCTGTTTTCATATCACACATCATATTATTGTTGTTTTTCAATGTATTATTCCCCTTTTCTATAGTTTACGGAATCCGCGCTTTCTTCCGTTCGATTCTATTTTTTCTAATTTTCACTGCTAGCGTAAAATTTAATTACGTTTCGTATCCTCTGCTTTACGCGCTAATCATTTGCCTACAACTAAATTCTATACCATAATGAAAATGATCAACACCAATAGAACCTTGGTTTTGTCGCTTATACAACACATTGAAGACATTGTCGGAAAAGTAGGAGGGAAAACGACATGAATCAACCGAAGACGGACCCACGAATTCTACGTACACGTAAATTAATCATGGATACTTTTATGGAACTGTCGGGTAAAAAAGAATTTAAAGATATTACGGTTACAGATATTGCGGCGGAAGCGATGATTAATCGTGCAACGTTCTATTATCACTTTGAGGATATATATGACTTATTGGAAAAGGTATTATCTGAAGTGTTAGTAGTGAATTTGGATTGCAGCAATTATCAAGGCAGTGAATTAAACGAAGAAGTGATCACGAGTATTTTTGTAGCGATCACGAACTTCCAAAAATCCTTATCGAACCGTTGTCACAGAGGATACGAAGATACGATTGCTCGGAATATTCGAGAACAGCTCGAAATCATTTTTTATAGAATGCTGTTAAAACAACATAAAACAGAAGAAGATGAAGGGTTGAAGATTACCGCTGTCATCTTGAGCTGGGGAATCTATGGAGCTTCTGTAGAATGGAAACGAAAGAGTAACGAGATCACACCAGAAGAATTTATTCAATTAGCTATTCCTCATTTACTTCACAAGCATGACAATTGAATAACGCGTGACATGCATACACTAAAGGAGATATACACACATATGAATGGATTATTTACAGGGTTTCGTGCCCTCTTAGTCATTTTCTGCCTATCGCTATTGCCATCGACAGCATTTGCTTCGGATAATGTACCCCATCCTGAGATGAATGACAACCCGTTACAGCAATTCAGTTTTTCGCAACCGGCCGCACTAATATCCACGGAATTGAGTGAAGGGTTGATGGCTGAACAAAATGAGCCAATCGAAGACAATAAGTCATTACTCTTTACAGTTTTAGCGGGTCTCGCTGTACTCACAACCGGAATGATGGCTGGTATCGTCTTTGCATACGCCAACTCCGTCATGCCCGGTCTACGTAAAGCAGAAGATCGTACTTTCGTTCTTGCCATTAGACACTTGACTTCATCCGTAGCCAATCCACTTTTCCTTATCATTTCAAACGGTGCTCTTCTAGCGCAAATTGGATTTATTGTAGTAGCTGTTTTGACGCAGCAGTCTTCTCAAATTGTTTTAGGATCGATCGCATTGATCTTCTATATCGCGACTTTACTTATTACTTTCTTAGGAAATCTTCCGTTAAATAAAGACATTATCTCTGCAGAATTACCTGCAAGCGATGCTAAATGGAATGAATTAAGAGTACGTTTTGAATCTCGTTGGACACTACTGAACAACTTGCGAACTATTACTTGCATTTTAAGTGTCTCTACACTAATCGTAGCATTGCTTAGTACATATTATTGAAAATGCGTTTAAAAGCCATAAAGTCCAGTAATTAGTGAATGAAACTCTTCCAAAACACAATAAAAATACTAAACTTTCTATCGTTGTATTATCTTCCCTCTTACTCCAATATGTGAACGCGTTTCAATATTCCGAATATATTAAAAGGTATTGACCTTTCTAATAGTTGTCTGTTAAATTGTATTGTAGTATATAATATTCAGTGACGAGAAAGAGTACGATAGGAATCCTGTTCCCAAGAGAGTCAGCATTTGGTGAAAGCTGATGAACAGATCGTGTCCGAAAATCATCTCTAAGATGCAAAGTTGAAAATAGTAAATTTTGCCGGACTTCCGCCGTTAAACGGAACATGTATAATCGTATAGTGATAGTGAATGTAATTTTTCTATCGTTTTGCGAAGCTTTTCGAACATGGGTGGTATCGCGAGTAAAGACTCGTCCCTATTTAGGGGGCGAGTTTTTTATGCGCAAAAATAAAAGAAGATGTAAGCTGCACATCGTACCCGAATGATCGGAATCATTTTTGCGGAAAATGTATCTGTCGAATCAACGGTATTGGGTAAATTACCAATACAATTGACACTATATTTTGCAAAGTCGCAATATTCTAGATTACAATATCTCTATATAGCAATATTATGTACTTTCATTTTACTCTCAGCACACACAAAACACATCAGGAGGTATTATAGTGAGTAAAAAACACATACTATTCACAGGATTCATGCTCTTTTCTTTATTTTTCGGAGCTGGAAACCTTATCTTTCCACCATTTCTTGGATTAGAATCAGGAACGAACTTTACACCCGCCATTACGGGCTTTCTCATTACAGGCGTACTACTGCCTTTCATGGCAATCATGGCGATCGCCTTGTCTGATAACGGATTATTGTCGATGGGTAACCGTGTACATAAAGTGTTCGGAATGATTTTTGCCATCATCATCTATATGTCCATTGGAGCCTTTTATGGTATACCGAGAGCTTCAAATGTTGCATATGAGTTAGGGTTCAAGCAAATCGTTGAAGTGAATGGCAGCATCCCATTGCTTATATTCTCTATACTATTTTTCGCTTTAACCTATTACATCAGCTTAAACCCTAAAAAAATCGTAGATCGAATTGGCCAATTTTTAACGCCTATTCTTTTGCTAGTTTTAGGGGTACTCGTTGTCCAAGCTTTCATCAAATTTGATAACATATCTTCTGCTCCACAAGCAGATTATGCATCAGCCCCATTCGTAACTGGCTTCTTGGAAGGCTATTTCACAATGGACGCTGTCGCAGCGCTTGCTTTTGGAATTGTTGTCATCAACGCGTTAAAAGACAAAGGTTCCAGATCGAAGGCGGAGCTTGTTAAAGGGACTCTCGGTGCAGGCTTCATCGCAAGTATCGGATTGGCCACCGTCTATTTCTCACTCGGATGGATCGGTAAGGTGATTCCAAATGAACAATCTTTTGGAAATGGCGCAGAAGTATTAACGGAAGCAGCTCGCATGTTATTCCCAAGCGGTGGTGGACTACTTTTCGGAATCATTGTCATGTTGGCTTGTTTAACAACTTGTGTCGGTTTAATTAATGCCTGTTCAAGATTTTTCAATGAAATTTACCCAAAATTGAGTTACCAGGCGTATGTCGCTATTTTTGTATTGTTCGCGTTGCTAGTATCCAATTTGGGATTGAATGCCATTTTAGCTTTGGCTATACCTTTACTAGTGTTTATTTATCCGATCTCCATCGTGCTAGTCATTCTTTCGTTATTCCAACACGTTGCAGGTGGCGGAAAGATGATGTATCGACTTTCCATATTTATCACAACTGTTTTTGCGTTATATGAAATACTGACTAGCATAGGGTACAGTTCGGATCGCCTGACCGGGTGGCTAGAATTTATTCCATTTTTCGAACAAGGACTTGGCTGGGCTTTACCCGCGCTCGTTGCTGCCATTGTTGGTTACATTATGGATACGTTTAATCATCAAGAAAATCAATAAATCCAATCAAAAATCCCGATTCTTAAATAAAAGAATCGGGATTTTTTCGCTTTCTATTACCGTTTATTGATCTTTTGCGCAGTTTTATACCCCGCGACCACCATCAATACACCGACGATCACCATGATAATGATTGTAATCGGACTTCACTTCTTCAAGTTTACTTCTGTAAGGCGTCCGTCAATTCAACAAACTCTTCTACGTCTTTCGCAACGAGCGCAATGCCAGCCGCCCAGAAATCTTCTTTCGTAATATCTACATCTAAATGCTTCTTCGCTAAATCTTCTACTTTCATCGATCCCGTATCTTGCAATAACGCGATATACTTCTCTTCAAATCCTTCAGGTTGTTTCAAGTATTCCGCGTAGATCCCTAAGCTGAACAAGTACCCAAATGTGTACGGGAAGTTATAGAACGGTACACTATCGATAAAGAAGTGTAATTTCGCTGCCCAGAAATGTGGATGATAAGAAGACAAGCTATCACCGAATGCTTCCTTTTGCGCTTCGACCATTAATTCATTCAAACGAGTTTCCGAAACGATGCCATTTGCGCGCTCCGTATAGAATTTATCCTCGAATATAAAGCGGGCACGGATATTTAAAAACATAGCCGTTGCACCTTCTAATTTATTGGCAAGCAAAGAAATTTTCTCTTCATCCGATGCAGCATTTTTCACCGTAGCATCTGCAATAATGGTCTCAGCAAACGTACTGGCCGTTTCCGCCACGTTCATCGCATACCCTTGATTTAGTTCGGGTAGATCTTTCATGACGTGACTATGGAAGGCATGCCCGAGTTCATGCGCTAATGTACTCGTATCACTTGGTGAACCTGTGAAGGTCATGAAAATACGCGACTCTTTGAATTCAGGCAAGCTTGTGCAATAACCGCCTGGGCGCTTATTCGAACGATCTTCCGCTTCAACCCAGCGATTTTCAAGTGCATGCTTTGTGAAGGCGGTGAGTTTCGGTCCGAATGAAGCGAAATTTTCAATAATGAAATCGCATGCTTCATCGTAAGTGAAACGAGTCGGTTTCGTTTCCCCTACTGCAACAGGAGCCGCCACGTCTTGCCAACCAAGTTTTTCTACGCCAAATAAATCTGCTTTTTGTCCTAAGTAATCAATAAACGTTTGTTTCTGCGCATCCACTGCCGACCACATCGCAGACAACGTCTCTTCGGACATCCGATTATATTCAAGTGGTTCTTCTAAATGGCCTGTTCTCCCGTGTACTTCTTGCAATGTCAGACGGTAACCTGCCAAGTGATTCAAGATATCCGCAAAGATCGGTCCGTTCGTCGACCACGTTTTCTCCCAACTGTCAAAAAGGTCTGCACGGACTTGTGGATCCGGATCAGCGTACATTTTGTTCATCGCTTGCCCAATGGATAAGTCCGTTGTGTCACCGTCTTTATCTGTAAAAGGAACCGTCATCGTGGAGCCCACCGTATTATACAAATCGCTCCATGCTGCAAGGCCATCTTTATTTAATTTAGCAATCAGCTTTTCTTCGTCTTCAGATAATAAACGTTTACCTTCTTCGCGTATTTCATTCAACGCAAAGCTGATTTCGTGTAACATATCATCTTGCAGAAGACTTCCCCAATTTTCATCCGAAATCGCTACAAGTTTCTTCGTAAAGATCGTAGACAATTGCTGAATTTCACTACCTAACTCCATCACCTGGCCTTTGACAACGCTTGCATGCGCATCATCCATGAAAGCGTCCCGCCACATATTGATGAATGTGCCAACCTGCCCTAAACCTTTCCCAATGACTTCTTGCTGTTTCAATAATTCAGCTAGTGTAGAAGCACCGTTCGCCGGCTCATAATTCCACGCTTTTAATTGATCTGCATACACGACAATATCTTCTTTTACAGCCGAAAGCTTAGTTTGTACTTCTTCAGACTGGGTTCCCCCAGCAAAAATAGTTTCTAAATCCCATGTGTTTTCATATTTCAATGGATGTCACTCTCCTTATATCCTTCCATTTTAAACTTTATTAGTGAATTAAGAAAGATTTGTTAACTAAGTTTCTGATAAATCATAAATTACGCATAAAATGTACGGTTACTATTGCGCTTTTATTTTTCTCTACCCATATTTGGTTTAACCTTTAATATTCAAAAAGCGTACTAATTCTCAAATGAATTAGTACGCTTTTACTTCTTATGTAGCATAAATATAATCATAAAAAAAGACCCTCCATAGAGGGCCTTTCTAAAGCTTAAATTAAGCTTTTTGAACGTTAGTAGCTTGTAGGCCACGTTGTCCTTGTTCGATTTCAAATGTTACACTTTGACCTTCGTCTAAAGATTTGAAACCGTCGCCTTGGATAGCTGAGAAGTGTACGAATACGTCTTCTCCTGCTTCGCGCTCGATGAAGCCAAAACCTTTTTCTGCGTTAAACCATTTCACTGTACCTTGTTCCATAATTAATTGCCTCCTAGTGTGGATGTCCACACAATGATGTTACTATACTTGCTCAAAACTTTAGACGAAAAACAAAATATATTTCCATGAAATATATTCTCGATCTGAAAAAGAACAAAGATAATACTCTTTAAATATAACAGACATTAAATAAAAAAGCAACCCAAATGATTACTTCTTCGTATTTTGGTACTGCAATCTTCGTATACTAGCTATTAAAACCTTGTCAGATCAAGCTAGATCAACCAATAAAATAATTTTATTTTCTTATAATTAGAAACATTTCTCCATACGAATATCCGCGCGCATATCTCCTTCGTAATACGTGAAGTTTTCTATCCGGCCGATTTCTCGATACCCTAATTTCTTATACAGTTTCAAAGCGGGCTCGTTAAACTCAAATACACCCAATTCCATTCGCTTAAGACCTTGTCCTTTAATTTGTTGTTCCAAGTAGTCGAGCGCCGTAAAACCAATGCCCTTCCCTCGTCCTTGACGTTCCCCAATGGAAATACTGATCCACGCCGTCCCGGGTTCTTTTTTAAGTAAATGATCAGGGTCCACAGTATAGCTCATTTCACCGATTAGCTGATCCTCCAAATAGATAAGGAATGTATGTTGATATGCTAACTTTTGAATAACATCTTCTATAGTGAGAGTATGTTCTTGCTCTAATGCTTCTTTACTTGGATTCGGTTGATTCAAAGGTTTCAAATACGTATCATTCCCCCATCGATTCAGCGTGTGGATTAGCGCAGCTGTAGGTTCCGTTAATTTCACAAAGTTTATCATCATAATATTACCCTCCTGAGTCTGTATTTCCTCGTGCAGCCAGTCCTACTCATTAGACGTTTCCTTCATTATATCAAAACGCTCTCCATTTGCTTCCTATCGAATACTTATCCGAATGCCGTGCGTAGTAAAAAGAGCAATCATGATATACTAAAAGAAACGTTATAGAAAGACAGGAGCGGACATGTTGAGATTGAATCAATATATTAGTTCTTCAGGATTTTGTTCGAGAAGACAGGCAGAGCGGTATATTACAGCTGAAAAAGTTTTAGTTAACGGCAAGATTGCTTCCCATGCGTATCTAGTTGAAGAGAACGATCAAGTTGAAGTCGATGGTCATCTAATCGCACATACTTCCGAAGACGTATATATCATGCTCAATAAACCAAGTGGCATTACGTGTACAGCTTCTCCTGCTATTGCTGGTAATATTATCGACTTCATTTCCTTTCCTGAACGGATCTTTCCCGTTGGACGTCTAGATAAAGAAACGGAAGGTCTGATTTTATTAACGAATGACGGAAGTATTGTGAATGCGTTAATGAAAGAAGAAAATCAGCAAGAAAAAGAATATGTAGTAACTGTTGATAAAAAGATTACGGGCACCTTTATAGAAGACTTATCAAACGGTGTAGATATTTACAACCCAAGAATTAAAGGGTACACCACGACTAATCCTTGTCCGGTCACTCAGATCGATGACTATACGTTTCGTATGACGCTTTCCCAAGGATTGAATAGACAAATCCGTAGAATGTGCAGACGTTTTCAATATACTGTAACGCATTTACAGAGGGTACGAATCAAACATATTGAGCTTGGATCATTAGCAAGCGGTCAGTGGCGTTATTTGACTGAAGAGGAGACCGCAGGGTTAAAGTAGTTATACGAGTACATACACGATTAAACCGTTATAGTTATCCGTTTGTATTTCATTAAGTTTAAAAAATAGCCTAGTATCGCATTTGCGACACTAGGCTATTTTAAATACATTATTTATTTATATAATTACTCTTTTACGCTTTACTCGTTTGTTTAGCTTCCACTAACAAGCCGCCTTCGCCTTCAAGATACTGGATCATACCTTCTGAAGCGCGGTAAGCAAACGCACCGATTGTTTCAGTCGGGTCATGGTTACTGTTGTGTGGGAATGAAGATCCACCTAGCACGAACAAGTTTTCCATATCCCACATTTGCGAGTACGAGTTGACAGCGGATGTCTCAGGATCTTCACCCATGATCGCACCGCCGAGGAAGTGATTTGTGTAGAACTTGCTGTCAAACTTCACATCATCCGGAACATCGACTAGGTCAATAATATCCGCACCCATTTCTGTCATAATTTCTTTACATGTTTCTACACCATGCTGCGCGCGTTTAATATCTTGCTCTTCATAGTGCACCGTTGCACGAATCAACGGATCGCCTAGCTCATCTTTATACGTAGGATCTAAATCCAAGTACGTGTACCGGTTAGGCAGAAACGCAGTCTTCGCTCGAATGATCAAGCTGCGGTTATGATAAAACAAGTTCTTCTCTTTGTATTCTTTACCCCAAGCAGGCGTGCCTTCTGGTACATGGTTATTATCGATAGGACGCTGACCTAAATGGTAATAGCGGATTTCATAACCGTGAAGGAAATCAAGGTCTGTATGATCCACGTTATCTCCCGCAAAGTCGTCTACCTTTGCACCTAGCGCACCTGTACCCATCGATAAATTCCACTTTTCATTATCGAAGAAACCACGTGCACCGATATACGTACTAATATTACTGAAGTGGCCTGTAAAGTTTTTACCGATTACGCCTTCTTGCGTTTCAGGATTGTACGGCTTACCTATTTTCGACTTCAATAATAGCTTATTATTCGTAAAGACGAAGCCAGCGAGTACGACGATATCCGCAAGTTGGATAAATTCATTTCCTGTAATATTATCGATATATTTCAAACCGATCGCTTTCGTTCCGTCATGAATGACTTCCGTAACTGTCGATTCATTGCGGATCTCAAAATTACCCGTTTTTCTAGCTGTTTCAAGTACGGTAACAATTGGATCCCCTTTGGCACCGAAGTCACACCCGTACTCTTCACAGAACGCACAATACATACATGCATTGATTGTCTCGCCATCGGGATTCGTATATTGCTCAGACATATTAGCTGCTGGCAAACGATATGGGTGATACCCCAAGTTTGTTGAAGCTTTTTTAAACAACTCGATCGATGGAGTGGTTTTCAATGGCGGATTCGGATACTTGTCCGAACGTGGTGGCCCAACAGGGTTTTCTTCACCAGAAACTCCAGCTGTTTTTTCAAATTTATCATAGTACGGTTCCATGTCATCGTACGTAACTCCCCAGTCCTGTATCGTACAGTTTTCTGGAATTTTTTCCTTGCCGTATCGTTCTACTGTTTGGCTATGGATCTCAAAATCATAAGGCAACCAACGTAAGCTCACGCCATTCCAGTGAACACTTGCACCGCCTGTGTCATTCCCGAAACGTGCATAGTTGTTATTTCGCACTGGTTTCGCCACTTCGTCCATACTTCCTCTTGCAGTTACCGTATCTTTTGATAAATCTTGCATCATATTGTAGCGAATAGAATATTTCAATTCGTCTTTCGCACCGATAAAGTCGTCACGTGACTGTTCTTTACCTCTTTCAAGTGCTACTACGTTGTAACCTTTTTTCGTCAGCTCGGCCGCCGTAATTCCACCTGCCCAGCCAGAACCGACGATGACGACGTCTACTTTTTTTAACTCTACTGCCATATGTCTTACCTCCTGGAAACGCTAAATTTTATTTCTTTCGTTGATAATCTGTCAAACTGATTGGATCCAGTACGACGAAGTCTTCACTTTCAATGACGTCCGCATAAGAAGGTCGCGCACCGGCAAATTCTTTCATGCGCCAGCCGTCCATGTTTTTATTGCCACCATATAACGGATCCGAAAATGCACCTTCCAACGTCGCTTGCTTAAGTAGTGCGAAAAACGCATCCGATGGAATGGATTTCATATCGAGCTTACCCGCTTCAAGATCGCTCATGATCTCATGTTGTTGCTCTTCTGTCGCCTGATTAAATGAAGTATCAAATCGTTTTGTGCTTTCATTATTCATCAAGCGCAATCCTTCTAGGAATATCTTCCCACGATTCGCGCGTGAATGATTGACTTTTTCATCAGCCTTCTCGATTTTCTTCAAACCTTCCAGATTGGTAAAAGGTGCTTGACGGTAGTCGTCACCATTTATGCCCCAAGTTCCTGCGAGTTGTTTATCGATAAAATACGGTACATCCAACCCGATAGCTCCTGGACCACTGTCGTCTTCAGGGAAAATAAGTTCCGTAGCCGTTGCCAGTACGATAAAGTCTTCAAAGCGTCCGAAGAAAACTCGTGCGTGGGACGGATCCACATTAGCAGCAGTCTTTTCGTTTTCCCCTTTTTTCCCGTCATCAGATTTCATCTGATTGGTAAATAAGCCGCCCAGCAAAGATCCACCTGCTACGCCACCTACTACTAAACCAGTGTTTTTCAAGAAATTTCTACGTCCTGGATCATGACTTTCTGTTTTTGGATTGTTGTTGTCAGCCATTTCATCACTCCTATGCATAAAAGTTTTTGTGCATTGTTATGTACTGTGAAATTGCGCGGATATTCATTATGTTCTGAAATTTCATTTGAGATTAAACCATTTACTTCAATGAATGCAGAACTGTATTCACTTCCATACTTTGTCGAGTCGGGAGAACATTACCATTTTCGACAAGATAAACTAAACACCGCTACAATAACCCGACTTTACCATAGTTCATTTTGCTAAACAATACATTATGTAATAATAAATACTAATTTGCTAGAAACGTATAATTGATTGAATTTCTTATAAGCGAAATCTTATGAACAAAAACACATTTCCTTGCTGGTTATGCCATTAGATTATTTTTAAAAAACGTGGTTCTATTTAGAAGAATTCTCCACAGTAAATTTGACCTAATATTTTAATTTAAAACTCTATATTATAATGTTTTTCCGTTTATAGGGAATGTCGTCATTACGTAAAAGCAGTACAAAAGTTTTTTATTGAATTTTATAATTATTCATTGATGAAAACCATTCATCACCGAACAATATTCACGATAAACTTGTAGCGTATTCTTCTCATTGAATTTACCAATATATTTTAAGGTGGTTTATTTGATATTATTATAAAAATACCCCGACACCGCGAGTTGCGATACCGGGGTATAAGGAATATTTATTTCACGTTCTTATTCATTAATGCTTTTACAGGAAGGAATAACTCACCTGTTTCCAAATACGTCACAATCAGTTGATCGCCCACTTCTACATAAATTGAAAGTGGTGCCACTTCCGATGAAACAAGGAAGTTTCGGCCGTCTTCTGTTAGGAATGAGACAAGCGTGAAATCACCTACACGTTCTTTAAACACCCGTGCAACCGTGACATTCGCTTTCGCTTCTACTGCATTTGAACTTCCATCTACTGTACTACCACCTCGTTGGAGCGCTGTTTTATATAATTTCAACGCTTCATTTGGTGAATTCGCAAATACAGAAATCTCTGGATTTGCAGCGGAAACAATAAAGTAGTTTTGCAAGAATCCATTGGAATCGAGGACCGGCGTCAACCAACTGGCTTCCCCGTAGAAATTATACAAGACAGGCATTTCCCCGCTCCATTTTTTCTCAATAAACTTCTTCTCAATAATCTGGAGCGCACCTTGTGAATCCATGTAGGACTCTTCCAAGTTCCCCGTGTAATACGTTGCTTTCCCTGTTCGGCCATCGGTTAATGCATAGCCAAGCATCGAATCTACGCCTTCTTTCGGGCTAGTGAAATCCGTAAAGTAATACATATGTCCATCCGCATCAAAGATTGGGCTAACATTTGCTTCTGTCCCTTCGTCTGAAGGAAGTTTCACGTCTTTCTTACCGACTATAGAGTTCCAAAAACCATGAATATAGTTTCCGAAATAACTATTTTGAAGACTTACCGCTTCAGGCGAAATCGCTCCGTTAATAAATTCCGGAACATCTTTCAATGCATATTTCTTCGTAGCACCCGTTTCCGGATTCAACATGACAATTCCCTTCGCGTTAAATCCATTACGTGCCGTTATGAATTCCCCGTATGTGCGAATATAATGCGGCTTGCCTTCATCATCAATTTCCAATTGAACATCTCCGTAAAAAATCAAATCCGGCATATCCATACGCATTTTACGATACACTTTTTTATGCAAATAGGAAGAAGTTGTATACGCCATTTCCGTTTTGATAAATTTAGGATTATCCGATGAATCCGTCGCACTCATCGTGAAATAACCTGGTGTAGTTTTCCCGTTGAACCACTTAAAGAAACCTGAAAACTCTACAGGCGCAATGTAGACGAATTCATCTTGTACTTTTTGAATTTGCAAATGACCCAGTTCATAATAGCTCGTATCCGGGACTTGACCGAACGCTTTTTTCATTTTATTGCGTGCAAACTTCGGCGGTACACTCGCAGGCGTTTTCGTTTCATCAAACGCTGTGATCTCCACTTTTTGCGCCATCGCAACCGTTTCATACTTTTTATTCGCATTAAACAATGGGGCACTCAAGATATACACACCGACTAGAAGCGCAGCAAATGACACGACCAGTTTGACTTTGCGTTCTAAACCTTGAGAAACAACGGCTCCTAAAATAGCCACTATAAGAAGCAATGCCCAAAGCGATGTCCAGTTACGATCCAAATTCGTTATATAATAAAATACGAATACACCAATCGTAGCAATCACCGCAAGTGTGCCGAAAGCAACCCATCGGTTAAATGACAACTTCTCATTTTTATTATTTACCGAGAGGAATGGAACGATAATAGCACTTGCCACGACCCCTGCGAGTAACGAAAATAATAGTAAACTCCACATATTCAACACTCTTTTCTAGGAACAAGATTTTTATTTCATACTCTGTATACGTATAAGATCGAAAACCGTTTCAAATTTATATTCATCTTCTCTATTGACTCTTACGTAACGTTATACTTTAAAGTAGTAATTGTAGGGAGGTGCATACAATGAAATGGATGGTAAAGGAAGTTGCTGAATTAGTAGGGATTAGTGTACGCACACTGCATCATTATGACAAAATCGGTCTCCTAACGCCGGATGAGATGACGGAATCTGGATATCGTCTGTACTCAGCTGAAAATCTGGATACATTGCAACAAATACTGTTCTTCAAAGAACTCGACTTCCCACTTAAAGAAATAAAAGAAATGATTAGTAGTCCATCATTTGATCGTCAAGAAGCGCTGAAGCTCCAACGCCATATGTTGCTGCAAAGACGCGAGCGGATCGACAGACTGATTGCCACAATTGACAAGACTACTAAATTTGAGAAAGGAGAGAAACAGATGTCTAATAAAGAAAAATTTGATGGCTTTGATTTCAGTCATAATTCGTATAAAGAGGAAGCGCGTCGTAAATGGGGCGATGAAATAGTGGATCAATCGACTGCTGCCATTGAAAACAAATCTACTTCAGAACAACATGAGATGGGCGAGAAGATGACAGCGATCTATAAAAAATTGGCCTTGCTGAAAGATACGTCACCTGAATCTGTTGAGGCACAAGTAGGTATCAATGAATGGTATGACTTCTTGAACAAGCACACTGGCCACCATTACTCGTTAGATGCATTTAAAGGACTCGGGCAACTGTATGTGGATGATGAACGCTTCACGCAGAACATTGACCAATTTGGAAACGGCTTGGCAACATTCATGCGCGATGCTATGAAGATCTATGCCGAGAAGAACAAATAATACGAAGAGTAAACAAGCGCCGACATTCCTATATGGGATTGTCGGCGCTTATTTTTCTTCCTATATAGTTGTAGTAAGAAGTGTAACTTCATTTAACAAAAATGAGTACTACCCATCCATTCACACTTCCTTGGCAGATGTCTCTTTTATAGAAAAGTTGTCCAGCACAGGTTTCGCTTCTAACTCCGTGACATCCAAATCGACCGCATGGGCTTTCATTCGAATCGACAGCAAGAACGCTATGCCAAGCAATGCACTACACATAATAAGTGCAAGCGGTATTTGCTGAAAACGATCAATAATCCAGCCACCGATACCTGGACCGAGCAACTGCCCTCCTGCGAAGAAAAATGTCACATAACCAAGTGCGACAGGTGCGTATGTCGGATGGACTTGTTCCGTAGACAGCGCTTGACAGAGCGACAGCATCCCGACAATCGTTGCTCCCCATAGGAATTGGCTAATGATGAGTCCGATATAGACCGGGAACATCACCGGAATGATTAGAGAAACTGCTCCAATACCAAGAGTTGTAAGCAAAGCCGATTTACGACCAATACGGTCCGAAACCCCGCCCCATAAAGGCCCACTGAAGATCGCCATAATTCCACTGATTGCCATGATCTGCCCCGCCTGAAACTTCGTCAGCCCTACTTCGAGAATATAACTGAACAAGAAGCTTTGCGGCACCAAATAGGCAAAGCCCACAAGGCCGTAAATGAAAGCGACGCGAAGTACGCGTTTATTGAAGTATACTTTCGTCCAAAATGAACGTTTCTGCGTCTCCTTCGGCAATAATGGGATCGGTGGGTCACGCAAGATAATCATCGCGATTATAATGGAGACGATTGACACAGCGCCATAGAAGAACCATAAATAGCGCCAGCCCATATCCCCGAACCACGTCGTGAAGAATGGAATTAATGCACTTGAAATTAATGTTCCGAGCCCCATGCCGCTGACAAGGAATCCAATCAGCATCCCGCGCTTTCTCGGAAACCACCCGACTAATATAGTAATAAGTGGCGTATAGGTGAAAGCGGTTCCTATTCCGAGTAATAACATCGCAGAAAGCGTCCAGCCATACCCTGTGATAAATGACAGCATGAATAATCCGAATGAAACGAGTCCAGTTCCGAAGATGACGAGCTTTTTGGCACCGAATTTCGTAACGAGCAAACCGACAAAGATCACCATCATCAAATAGCCGATCGACACGGTCGTGGCGAGTAGTCCGGCTTGTTTATAGGACATTTCCAAATTTTCTTTCATGAAGGGCATAATAATTCCATACGACATCCGTCCAAATCCGAGAGAACTGACGGTGACGGCGACACTCGCAAATGCATATTTCCAAATATTTTGTTCGTGCTCCTTGGCTAACATAAGAATTCCACCCTTTCTTCGCGTTGTGCTTCATTCTTTGTGAGAGAATTCATTCAGAATTGCGTCAGGGTGTTAAGTCGTAGTAGCTTCGGCAGGAATTCTGAGTTTATGTATTTTATGTCTAAAGTGTGAATTCTATCCCTAACACTATAGCATTCATGTTAGATTATTCCAACTTCTTTTTAGTTTACATAATCCTATTATTGTTACCTTTAAAGAAAGTGAGGAGATGGATACAGTTGATCTTCGTTCCAGGCGGACGCTTTCCGCGGGCACGGCTTCAATCTCCTCGTTCGCTTCGCTACCTGCGGGGCTTTCAGCGCGCGCTGTTCCCGCTGGAGTCGCTGCCTGGAACGAAGATCAACTAGTTTAGTGTGTTAACGATCGTATTAAACTACATACTACATGACGTTACTGCTTTTCTTCACAACGCTAAAAACGCTGCCGCCACAAGTCGTAACTTCACGACTTCTAGCGACAGCGCTCTATATAATTCTTACTTCTTATAGAAGAATGGTTTTCCGATAGTTTCTACTAGACTCGGTGCGAGTGCGTAAAGTCTGCTCGTTAAGCCAGTGATTTTCGGTAAGTTTATTTCACGTCTAGGTCGCTCGATTGTGTCCATGACGGCAGAGACGACTGTATCGACTGATAGTAGCTGGCTGCCCATTGCTTGTTTATAGCCGCCGGTGACGTCCGCGAGTTCGATGAATGGCGTGTCGATTGGTCCCGGATGGATGACGGATACGTCGATGTTATACGGTGCGACTTCCATGCGTACGGCGTTCGTGTAGCCGATCAGTGCATGCTTCGTTGCGGCGTAGACTGATGTTTTCGGCGTAGCTACTTTCCCTGCCTGTGAGCCTATATAAAGTAAGTGCCCGTGCTTACGCTTGATCATTGCAGGTACTACGCGAGCAGTCAGTTGCATCGGTACACGGACATTTGTCTCTAGCATTGCCTGCGTGTCTTCATCCGTTGTCTCGTATGCCAAGTGGAACTTCCCTACTCCAGCTGAGAAAACAACAAGGTCAGGTGTTTCGATAGAAGATAATAACCAATCGAGTTGCTTCGTATCGCGCAGATCGGCACAGTATCCTTCCACGCCAAGCGTACGCAGTTCTTCTAACGCTTTCGCATTACGTCCTGTGGCGATGACGCGGTAGTTCTTCAACACCGCCAAGCGCTTGGCAAGTTCGAACCCAATACCACTCGTTGCGCCTGTGATCAGTACCGTTTTAGATGCGGACATAGTGATGAACCCCTACAGAGTCAGTTGTTTCTGAAATTAATTCATTGGCTACTAAATAATCCAATTGTCCGATCGTTTCAGACAGTGTCAATCCGAGTTCTTTCTCATAAACGGCCGGGAATAATAACTTGGTTACGTCATAGACTGTCTTCGATTCGTCTAGCATCGCGAGCACTTTCATTGCACGGTCATGTTGCTTCGCTAGGCGTTCCGTAATGAGTTCATGGGCGTTCATAATCTCGCCACCATGTCCACCGTAGACGAGTGATACCGGCAAATCCAACAAACGTTTTAGAGATGCATTATATTGTAGCAACGACTTCGGACGTCCTTGCTCTTTTTTTAATGGAGGCTCAATTAATGGATTTGATGACACTTTCTCAAGCAATAAGTCCCCGCCGATAAGAATACCTTGCTGCTCATTGAACAACGATAAATGACTTTGCGCGTGGCCGAGTGACTCTTGGATTTTCCAACCTGGATGCCCTGGCAAATCATCGCCTTCATTCATGATTCGGTCAACGGGACGATCGCCCATCATGTCGACCGATCGGCGGAAACGTTGAAGCCATTTCGAATACTCATCCGGCACGCCTTCTTCTAGTAAAGACTGTTCGTAAAAGCGGTCGTGGCGATCGAGAAATTCTGCATCACGTGATAACCAGTAGTTTAAGTATGGGTGACCTAGAATTTCCGCGCGGTCGAACTGCTCTACCAGACCGCAGTGATCGGGATGGTGATGCGTGACGAATACTTGCTCTATATCATGAAACGTATAGCCCATTTCCTTTAATTTCATCTGCAATACTTCACGTGCTTCAGGTGTTTTCGTAGCCGCGTCCACGAGCGTCAGCGTGTCGCCTTTTAATAAAAAGCAGTTCACATCACCGACCGCAAATGGCGTCGGTGTAATAATTTTCGTAATCATAAAACTTCCCCCTCATAAATGAATGACTGTTCAGTCTATTGTACCCTTTATTTTCATGAGCGTCACGTCTAGTTCACTCATTTACAGAAAGTATTTTCCTGCAAAATGAAACCATTTCCCCTATTCTACGTATGGTATACTACAAGAAATCGCATGATTTGCAAATATCATGTCGAGTTGGAGGGATCACTATGGGATTTTTTAATATGTTCAAAAACCAATTCATCGAAGTAATCGAATGGCAAGCGCAAGACGCCAATACATTAGTCTATCAGTTCCCAGTTCATAATAATGAAATTAAAATGGGAGCAGAACTAACCGTCAGAGAATCACAAGTCGCAATTTTCGTCAATGAAGGCGAAATCGCAGACGTTTTCGGACCCGGCCGCCACATTCTCTACACACAAAACATGCCCGTCCTCACAAAGTTAAAGTCGTGGAAATACGGCTTTGATTCGCCATTTAAAGCGGAAGTGTATTTCATTAATACAAAGCAGTTCATCAATCAAAAATGGGGAACGGCGAACCCGATCATGATGCGCGATCCTGATTTTGGGATGATTCGTCTTCGTGGGTACGGAATTTATTCGTATCGTGTGGCAGAGCCTACTGTTTTCCTACGTGAACTATTTGGAACGAATAGCTCTTATGATACGAATGCAGTCGAAGGACAGTTGAAGAAAATGATTGTTTCAGGTTTGTCTGATCTATTCGCGGAGTCGCAAATACCAGCGCTCGACCTGTCGATGCATTACGACGAATTAAGTGATAAAGGTAAAGAGAAAATGATGTCTCGTTTCGCAGCATTTGGATTCGAAATCACGTCACTTTATATCGAAAATCTGTCATTGCCTAAAGAAGTTGAAGAAGCGATGGATAAACGCACATCGATGGGTGTGCTTGGTAATATGCAACAATACCAGCAATATCAAGCCGCAGAAGCTATGCGTGACGCTGCACAAAATGAAGGCGGCATGGCAGGTGCAGGTGTCGGTATGGGCGCTGGAATGGGCATGGGTCAAGTGATGGCCAATGCGATGAATCAGAACCAAACACAGCAGCCCAAAGCACAAGCTGCGACGAAATCATGCCCGCATTGTCAAGCTACGATCAATGCAGATGCGAAGTTCTGCGGTCAGTGCGGAAAGTCTGTCGAAACCGATAAAGTACCGTGTATTAAGTGCGAGGTTATGATTCCGAAAGATGCAAAGTACTGTAGCGTTTGCGGTACATCTCAAGTCGCGGAGAAAATTTGTCCTGCCTGCTCACACGCCAATCTGCCAGGTGCGAAATTCTGCGCAGAATGCGGTGAGACGTTAGACGTAAAGTGAGGGATGTACGTTGACTTCATTTGATGAACAAAACACTGTCGTAGAAGATACGCAAAATATCAAATGTCCTTCCTGTGGCGGAAATACGGAATATGATCCCGAAACACTTGGCTTGAAATGTCCATTTTGCGGTCATGAAATGCCGATCGAAGCAACGTTCGACCACCACGTAGAATTGGATTTCAATGAAGCAGGAAATAATCTACAACATCTATGGAATGAAGAGAAACGTGTTTTCTCTTGTGGCAACTGTGGAGCGGAATCCGTACTCGACGCACATGTCGTCGCGGATTTCTGTTCGTTTTGTGGTTCCTCCCATATTACAGTGACCGATCAGGACGCGGGGATCCAGCCAGGGTTATTGATTCCATTCCAAGTCTCAAATGAACAAGCCCAAGCGAAGTTCAAAGAATGGATCAAAGGGCATTTCTTCGCCCCCAATACACTAAAGAAAACCTATCGACTCAATAAAATCTCTGGCGCTTACTTGCCATACTGGACGTATGATAGCCAAACCTCTTCACAATATGTCGTGCGTGTCGGAAATTACTATTATGTTACTGAAACTCGGACGGTGTATGAAGACGGCAAAGCAAGACAAGTGACCGAGCAAGTGAGGAAAATCCGCTGGCATCAAGAAAGCGGCAATTATCGCGAGTTTTTCGATGATATTCTCATTAAAGCATCGCACACCGTCGAACCGAAATTATTGCAAAAAGTACAACCTTTTCAATTGACGAGTTTGACGGATTATAAAGTAGAGTACATGTCCGGATTCCTCGCTGAGCGTTATTCCGTTTCATTGCAACAGGGATTCTCTGAAGCGAAAGATATCATGACACAAGGAATCGTTAACGGTATCGAACGCTCCGTTGCAGGTGATATCGTGGAAGTAGCTAGTCTTTCAACCGACTACAAAGACATCACGTACAAGCATATATTATTGCCGATCTGGATTTCTTCATTTCATTTTAAGGAGAAAATTTATCAATTCATTGTCAATGGACAAACCGGAAAAGTATCGGGCAATTATCCACTGAGCGCGATGAAGATCACTTCGCTCGTCATCTCCATTCTGATTGTTATATTCATCGTCTACTTGTTCATTGACAGTTAAGGGCGGTTTGACTTTTCAGTTTGTACATGACATAATCATAAAAATAGTATGGAACGGGCAATGAGGAAGATTAGTAAAGGGTGGATGGATTTAAGAGAGCATGGCCAAGGCTGCGAGCCATGTATCCCACTCCCCTTCGAACCTCCTTCCGAGCTGTTGTGGAAACACGACCGTATCTTCTGCGATAAAGAAGACGTGAAGTGTGCTGTCGCAAACAGCAAATTTAGGTGGCACCGCGGAAACCGAGCGTTTTCGTCCTGAACTATGGGACGAGAGCGCTTTTTTATTTTGGGAAGGATGTTGGAAATGGAGAAAATTTTATTTGTAGGAGCCGGACAGATGGCTGAAGCTATTATTGCGGGAATCGTAAATAAACGAGTACTATATGAAGAAAACGTCTATGTGATGAACCGTTCAGACAAAGATCGTTTAGATGAACTCGAGTCGCGTTACGGCATTACGAAAGTGTGCGAAGACCGGGATTTCATTAAGAATGTGGACTTGGTCGTTCTCGCGACAAAGCCTAAAGACGTAGAGAAAGTTATGCAGGATATCGCCCCGTATCTCGGAGAAGACACGACGGTCCTTTCGGTCATTGCTGGCATTTCCATCGAGACATTTGAAAACGGCCTTGGCAAACGTCCGATTGCGCGCTCGATGCCGAACACGTCCGCTACTATAGGAAAAGCGGCAAGCGGTATCGCATTCAATGAAGCAGTGTCAGATAAAATGCAACAATCCATTTTGAGCCTGTTGAATGCGATCGGCATCGTTAAAGTCGTCGAAGAAGATGATCTGCACGCAGTCACAGCCCTTTCCGGCAGCGGCCCGGCATATATTTATTACCTCGTCGAAGCGATGGAAGAAGCGGCGGTAGCTCAAGGTTTAGATGCAGCGGATGCTAGGGAGCTCATTGTTCAAACCATTTACGGAGCGGCATCCATGTTGCAAAAGACTGGTGAAGAACCAAGTGTGTTGCGGACAAATGTGACGAGTCCTGGTGGTACGACCGCAGCAGGTCTGCGTTCTTTAGAAGACCATAACTTTAAGACAATTATTTCGGACTGCTTGATAAGTGCAGAAAATCGGTCACGTCAACTCGGTTCTAGGAAATAATAGTAGACACAGACGCTTGCGGGATAGATATTCCGTTAAGCGTCTTTTTCTATGAGCGGAACTTTAGGTGCTATGAGCGGAATTGAAGCTGCATAGAGCATTCGCGACGGCTAATAGAGCGCCCGCGAGGCTTGATAGAGCAGTCAAGCGGCCTCATAGAGCGGTTACGTGGAAACATTGAGCGCTAGCAAATTCGCACGCAAGCCTCCACCTCAAAACGAATAAAAAAGCGCCATCGCAAAAAGTCTCATGCAAGACGACTTCTTGGATAGCACTTTAATTTTTCACTAACTTCGTTAATTCGCCATGTTTCCACTGATAACGCGCAAAATCATCCGCAATGGAAATAGCCTCGAACACTTCAGTACCTTCCGCAATGAATGCGGGCATTTCACTTGGCATAAAACGTGCGCTAATATGGTTGGCAATTAAATTCTTAACGTTTGCTTCTTTCGCGACAGTCGCCGCTTCCACAATAGTTGAATGACCGAATTCTTTCGCGCCTTCAGCGTATTCATCGGTGAATGTTGCTTCGTGAATGAGGATATCTGCGTCTTGTGCCAGTTCAACGGAAGCCGCGCAATACGACGTATCCCCAATGACTGTAATAACAAAGCCTTTTTTCTTCTCTGTCGTGACGTCTTTGCTGTAAACAACCTGCCCATTGTCGAGCTCAACATCAAGGCCGTCTTTCAATCGCTGTAACAACGGACCTTTCGGAACACCTTGTTCAATCGCTTTGTCGATCAACAATGTACCGGGCAACTCTTTTTGTTCAATACGAAAGCCAAAACTTTGGATGACATGCTGGACTTCTTTCGCGTAAACCTTGAACTCATCCGTTTCAAGAATCATGCCGTCATGAATTTCATGAACGTTCAGCTTGTAAGGCAAGTATGTACCCGTCACTTTATAGGTATGTTGCAACCATTCTTTCAAGCCTGCTGGCCCATACAGATCAACGGGATCACCGCCGCCTAAAAATGCGCGCGAACTGAGAAAACCAGGTAATCCGAAAATATGGTCACCATGTAAATGCGTAATGAAGATTTTTGTGATTTTCTTTGGCTTGATCGCACTGTGCAATAATTGATGTTGCGTCGCTTCTCCACAGTCAAACAGCCAATTTTCCTTGTTCTCATCTGTCAGGTCGAGAACGAGTGCAGATGTATTGCGTTGCTTTGAAGGCATTCCTGCGCCTGTCCCCAAAAATTCTATGTCCACATTCATTCCCTCCTTCCTAATTCTTCGTAAATCCTTTTTTAATAATACCATCTCCGAAACGTTGCGTCAGGCTCGACATGAGCTGATCCATTTCATATTCCTTTTCCTGTTGTTCATAATTATCGAACGTCAGTTGTTTGACCATTTCGGAACGTTCAATGACGTTGGCCGCCGTTATGCCAAGCAATCGAATTGGCTCGTCATTCCAGTGTTGCCGAAACAATTGCAGTGCCACTTTCGTAATATCTTCTTCAAGATAGACAGCTTGCTGAAGCGTTCTGCTCCTCGTCGTGTTCTGCCAATCGGCGTAGCGGATTTGGATACTGATCGTCATGCCTGCCAGAAGTTTCGTTTCCAATCGCGCGGCCACTTTTTTCGCCAAACGTTCGAATATGGGCACGCATTCTTCAAACTCAGTCAAATCAATTGGCAGTGTCGTGGAGCTGCCGATACTTTTGCGTTCTTCTGCGCTTTCTGGATCAACTGGCCGCGTATCGATTCCGTTTGCACGTTGTTTCAAGCGCAGCCCATTTTTTCCGAGTAATGCTTCTAACGTGATTTTTTCAGCAGTAGCCAAATCACCCAACGTCTTGATACCCGCACTATGCAATTTCTCTTCCGTCCGCTTGCCGATTCCATGCATCTCTATAACCGGCAATGGCCAAAGTTTTTTCTGTACTTCACGTTTGCGTAAAATTGTAATTCCCATCGGCTTCTTCATGTCAGAAGCAGTCTTTGCTAAAAATTTATTCGGTGCAATGCCAATTGAGCATGGCAAATCGAGTTCTGCTAAAATACGCAACTGGATTTCCCGGGCCAAATCATATGCACGTGTCAATCCACCAATCTCCGTCGTATCGATATACGCTTCATCGATGGAAACAGGTTCCACCCATTCTGTATAACTTCGGAGGATTTCAAAAACGGAATCAGACATCTGCCGGTATAATTCATGACGTGGTGGAATAATCGTTAAATTTGGACAGAGGCGTTTAGCTTCTCCAACAGTCATCGTCGTGTAGATACCGAATGCCCTTGCCTCATATGAACATGTCACGAGAATTCCTCTGCGTTCTTTCGGGTTACCGGCGACCGCAAGTGGAATTCCTTTCAGCTTAGGATTCGCAGCCTGTTCAACAGAGGCAAAGAAGCTGTTCATATCAAGATGCATAATGACACGTGGATTAGCGATAGTCAGATCCGTCATGTAAACACCTTTCTTTCCTGGGAAATATTTATGTAATAGGAAAAAGCGGCAAACCGACTTCAGTCTGCCACTCCTCCATTTTAACAAATGTATGTTCTTTTTGCCTACTAATTTGATTGATGCTGTTCCTTCATATAGCTAGAGATTTCATCCATCCCATGAAGTGTGTCCGCCATAATATTCGGATCAATGACAGTTACGACGCGATCTTCCAAATTCGCTACCGTCACGAAATAAGGCGTTTTGGAATATGCCTTTAACGCGGTAGAAGTTAACCGGTCCTCTGGCAATTCCAAGATCTCTCTTGCGTCTAGCACTAATAAACCAACTTCAAGCTGATCCGTTTTCACGACAACTACATGGGATTCGATATCCCGTGGTGTCGCTTGATGATATAGGATTTGACTTAAATCGAGAATAGGCACCAGTTCACCACGCGATTTCATCAGTCCAAGTAAATACGGTGGAAGATGAGGAATCGGTGTGACGTATTCCAGTTTCTCGATGGAAATCACCGATTCTACCGGCAGTGCATATTCTTCATTGCCTGTCCGTACTATCACAGTTTGCATAGTTGCACCTTCTTTCAAGGCTCTTGGTTGAGATTATTACGCCGTGTGAATTGCATTACCGACAATTTCTAGCAATAATTCAGTCAGCTTCTCCAACTCTTTCACCGGCATGCGTTCATTTTTCGTATGAATCTCTTCATAACCGACAGACAATGTGACAGTTGGAACACCCATACCGTTGAACACATTGCCATCACTTCCGCCGCCACTTGTCATAATTTTAGGTTCACGACCGATATTGCGGATGGATTTCATCGCGACTTGCACGACTTCTTCGTCATCCCCGATCGAGAAACCAGGATACATGAGTTGTGTTTCAGTTACCGCTTTACCACCTAACGATTCAGAAGTTGAAGCAAACTTCTCGACCATTAAGTCGATTTGTTGCTTCATTTTATCAGGATTGATCGAGCGAACTTCAGACAGGATGAAAGCTTCTTCACAAACGATATTCGTAGCTTTCCCACCTTCAAAACGACCGATATTCGCTGTCGTCTCTTCATCGATTCTACCTAGTTTCATGCCCGCAATGGATTTAGCTGCAAGTGAAATCGCGGAAATTCCTTTTTCAGGCGCCACACCAGCGTGAGCTGTCTTACCGTAAATTGTCGTCCATAATTTTGACTGATAAGGAGCAGCCGTAACAATGCCGCCTACTTCTCCGTCGCTATCGACCGCAAAGCCGTATTTCGCCTTCAAATAGTCAGGATTCATTGCTTTCGCTCCGACTAATCCGCTCTCTTCACCAGCAGTGATAATGAACTGGATTGGGCCATGAGGCTTTTCTGACTCTTGGATGACTTTTGCCATTTCCAGAAGAGCAGCAATCCCAGCTTTATCGTCAGCACCCAAAATCGTTGTGCCGTCACTGTAGACATAGCCATCTTCTTTGACGATTGGCTGAATAGATTGTCCTGGAACGACTGTATCCATATGACATGTGAAGAAAATCGGATCCGCGTCAGTCACTGTACCCGGCAAGTTGGCAATTAAATTACCTGCACCGTGTCCTGTCTTTTCCGCTGTATCATCTTCCGTCACGTCAAAGCCTAATTCCTGCAATTTCTTCGTCAGAATGTCTGCAATATTTCGTTCGTTTTTAGTTTCAGAATCAATTTTTACTAACTCCAAAAATTCTTGAAGTAATCGTTGTGTATTCAAGATGTAAGACTCCTTTATTTATAGTGGAATGTTGCCGTGCTTTTTCTTCGGACGATCTTCATGCTTATTGCGCATCATTTCAAGTCCTTGAAGCAATTTGATACGAGTTTCGCGTGGATCAATTACATCGTCGATCATGCCGTGTGAAGCCGCAACATATGGATTTGCAAATTTTTCACGGTATTCTTCGATTTTCGCAGCACGCGTTGCTTCCGGATCTTCACTTTTTGCGATATCACGTGCGAAAATGATGTTCGCTGCACCTTCAGCACCCATTACAGCTACTTCTGCGTTCGGCCAAGCGAAGACTAAGTCCGCACCGATTGATTTAGAATTCAGTGCAACATATGCGCCACCGAAAGCTTTACGCAAGATTAATGTGATTTTTGGTACTGTCGCTTCTGAATATGCATATAAAATCTTCGCCCCGTGTCGAATGATTCCCCCGTGCTCTTGTTTTATACCTGGGAAGAAGCCTGTCACGTCTTCAAAAGTGATCAATGGAATATTGAATGAGTCACATGTACGGATGAAACGTGCGATTTTATCAGAAGAGTTAATGTCTAGTCCGCCTGCCATTACTTTTGGCTGGTTACAAACAAATCCTACTGTTTCACCTTTCATACGTGCATAACCGACTACTGCGTTCTTTGCAAATTCAGGCTGAATTTCAAAGAATGACCCTTCATCCACTACTTGCTCCAATACTCTCCGCACGTCATATGGACGGATCGTTTCATAAGGTACGACATCCGCCAAATCTTCACGATAATCATCCTGCTCTTCGAATGGCTGAATCGGCGTCTTTTCTGTATTGTTCTGTGGTAGATATGTTAATAATTCACGAGTTTTTTCCAGTACTTCTTCTTCACTTGCTCCACGAAGATGCGCGTTACCACTGATCGTGTTGTGGACTTTTGCTCCACCTAGGTCTTCAGAAGTGATTTTCTCACCTGTTACTGTTTCGATAACTTTTGGTCCCGTAATAAACATTTGGCTTGTTTTATCCGTCATGATTACGAAGTCCGTGATCGCCGGTGAATACACCGCACCACCCGCACATGGCCCAAGAATTACAGAAATTTGTGGAATAACTCCAGAATAAATTGCATTACGATAGAATATTTCACCGTAGCCGTCAAGAGATAGAACACCTTCTTGAATACGTGCGCCACCTGAATCGTTCAATCCAATGAATGGAGCACCGTTTTTCGCTGCCAAATCCATAACATTGGCAATTTTCATTGCGTGCATTTCTCCAAGTGCGCCACCGAATACCGTGAAGTCTTGGGAGAATAAATAAATAGGACGACCGTGAACTTTACCGTAACCCGTTACGACACCGTCGCCAGGGCCTTCTAGTTTGTCCATACCGAAATCGCGTGTGCGGTGCACAACAAATGGATTCAATTCGACAAATGTACCTTCGTCAAGTAGTAATTCAATCCGTTCACGAGCCGTCAGTTTCCCCTTTTCGTGCTGCTTCAGAATTCGATCATCACCGCCGCCTAGCTCAATTTCACGTTTCTTGTCGTACAGTTCATTAATTTTATCGTAAATATTCATCAATTATTCCCCCTTAGTCTTTTCACATAATTCATACAGAACTCCATAAGATGATTTCGGATGCAAGAATGCAACTTCTGCTCCGCCAGCACCTGGTTTGGGTTCAGTTGAAAGTAGTTGAACGCCTTTTTCTTCCAATTCCTTCATTCTTGAACGAATATCTGTCACTCCGAATGCGATATGGTGAACCCCTTCACCGCGTTTTTCTATAAACTTCGCAATCGGGCTTGTCTCTGTCATCGGTTCAAGCAACTCAATCTTGACATTATTCGAATCAATGAACGCCACTTTAACACCTTGGCTAGCCACTTCTTCGATCGCTAAAACTGTCAATCCGAGTGTATCTATGTAATATGGTAATGTTTCCTCAATACTTTTCACAGCAATCCCAATATGATCTACCTTGTTCATAAGACATTCCCCTTTTACTACGTATCTAGTATGTGTACATAGAACAGCCATTCTAGTTGTGAAAATCCTTATTTCTGTTAAAATAGAGACAAACCTATTCCAACGCGTAAGGAGTTTTGCTGCATGAGTAATAAAAAAATTCAAAAAACAGTTGTCTACTTGATGATTGCTGCCATGATCGCGTCTACTATGTTCATGGGTCTCAGCATGTTCTTCTAATAATTAAGGGCAGTTCGCATACTACTGTATGCGAACTGCTTTTTGATTCTAAAGCAGAATGCGCCGATCTTCTGAATTGCTTTAAGCACCCGAGCGTCCGTTAAGACTAGACGGCGCATTCCGCTTTTGTTTCATCTAGCTACATGCGCCAGTCTCTCGGATCGCTTCGGTCCTGATTCAAAAGGCAAGTGCGGCCTTTTGCTTCAGGACCTCCAGC